>JAJDTJ010000052.1 GCA_022827225.1 Candidatus Poribacteria bacterium | reverse complement strand
CAATCAGTCTCATTGAACAACTTTTCCCCAAGTCGATTCATGCGGTGTCAGCAGCCGGTTTTGAGTTGAAAGTGCTTTTGTTTGTTATCGCAACGAGTATAAAGCAGCTATTTGGATAAAGGTAGCAACTTGGGTTATAATTATTAAAAGCGATATTCCAATAGGCGGTGGTATCGCATCGTCTGCCGCTGTTGAAGTCGCAACCTTGATGGCTCTTAATCAACTCTATAACTTAGAACTCAGCGCAATGGAGATAGCGCGCCTCGCACAAATCGTCGAAAATCGGATCGCCGGTGCCCCGTGTGGAATCATGGACCAGGTGACCGTCGTCGCTGGAACTTCAACAAAAATTCTCTCGATCCTTTGTCAACCCGATAAGATCCTCGAATTTGTTGCCTGTCCCTCAAACGTCAGTTTCATCGGTATCCATACAAAAGTCCGAAGAAGCACATCAAGCACCGCTTACATTGATACACGCATCGGGGCTTTCATCGGATTGACGATCCTGAAGGACGCTTTTGCATCGGAAGCCGATGAAAGCGACTCCACTCACAATATCTCGGAGGCGTTAGCAGATAACTACTTATGCAACATCTCTGTACACGAATTTCGTCAGCAATGTGAACACCTGTTACCCGAAGAGATACTTGGCGAAGAATTTCTTGAGAAATACGGTGATACCGTTGATACCGCGACGCAAGTGGAACCAGAGAAATTATATCCCGTGAGAAGCCGAGTCGAACACATGGTTTATGAAAACGCGCGTACCAAGCAATTGATCGCTGTCATAAAAAATGCGGATAGCGACCCAGAGCACATCCAAGGCTATCTCAGGGAAGCAGGGAAACTTATGTATGAATCCAATGCAAGTTACCGCGACCTTGCCGGACTCGGTTCACCCGAAGTTGATGGGCTCGTCAGCATCGCTAAAAAAATCGGAGAACAAGGTGGCATCTACGGTGCCAAGATTACGGGTGGTGGTGGCGGCGGCACTGTCGCATTGCTCTGCCACGGGAGCGTCGAAAATTCGCTGACACAAATCCTCGCAGCCTACAAACTCGCTTGGGGTATTGATGGTGAACTCATCAAAGGAAACGCAGCCGGGGCGTTTGAATTCGGACATATTTTGTGGGAATTGAAAGAGAACCCGCCACCAACACACTTCTAACGAATGGCTGTCGGCACTCGGGGCGGTAACTATGCAACCTTTCGGCTTTCGGTACGACTCTGGTGGATAAATTATTGCTATAAAGAACATATTCAATAACCAGAAACCTGCCGATTCCTGACCGCTGATGGTTTCCGACTGCTAAAAAGAAAGTGAAAATAGATTGTGCAAAATCTAAACGAGCAAGACCAACACCGCGCATCTGGCGTCACATGGCGTGCCATACTCATCGCTATCCTTCTCATCCCGCCTAATGTCTTTTGGGTCATTGAAGTCGAGTGCGTCTGGCACTCCGGACACCCAACGACTATTTCCCTCTTCTGGAATGTCGTTCTCAATATCTTTTTCCTCATCCTGATTAACCTTTTCCTGAAGCGAACCGCGCCGCGAGCAGCGTTGACACAAGGCGAGATGATTACTATCTATGCCATGCTCTCTATCGCATCAGGCTTAGCAGGACACGATACGTTGGCTTTGACGATTCCGGCACTCCCGCACGCATTCTGGTTCGCAACGATTGAAAACGACTGGGCAGATATGTTCCACAGCTATATCCCACAGCACCTCGTCGTCGCAGATAGAGAGATTATCCGTGGGTTTTACGAAGGCAACACCCCGTTTTACAACGCTAAAATCGGCGGGGCATGGGTAGGACCGACATTGTGGTGGACATCCTTCATCCTTGCCCTCGGCACTATCATGATCTGCTTGAACGTCCTCATTCGGAAACAGTGGACAGAACACGAAAAACTCGCATATCCGATCATCCAACTTCCAATGGCAATTACGGAAGGCGGTGGGACAGCACAACTCTTCCGAAATCGGATCCTTTGGTACGGGTTCATCGCCGCAGCACTTCTGAATATCTGGCACGGATTGGCACACTTCTTCCCTGTACTACCAGACTTCAGTGTCCGACACAATGCCCGTAATTGGGGAACTTTCTTCACAGAAAAACCGTGGAACGCTGTCGGTAATATCCCTGTACCGCTCTACCCATTTGTAATCGGCTTGGGTTTCCTATTGCCGCTTGATCTCTCTTTTTCGCTCTGGTTCTTCTACCTCTTTGAGAAAGCACAGCGCGTCTTCGGCAGCGCAGTCGGGATACCAGCACCGTTCCCGTATGGTAGTGAACAATCCATCGGGGGTTGGATGGCGATCTTTGTCATCGCCTTGCTCGTGACGCGTAGACATCTCGCCAATGTTGTCCGCACTATCTTCGGCAGGTCCGGCGGTATTGACGACTCACAGGAACCCATCCGTTACCGCACAGCACTCCTGCTTATTGTTCTCGCCAGTCTCTATATCATCTGGTTCTGTCTGCACGCCGGAATGACGCTCCCGATCATTCTCCCCTTCTTCGCGTTCTTCTATGCCATCTCGTTAGCCATTACGCGCGTTCGTGCTGAACTCGGTCCACCCGCTCATGAGATGGCAGGGATGTGTAACGCACAACAGTTCTTAGTCAATATCCTCGGCACGCGACGCATCGGACCGAATAATCTAACGGTCTTCCCATACTTCTGGTTTTTCAGTGGGCGCGGCTACCGAGAACACATTATGCCGCATCAACTTGAAGCCTTTAAGATGGCAGAACGCGCGAATATGAATACAAAACGGTTGGTCCTGGCGATGATTATCGCTCTCGTCCTCGGCTCCCTCGCATCCTTCTGGGCTACGCTGAGTGAACTCTACCGCCTCGGCGGCGCAGTCACAGGCGCAGGCGGCGGTATCGGACCCTCAGTCGGACACATCGGTCAATTCGGGTGGCTCGCCGGTCTGTTCGCTTTCCCGCGCGACCCGAATATACCCGCAATGGGGTTTATGGCAGGCGGTATGGGATTCACCTTCTTCCTCATGATGATGCGCATGCGCTTTATCTGGTGGCCCCTCCACCCAGCAGGATACCCGATCTCTATGACATTTGGGGTCGGCTATTTTTGGAGTTGCCTTGTCATCAGCAGTGCCCTCAAATGGTTCGCACTCCGATTCGGCGGACCGAGTACTTATCGAACAATGGTTTTCTTCTTCTTCGGTGTTATCCTCGGCGAATACTGTGTAGGCGCGTTCTGGAGCGTCTTGAGTGTCATTATTCGTGAACCGATCTACGACTTCGCACCAGGTTAACTATTGCCGGTTCAATTATGAAAATTGACTTAAATGGAGTCCCTAGGCTGGATTGAGCGACATTCCACGGAAAATCCAGCACGGAAAAACAATTTTGAATATTTACATTTGACATCTACACAAAACGGTCAGAATCCAACGCCGTATAGCTCTACTTTAAACCGTCAACTAACCAGGTCCACTTCAAAGACACGAGGCGCAATGAATTGCGCCACCACGAACCGGTTACTCAGAAATGGTATTAAATAATATTGCATTACTGACAACACCATAACAATTTCAATAGGACTTACGCATGATGCTCTTTTGTACCATAAACTGTTAGTTTGTGCTGCCAGAACGCTGTATTTCCCGAAAAATTTCATCTAACACAACCGCCTACAGTCAAAAATTGCGTCCGTCCCGTTCAATTCAAATTGGAGATTTTTGTTTAAATGAAACGTTTTTTGCCTTTAGCGAGTCTTATTTTTTTAATATTTTTTCAGTTGAGTTGTGGCTCCGATGAAGAAGTCGGCTCGATTTCGGAGACAGAAGATTCGGAAGTTGCTGAAGCAGTCGAAGTTACCGAAACCGATGAGGGTACCTATGGGCTACCGATACTTTCAGACGTGACTCTCCGGAGCATGTACGCCGCGGAAGTAGAGGCATTAGCAGTGGACAGCGAACTTGACCTGATCACGGTCCTTGATGGCACACAGAAAGTGCGCATCAAGGTAAAGTATTTGGGCAAACGAGATCTGAGTTTGGGGTTTCCGCTCTATGAGTTTGAATTGACGGATGCCTTGCTTGAAGAAAGAGGCGGGATCGCTTCAGGCATGTCAGGCAGTCCTGTAGGCCCCCCGGGACGTGTCCTGGGTGCTTTGGCGTATGGCGATAATTTCAGCACAGCACCCTATCGATTCTGGGTAACCGCTATTGACGCGATGGAGGCGGCGCGCGATCACCGTCCATTGGGTGAGTTCATGGATGCTCAAGCGGCACCGCATGTTCACAGACGGTTAATGCCAATAAAAACACCGTTAGTCGTTAGCGGCGTGAATCCGCGTCGCGTTGAAGCCGTGAGCGAGCGTTTGAAATCCTGGCGATTTGATGCCATTGATTTGGTTGCCGATGTCGGTGGGGCACCTGCCAACGCGCCGCCTGCATCAGCGGATTTAGAGCCCGGCGACATGATAGGTGCTGCGATCGCCACCGGCGATGTCATTAATTTTACGGCTTACGGCACCGTGACGCAAGTCTATTCAGATGGCAGCTTTGTGGCGTTTGGGCACCCGATGGCGTATGGAGGCGCAATCTCGCTACCCGTGTATCGGGCAACGACTGCCGGAATTATCGCCAATTTACAAGCATCCTATAAATCTGTCGTTAAATATGGCGCACCGATCGGAACGTTAACCAAGGATTTGTCTGCCGCAGTTGTCGGTGAACTCGGAGACGCCCCAGCAATGATCCCAGTTTCAGTGTCTTATCACCCCGTCAATTCCGATGAACCGATTCAGTCCGAATCTCAAGTCGCTTACGGTCAAGAATGGGCAATTACGCCTGTTATCGCATGGACAGTAGACGCACTCCGGCAGGAGTGGACCCAGAGCACCTCAACAGGAACATTGGTGTTATCGTTTCAGGAAACCGAAGAAACTTATACACAACGATGGCGCACGGTTTCAGCCGACCCGTTCTTCGATACCTATGAAAATATCGAGTACGCAGTCGGCGAATTTACCGATCCGTTGAGAAATGCTGCCGGAAGAGCAACCTTGAAGTCGGTCTCTATCGAGATCACTGATAAACCGCAGATTGCCACGGCAGAAATCATAGATGTAGAGGTGCCAGACCAAATTCGCAGGGGAACGCAGATGACGGTCACGGTCGTGATATTACAGCATTGGAGTATTGCCAAGGACAAAGCACGGACCCTTGAAAAAGATATATCCCTGAATATCCCCTCGGATTGGGAATCCGGAGGCGCGGAACTAACAGTAGAAGCCGCTACCATCGATTTGTTTGATCTCAGCTTTGACTTCGATTTCAACTTCGGTGAGGTATCTGAAGATCAGATGCCCCCGAAAACGCTCGATGAACTTATCAAGGCACGCCAAGACGAAATGCCGGAACCCGGCACTATCAAAGTAACCTTGGAGTCTGACGAAAATTTTGAAGAGGTCACGGCGGAACTGATACTTGACGATCTTGTTGTTTCGGGTGAATTCTTTGACTTTATTTTTATAGACTGATAGGCAACGATACCCCACCCAAACAGGAGGGTAAGTTTAATCCTATGTCAGCTAAGAAGCGTCTATAATCCCGAAAATCCTGATTCAGATAACGAATACTTAACTATTACGCAATTAGATTCTTAGTTTTTACACAAATATCCAGTCTTAAACTATGATGAAGATTCGACTCTTTTATTTTTTTGTTCTGATAGCAAGTCTCATTTTAACTGCAACTGTCGAAGCAGCAGACGAAGGCGCGCACGCCGCCGAATTCCTCAGCCACGGTGTAGGCGCGCGCGCACTCGGAATGGGCAGCGCGTTTGTCGCTATCGCCGACGACGCAACTGCTACCTATTGGAACCCCGCAGGACTTACCAAAGTCAAGAAACACAGCTTTTCGGCGATGTATTCCGATACCTTTAGCACCGGAGACGGCAGCTGGCTCAGCAGAGGCTTAGTCTCCTATAATTTCCTCAACTACGTCTATCAAATTGAGGATATCGGCAGCCTCGGCCTGAGTTGGATTCGCCTCGGCGTTGACGATATACCTCGCACAACCTTCATAGACCTCAACAACAACGGTATCCTTGGGGATTTTCAAGACAAAAACGGCAACGGTATTAAAGATGAGGGTGAACTCTATATCGACAAACCCGAAATCGCAGAGTATTTCAGCAATACCGATAACGCCCTGCTTGTCTCTTATGCACGCCAGATCCATTCAATGGTCGCAGTTGGCGGCAACCTCAAACTCCTCAGCCAGTCCATCTTTGAAAACAGCGGAACCGGTTTCGGAATTGACATTGGATTGATCGCAGAGCCTTACGAAGGACTCCGAGTCGGTGCAATGTTACTCGATGCCACAGGCACGCAGATCCGATGGGATACACCTGAGACACCAACATTCACCCGCACCCGACGGATCCGATTCGGCACCGCCTACCATTTCACCGTGCCACGCCTCGGCAAAGGGGCAATCGGTGTAGATTTTGAAACCGATCAGGCAGACCTTGAAGAAGGTAGCGATGGCGGCGGGATCATATTACGGGCAGGCGCAGAATACTGGCTCTTTGACACCGTCGCACTCCGCGGCGGATGGAACGGACACGGACTCTCCGCAGGTGCAGGACTCCGTGTTAAAGTAAATGCTATGTCCTTTTTTATTAACTATGCTTTCAACACTCACACCCTCGGCGGTTCACAACGTATCTCTGTCTCCGGAGAATTCTAATTAACCTGAATTAGATAAAGTATTTACACCGTTCCTGAAATTATATTTTTATTTAATTTGTTGCTTTTTTCCTCAAAATACTATATAATATTGTAATTATAGGATTCATAATCTTATAAGTTAAATAAAAAAATATTGACCAGTTATAACCTAAGTTGCTGGTTGTAAATCTAAGCGAAACCTAACGTCTCACTTTTATCAAACTCACGTTATAGTGTAACAGCCACAAATATTTATGAGATATATTCTAAATCCAGATTGCCTAAAATTGGCAACTTAACAACAAAAGGAAAACCTATGAAAACTGTATTCTTTTCCATATTGGCTATTTTTTGTTTCGTAGTTCTATTTTTCTCTTCTAACACTTTTGCTCAAGATTCACCACAATGGCATCTACCCGAAGGGGCTACAGCGCGACTCGGTAAAGGTTGGTTATATGAAATTCAGTATTCACCTGATGGCACGCGGCTTGCCGCCGCGGGGACCCTCGGCGTTTGGATTTACGATACTGCTACCCATGAAGAAATTTCCCTCTTTACCACAGGATCTAGTGTTTCCGCTCTCGCGTATTCTCCCAATGGAAATATAATCGCCGGTGGAAGTATCACTGGGAGCATCCACTTGTGGAACCCTGAAACCGGTGAAATTTTGCACACCCTCGCTGAACACAGACGGAGCGTCCGTAGCCTCATTTTCAATCCCGATGGATCCCTACTCGCAAGTGGCAGCAGAGATAATACGATCCGTCTATGGAACCCCGAAACCGGCGAACTCCTGAAAACGCTTGAGGGCCATACCGAAGGTGTCAATAGCCTCGTTTTCAGTGGTGATGGCAGCACGCTCATCAGCGCAAGTCGAGACGATACCATCGGGATATGGGATGTGGCTACAGGAACGCTTCAGCAAACCCTTGAAGAACATAGAGATAATGTCGCGAGCGTTGCACTCAGCCCTGATGGCGCAACCCTCGCCAGCGGTGATTTGAATGCCGCTATCCATTTATGGGATACCGCCACATGGACAGTTAAGCAGACGCTCACTCGACATACATCCCATATCTACGATATGAAATATAGTCCTGACGGGAGTCTGCTCGCGAGTGCCGGTGAAGACGATACCGTCCGATTGTGGGACGCTGACACAGGCGACCTCCTACACACAATCACTGCACACACCGCTGATGTCTATAGTATCGCTTTCACACCGGATGGAAATACCCTCGCTACCGGCGCCTGGGATGCGTCTATCCGTTCCTGGGAACCTGGCACCGGTAGACACCTGAAAACCATCACAGGACACACAGATGCCGTCCTGAGTGTTACATTTAATGCTGATGGCAGTATCCTTGCCACTCGGAGTTGGGACAAAACCATCCGCCTTTGGGATGCTGACACAGGCAAACTGCGACATACCCTCATCGGACACCAAGATGACGTTGACGTTGTTGTTTTCGCACCTGATGGCAGAACGCTCGCAAGTGGAAGTCAAGACAATACCGTCCGTTTATGGGACGCTATTACCGGCGAACACATAAAAACACTCAGAGGACATTATTCCTACCTGATAAGTCTTGCCTTCAGCCCGGATGGAAGTATCTTGGCAAGTGGGAGTGAGGATGACAGCATCCGTTTATGGGATGTTACCGCAGGTCGGTACATCGGAGGGTTGTGGCAACATGAAGCAGGTGTTGAAACACTTGCGTTTAGTCCCGATGGAACCATGCTCGCCAGTGGGAGTCGTGACGATAGGATTATCTTGTGGGATCTCGAAACGCGCGATGTCATACACACTATCAGCGAACACGAAGATGATGTTTGGACAGTCGCGTTCAGCCCGGATGGTAAAATGCTTGCCAGCGGCGGCGGCGACACCGTCTCTCTTTGGGATGTCGCTACTGCCGAACTTCTACAGACATTCCGTAGACCGATTGCCCCAGAATTAGTCGTAGGAACGCCAGAAGAATTGACAGAGGACCTACCGACTGATCTGCCCGCAACTGCAACCAGTATTGTCTTCAGTCCTGATGGTAGGATCCTTGTCAGTGGAAGTTACGATAGAACCATCCGCTTGTGGAACATTGCCACGGGCGAACAACTGAGAACACTT
The DNA here is from genome assembly GCA_022827225.1 of Candidatus Poribacteria bacterium. Lineage (GTDB taxonomy): Bacteria > Poribacteria > WGA-4E > WGA-4E > WGA-3G > WGA-3G. Next base: position 1,010 of record JAJDTJ010000052.1, on the reverse strand, counting down.
CACGGGCATACATATTCTATTACGAGTGTCGCTGTTAGTCCTAGCAGTACCACGATTGCAAGTGGAAGTATTGACGGAACAGTTCTCTTATGGGCATTTCCTGACGTAATCGCTGTCCCCGAAGTCGTAGCCGACCTAAATGGCGACGGTATAGTCAATATCCAAGATATAATACTGATCGCAGCGAGTATCGGAGCGTCTGGCGAGAATGATGCAGACCTGAACGGAGACGGTGAAGTTAACATTCAAGACCTCGTGCTAGCCGCAAATGCGATAGGGAACGCCGCAGGCGCACCTTCTATCCATTCGCTGTCAGCAACCCAGGTGGAGCAGTGGCTAAGTCTCGCAAGGCGCGAAGCATCACAAGGTATCCAAATCTCAGCATCAGATAGGGTTTCATATCAACGTGGAATTCAGGTGTTGGAACAGATTTTGGAATCGCTAACACCGCAAACGACAGCACTGCTTGCGAACTACCCGAACCCGTTCAATCCTGAAACATGGATACCCTATCAGCTGGCGGCTCCTACAGAGGTCACCTTGACAATCTATGCATCCAACGGAGCAGTCGTCCGAACTTTGACGTTAGGACATCAACCGGCGGGTACGTATCAGAACCGCAGCCGCGCAGCGTACTGGGACGGCAGAAACGATCTCGGTGAACCCGTCGCAAGTGGTATCTATTTCTACACACTCACAGCAGGCGAGTTCTCCGCAACGCGTAAAATGCTGATACGTAAGTAGGACTTATTACAGAGTATGGAAGATTGGAAGGACGGAAGATAACGTCCTTCCATTTGACAACCTAATTGCACGTAGTAATCGAAAACAGTAGTGGAGTATTGGTACATGAAATCAACGCTATGTTCTATAATAACCCAAGTTGCTACCTTTATCCAAATAGCTGCTTTATACTCGTTGCGATAACAAACAAAAGCACTTTCAACTCAAAACCGGCTGCTGACACCGCATGAATCGACTTGGGGAAAAGTTGTTCAATGAGACTGATT
>JAJDTJ010000107.1 GCA_022827225.1 Candidatus Poribacteria bacterium | reverse complement strand
GATGCCCGATTGAGATTAAAAGATCGTCACAAATCGTATAAAGTGCTACAATAGTCAAGTCCATGGGGTTCTCCTTTTGTTTTTGCGTTAAAAACACTATAAAGGATATCCCATGGATTTACAAGTGGCAACTTGGGTTATGTATAGTAAAACTGGGTCTTTATTTTTTCTTCGATGATGGAACTGCAGGTTCAACAAACAACGTCTTTTCACGTGTATAATGCACGTACCCTGCAACGTTGCCCTTCCGTTTCACAACATACCGTGCCCACGTATAGTCAACAGGCACATTACTGGCGTGGTGTGCTTTGCTGTAGTAGGCAGCAAGTTGCGCGGCTTGTAATAACGTCGGCATCGGAATATCCGGACGGTTCTCTGGGTTACGGATGATGACATGCGAACCGTGAATCTGTTTAGCATGGAGCCACATATCGCTCGGTTTGGCAATCTGACGTAGGAGCAGATCGTTCGATTGGCTGTTCTTGCCGACATACATCTGGAAACCATTCGTTGAGGTATACCTGCGGAAGGGACCTTCGCCTACTGACTGCTTCTGCTTTCTGCCTTGCGGTGCTTTGAGATAGCCGTTCTGGGTAAACACACTACGGAGGTGTTGAAGGTCTTCTAAAGTCTTCGCTGATTCCAACTCGGATACATAAAGCTGCAATGTCTCCTGATCGGCATCCAAATCTGAGACGAGCTGCTGGATACGCGCATACCCGCGTTTCGCCTTCGTGTATTTCTTGAAATAGGTCTGCGCATTCTCGGAGGGTGTCTGTTCAGGGTTGAGCGTGATTGTCAACTTTTCGAGTTCAGGACTGTAGTAGTTCTGTAACTCGACCCGTTCCTGTCCGCGGGTCATCGTGTGTAGATTTGCAAGGATCAATTCGCCTTGAATACGGTAATCTTCTGATTTTTCTGCGCGTTCCAAATCGCTTTGCAGTGCTTTCGCTTTCCGCCGGAGTAGATTCTCTTGCTTCTTCAACGCCTGCTTCAGCACATTCCGTTCAGAGACGATACGCTCCTTCAGCGTGATTGCCTCGTAGTATGCAGCGACAGCGGCATTCATCGTGTCAAAGGCTTGCGTGGTGGTGTTTCGGAATTGTTGTAGCGGCATTGCGGATATCGCAAGCGGTTCATCTCCGTCCATGATCAGTTGCGGTGTTGTATTCACCGGATCAAAATAGGCGATCACCTGTTGATAAGCATCCCAAAGGTCCGTTTCGATTGCCCGTGCAACGACCTCCTTCGACAGTGTTGGACTGAAACCGTCTATCTTGTCAAAAAGCTGTCGCCATCCAACTTCTACTTGTCCATCAAAGAGCTCCGTAAACGTTTCTTTGCTCAGTGTCAGCGGATCAACTTTCCCTTGCTGCGGTGGCAGACGATACGTTTCACCCGGTAAAACCTCTCGATATCGGTTCACCGTCTCATCAATGCGTTTGAGACTTTCCAAAATCCTATCATCAGATGCATCGATGAGGATAATGTTGCTATGTTTACCCATCATCTCTGCAATAATGGCTTTCGGGGGCGGTTGTATCGGTTCATCAGAGACAGGTTGAACGGTGATTTTAAGTATCCGATCCCAACCGAGCTGCTCAATCGCGGTAATCTTGCCACGCCTGAGGTGCGTCGTGAGAAAATCTGCCAGATAGGACTGTTTTTGAGCAGGGGGCGGTTTCTCAATGAGATGTGCACGGGCATGCACCGAATGTGCGGATAGCGTCAGCCAATGCGTTTCCGCAGCATGACCGACCTTGAACGAGAAAGTGTGTGCGTTCACCTGTTCAATATGTCGAATCGTACCGCCTAAAAGGGTTTCGCTGAATTCGTTGGCAATAACGCGTAATGCTAAACTATCGTAAGACATGTTCAAAAGTCTTTCTTTAATGGTATCGCTTTAAGTCCTGTGTTATCCTGCGGAGCTGCTCCTGAATGTCTGCTGGCACGCGTGGATTGAAGGGTCCGCCGGTCCCCGCAGCAATATCGTCGAAACCGCTTAGAATCATAGCTTCAACGACTGCCGAATAGTTATAAATCCGCTCGTTCATGAAACGGATTTCTTCAAGTGGCGCGATGTCGGCTTCAATCCGGGCAGAAGTCTCGTAATCGCCACGACGTTGGGCGTTATTGATCTCGTCCGAAGCACGCGCGAAAGCCACCGCGATGCCAGAGGTGTGTCCTACCGCCCCTAACTGTGCCGGACGCGTACATCTGTCCCCGATACCCCACATCACAATACCACTGTCACCAACACCCTCAACAAGCCGTTCAACATCCTCTTCACCCGTTCCGATCTTCACACCGATGAAATGTGGAGAATCGTTCAAGAGACGGATAACCGCTGATAGATCGCGTTTCTGACGGAAATAGTAGAGAAACCGGGCACCGCAAGCTGTACCGTATCTCTCACCGAATTCCATGTACTGTTGGTAGACCCCTTCAGGATTTGAGACCCCGGTCAGTGGCATGAGTAGGTACGCATCCGGCGGTCTTTGGAGTTCGGACTGCGCCTCAACGAGTTGACCAGCTTGGGGGATGGGGTTGGGTACAATACCGGAGATAAAGATACCATCATCTCCTATCTGCTGTCCAGTTTTGTCAATAAGCCGAAGCTGCTCGGTTTCACTAATGTGGTGAATCAGGCTTGTTCCAGCAATAGCGATGACGCGCTTGCGTCCTTCATCGAGGTAATTGTTCCGCATCAAATAGTCGATGTTTTTGGCGTGTCCGGTGTCGTCAATCTTACCGTCCTTGAAAGGGATAATCGGAATCGCGGTAACGGAATTAAGCGCATCCAGAAGTTGTGGTATCTCTAATGGCATAGTGGCTCCTTTTGATAAAACTAAAACCTTTTCCGTAGCACAAAAGCACCGGAGGTCCTGCCTGTTAACACATCCGTTTTTATATCTATATCAAACATTCGGGTTTGTGCCTGCGCCGCTGTACTTTCTAAACGTGCGTTGATACGTTTCGTCGTGATACGCGCCTCCACGGCACTAACAACGTGGTTTAGGATCGCCATACCTAAAAAGAATCTCGCACGTTCAAAGGTATCGTTGGCTTGTTGCCGCAATTCAAAAGCCTCCAATCGACGTTTTGAACTGATACCTTTATTTTCAATATCGCCATGTTTCTCGTTCTTTAGGTTCGGATCGATATCACTCCAGTACCACTTACCGGTGCGTGCGCGCGTCGCCTCAGAATCGTAGACGTGATTCCATGTTTCATACTGTGTGGCGTGTTCAAAATCCTCTATAGGGTCCCAATCTTCAAAGGATCCCGCACCGATAAAGACGACACTCTCTCTGACAATATCACGATAGTCGTCACGTGTGTTTGATGCAGAATTTCTTAAAATAAAAAAGGTTGCCAGAAAACCGACCTCTGCCGCGGTATAAAGATAACCGTGCTTAGCACCTGTATAGAGTTGACCCATACCCGGAATCACAAGCGAATAGAGGAACGCCTCGTTTGGAGATTTCCGAGGTTGTAGCACTTCACCGACCGTTAAGGATTCATTCGCCAATGTACGGTTACCGAGCGCCGACTCCAGATAGAAAGCCGTAAACGGTTCCGCACGGAAACCATCTGAAGCTAAGCAGACATTGGACAGCAAACTTAACAGTAGCACACATATCAGAATTTTAGTGTTAAATCTCACTTTCTGTTATTTCCTTATCAAAAAATTACAATTCCAGTCGCTTCAATGAGCCGTTGATTGTTGGGACCGAAACTCGGACCGTAACTTAGATCGAGATTAAATAGGTATATCTTCACGCCAATACCACCCGTAAAATGGTCCATTGGATTCAGGAGGTTAATACCGGGTTCAACTTTATAGCCGACCCGAAGTGCCAAAATATTGCCGAGCCAGTATTCCAAGCCGACATTCTTTTGCAGATGCCGCCATTCAAACGCTCGGATACCGACACCGCGATCCGAAAGCAACTGCTCCCGCGTCAGTTTTTCTTCCCTTTCAGCATTCAGCCGTTCTAAGTCAACCACCAGTTCGTCTTCATCTTCTGTCAACTTATCAATATAAGCAGTGATACCGCTGACGAAGCGGAGGTGGTTATATCTATCACGGTAAAGGCTTATAGACGTACCGACACGAAAGAGTCGCGGTAACGGATCGGCTTGGTTCTCATCAATAAATGAGATACCCGGTCCGATATTCTGAATTGCAACACCGAGCGTCGTCGGCATCAGATCAAATGGCAAGAGGTATTGCATACCCAAATCGGCAGCATAAGAGCTCCCATTTTCGCGTCCGAGTACCATCCGGATGATTTTACCGTTGATGCCTGCCGATAAAGACTCTGTGATTCGGTCTGCATAGGAGAATGTGAGTGCGAAGTTGGTGCCAAGACTCTCCTCACGTAATACGTCCGGCGAATCCGTTGTAACAGCAATCGTGCCTTGTCCTTGCATTTGGAGCGTCGTACCGATAGTCCCGAAATCACCGAGCGGCATCGCACCGGAGAGGAACGTATAATATAACCCTTCACCCGCTTCACCGAAAGGTGCACTGTAATCCGAATAGAACATCGAGGCTTGTGCCGCCTTCTGACCAGAGCGGAGCCTGCTTTCCGGCAGGTCCGCGAGTCCGCTCGGATTCCAAAGCGACGTTGTCACATCACCCGACATCGCATAAAACGCGTCACCGAGTGCCCTTGCCCGCGCACCGCCACCGAGATTCAATATCTGAGCACCCGTCCGACCAGGGCCCGCGAGCACAGGAACCGGAAGCGAGATAATAAGCAGTAAAAGTAGTATAAAGCTTTTGTGTAAAAAAAAGTACACAGCGTTGTAACTCCTCTTTCTATCAAAATTCAATTTCTGTTTCTGTGTATGCTTTCGTTCGTCTTTCCGCTATTATTATATAATAACGCAATTGACCTTAATAACGCAAATCGCTTTAATTCGTTTACCTCAAAAGATAACATAATATAATCCAGAGCCATGAAAAAATATTTACACACGCCCTAATGTTGACAGAAAAAACCGTTTCGGCTAAAATCGTAACGAAATTAACACAAAGGGAGAGGAGGTTTCGACACATAAACGAATGCGATCTATTAAAGCACAGTTCAAAAACCTATACGCTTTTAGTGTAATAGTGTCCCTTATACACTGTCTCTGCGGTCTTAGCACATTAGAAGCGAAGGCAAATAACGAATCTTCTGACCCCCTGGCAGTCCGAGAAATTGAAGCAATCCGCGCAGAAGTCCCACCAACAATCGATGGTAAATTAGATGATTCCTGCTGGAAAAATAGCGCGAAAACCGGTGAACTCATTCAATTTGAACCACAGCGCGGCAAATCAGCAACACAACCAACGACCATCTATGTCGCTTATGACGAAAATAAACTCTATGTCGCGTTTGAATGTTTCAAGACAGATATGAACAACCTCGCCGCGAATCAGACGCGACGCGATGCCTTCTTCTTCTCCGATGACCACGTCGAAGTCTTAATCGATACTTTTCTTGATGGTAGGAACTGTTACACCTTCGCATTAAACCCACTCGGCACACAGACCGACAGGCGATTAACAAACGAAGGCGCCAATAGACGCACCGGTTCATCCAGCATCGGAACGGCTATCTCATGGGACTGCGATTGGGAAGGCAAAGCAGCAAAAGAAACAGACAAATGGGTAGCCGAATTCGCCATCCCATTCGCCGAACTACGGTTCTCAAAAGCGAGTCAAACAGCGACCTGGGGAATTAACTTCTGGCGAAACGATGAAGTGCCAGCGGAAGAACAGACGTGGACTGATCTCGGTGAACGTCAATACGCCGTTTCCAGATTCGGAAGGCTAACAAACCTCCCGATCTCGGAGCTCATAACGAAGCGACCTGTTAAGTTCAAGCCATACGCTACACTAAAACCGCAGGCACTACAACCCAACGATGGTGAAACAGAAACAGCAGTGAAAACGGATGCCGGATTAGACCTTCGCTACCCGATTAAAGATTTCACAGTTGACCTGACGGTGAACCCGGATTTCGCACAAATTGAAGCAGACCCTGACCTCGTGAACCTCAGCGATATACCGCTCCGTTTCCCTGAAAAACGTCCTTTTTTTCTTGAAGGGAACGAACTTTTTCAGATGCCGCTCGATCTGTTCTACAGCCGACGCGTTGAAGATTTGATCGGTGGTGGAAAGGCTATCGGAAAATTCAGTAAGTACAACTTGGCTTTTATGGGCGCCGTCGCCGGGCCCGAAGATGCAGATAAAGAATTAGAAGCAGGCGAGTTACCTCTTGCCAACTACAATTACGCTGTCTTCAGATTGCAACGCGAAGTCGGCAGGACATCATCTATCGGGGTTTTAGCCGTCAATAAACAACGCGGGCGCGCTTATGATCGGGCGGGTGGAATGGATGCCCGCATCCAATTGCCCGCAGACCTCAACCTCAACCTCGAATACGCAAGAGAGTGGAAAGCAGGTGGACTCGAAATGATAGACAACACAGCGGACGACCTAATTTTTCTACAACTCGTGCGCCGAAGCAACGTGTTCTCGGTGGATGCCATTTACGCCGATATCGGGGAACACTTTAACCCTGAAACCGGGTTTGTACCACGTGTGGATAGACGAGGCTTTGTCCTCAACAGTCGCTATAATAAGCAATATAAAGGCACACTCGAAAGACTTCGCGGTGAAGCGGAGTATGAACGACTCGCCAACCACACCGGTGAACTGACAAACCATAGAGCACGTTTTAGCGGACTTATCGGGGTTCGTGATCTCTTTTTTTTCCTCGGACCTGAGTGGTACTATCACATTAACGAAGACAACATCCCATTCACCGACAGAACAGTCCGGTTCTTTGCCGGATGGTTCCCACCGAAATATGTGCAGATCCGAAATACGAGCAGCTTCGGGGTCCGAGACAATAAAGACACCTTCTTTATCCGTCCAGAGATTACCATTCGTCCGACCGCCAAACTCAGTTTTGAGTTCATTTTACAACGGTTACACGAAAGAGAACCAGAGACAACACAGTGGCAACTTTCGGAGTGGACCCGCCGTTTCATCGTCAACTATCAGTTCGCTCAGCGGATGTATGCAAGAGCCAGTGCTGAATTCACCGTAGAGAAAGAACGCCGAGTCTTTGCCCTTTTCGCCTATGAATATCGTCCAGAAAGCAATTTTTTTATTGTTTATAACGACAACCGCGATGTAGAAGGCAATACCGAACGACTTGTGTTCATCAAAGTCGCGCACCTGTTGAAAACAAACCTTTTTTAGCAAAAATAAAACAGCGGAATAGATTTCCTTGACACCCAGAGATACCGTCCTATAAAATTATTAAAGTGAGTTCAACATTGAACATTTTGGAGGATACTACCACGGAAAACCTTTTGAAACGCTATCAACACTATCTATTCGCGATACTGTCAGCATTCCTGCTGTTTCTCAGTTTCCCGACGCTAAACCTATTTCCATTCGCTTGGATTGCCCTGGTGCCGTTTTTCATTGCAATCATGCGGACAACCAACTGGAAATCAGCGTTCTGGGTCGGCTATTTAACAGGGTTCCTATTCTTCGCAGGTTTGCTCCCAGCAATCGCCCTCCTCTATCCTTACGCGAATATCTATGCTACAATGGTCGGCTACCTACTCCTTGTCGGCTATACTGCTCTCTATTTTGCAGTTTTCGCCGCCCTGCTGAAGTTTGTCCGCGTGAATTCCGGTATATTATTCCCGATCGCTTGCGCCTGTATCTGGACGGCACTCGAATGGGTGCGGAGCTGGATGCTAACCGGATTCCCGTGGGGGAGCGTCGGGTACTCACAGTGGAACAATCTCATTGCGATACAAGTCGCTTCTGTCATCGGTGTACACGGCATCAGTTTCGTGATTGTTCTTTTCAACGCTGGCATCGCAACCCTGCTTTGCAAACGGCACGAGTGGCGACGTGAGATCCGAGCTGTAGTACTCCCCCTGATTCTAATGATCTTCTGCTTCAGCTACGGAGCCTTACAACTTCGGAACGCTGAACCGATAAACAGAAGCACTCAGACAAACACGGAAACCCTACGCGTAGCACTCATTCCGGGCAACATCCCACAACTTGAAAAATGGAATAGAAACCAGTTCCCGAAAATTTTACAGCGTTATCTCAATTTGACCCATAAAGCAGATAAAGAGAACCCCGATTTAATCGTCTGGCCCGAAACAGCCATCCGAAGTGAGGCGTTGACAGGCATGTGGCCGACCTACTACGCAAGATTTTCTCAAATGCTCAGCGATACAGCAACACCTATACTCCTCGGTACAGCGAATAGAGGAAAAACAGACGACGCTATCGGCAAATTTTCAAAAAATAACGATAAAACAGGCGAACCCATATTCAACCGCGTCCTTTCAATAGCACCAGATGGAAAGATACACGCCGACTACGCGAAGATGCATCTTGTACCCTTTGGGGAGTACGTACCGCTGGAACACCTGCTCCCTGATTTCATCCCGAACTTTATCATGTTTGAACCCTTTACGCCTGGAAAATCAGTAAACCTTTTACCTGTGTTTATCGTTAAAGATAAGACAGACACTGAGAATCCGGTTCATGCAAACTTAACAGCGGATACAGAACTATCTAAACCGCCTAAAACCGCTTTATCAGAGGGTGTGATGAACCCACAGCGTCCGTCTGAACAGATAAAGGTCGGGGCATCCATCTGCTTTGAATCGGTGTTCCCAGACGAATTTCGTAGACCTATAAAAAAAGGTGCCAACGTCATGGGTATCTTCACGAACGATGCTTGGTTCGATGGGACTGCCTTCCCCGAACTGCATCTATCGATGGCACCCTTCCGCGCAGTTGAGAATCGAATAGCTGTGTTCCGATCCGCAAACGGTGGTTTTACCTGCGTTGTAGACAAGTTCGGGCGGATAACGACACCTTTGGTTACACCAGATACAACGCAGGAGGTACTTGTCGCGTCGGTACCGCTGCGCGCACCTGCGGAACATAAACAGACCCTCTATACGCGCTACGGAGATTGGTTCCCAATCCTGTGTGTGATGATCTGTGTCGGATGGTTCGGCACCCTAATTGTGATACGACGACAGCGGCAAAATTCTTAGTTATAACGTGAATTTAATAAAAAAATGGCTCATAAATCAGAGGAGAAATATGCTCATAAACCTAAAAAACCAGGCTGAAGAGATGCAGACCCGGCTCTTAGAACTCAGAGGGTATCTTTGACTTGGATGAAAAACGCAAAGAATTAACCGAACTTGAAGAGGCTACGATTGCCCCAGACTTCTGGCGTAACACACAGCGCGTCCAAGAAACCAATCAACGAATCTCCACCCTCCGTGATGAGGTTACGACCTACGAAGAACTCTACCTGAAAATTGAGGACATTCAGACGCTTGTTGAACTCGCAGATGAAGAAAACGATAACAGTTTACAAGCAGAAATCGTAGACGGATTAGACAACGTCGCAAGCCGCCTTGAACAGATGGAACTCCGGTTAATGCTGAGAGGCGAATTCGATGAAAACAATGCCATCCTTAGTATCCACTCTGGAGCAGGCGGCGTGGACGCACAAGATTGGGCAGGAATGTTGATGCGGATGTACCTCCGCTGGTGCGACGGGCGCAACTACCAAACCGAGATCGTTGACATCACCGCAGGAGACGAAGCCGGTATCAAAAACACAACGATCCTTGTCACAGGCAACCTCGCTTACGGATACCTTCAGGCTGAAACCGGTGTACACAGGCTCGTCCGTTTATCGCCTTACGATTTTAACAAGCGACGGCACACCTCTTTCGCAGCAGTTGACGTTACACCCGAAATCGACGACACCGTCGAAGTCAACATTCAACCGGAAGACTTACGCATAGATTCCTACCGAGCCAGTGGTGCCGGTGGACAGCACGTCAATGTCACAGATTCAGCAATTCGGATTACACATAAACCGACCGGGATTATTGTACAATGTCAGAATGAGCGTTCGCAGCATAAGAACCGAGAGATCGCTATGAAGCTGCTCCGGTCACGCCTTCACGAAAAATATCGTGCTGAACGCGAAGAAGAACTCGCCAAACAACGCAGCGAACGTTTAGAGATTAACTTCGGCAGCCAAATCCGTTCCTATGTGTTACACCCTTACCAACGGGTCAAAGACTTGCGAACAAACGTCGAAACAGGGAACGTTAACGCCGTATTAGACGGTGCCTTAGACCCATTTATCGAAAACTACCTGAAACTGAAAGCACAAGAGAAGTAATACCAATGCCGAATGTAAACCTGTCAGTGAGGTTTCGTCAAAAAGAACGAGTTGTAACACAAATTGTTAGTTTGTGTTTGTATCAATCAATTGCCGACATCAGGAAACCAATAATCGACTATCCGTATATTTTAGTTTGCTTTACTTGTGCAACTAAAGTATAATTATAAAAAAACAGGACAAAAAAGGAGGCATCATCCGTGGAAGAGACAAAGGACTTAATTCAGCAACGTCGTGAGAAATTAGACGAAATTCGCAAATTCGGTGTTGACCCGTACCCACATAAGTACGAACCGACACACACGACATCCGAAATTCACCAAGACTTTGCCGACATCCAACAGACATCCGAAGACGCAGAGACCATTCGCATCGCTGGCAGGATTATGACCAAACGCGATCACGGCAAAAGCAGCTTCGCACATCTTCAGGACAGCGAAGGGCAAATCCAGATATACGTCCGACGCGACAAAGTCGGTGTTGACCCGTATAAAATCTATCGACGGTTTGATACCGGTGATATCGTCGGCGCTGAAGGCACGGTTTTCCGAACCCGAACAGGTGAATTGACTGTCCTTGTCGATGCCATAGAACTCCTCTCCAAATCTGTCCGACCGCTCCCAGAAAAATGGCACGGTTTGCAAGATAAACAGACGCGCTATAGACAACGATACGCTGACCTTATCATGAATCCTGAAGTGAAGGACGTTTTTGTTAAGAGAACACAGATTGTCCAAGCGATTCGAGATATGCTCAACGCCCGAAATTTCATTGAAGTTGAGACCCCCGTCTTGCAACCAATCTACGGCGGGGCAAACGCGCGACCCTTTACAACGTATCATAATACGCTCGAACAGTCGCTCTATCTACGCATCGCAAACGAACTCTATCTCAAACGCTTGATCGTCGGCGGGTTTGACCGGGTTTATGAATTCTCGCGCGACTTCCGAAACGAAGGGATGGATAGAGACCATAACCCCGAATTTACAATGCTTGAACTCTATCAAGCTTATGCCGACTATATTCAGATAATGGAACTTACTGAAACGCTGATCGCTGATACAGCGAAAAATGTTCACGGGACAACGAAGGTTACCTATCAGGAACATGAACTTGATCTCACACCCCCATGGGAAAGATTAAGTATGGTTGACGCAGTTCGGAAGTACAGCAGTATAGATCCAGTGCCGTTATCAGCAGATGAATTGTATCAAGCAGCCGTTGACGCACGTGTTGAATTGGTCGGTGATGAAACAAAAGGGAAAATTATCGCAGAACTTTTCGACGAATTTGTGGAACCCAAACTCATTCAACCGACATTCATAACCGATTATCCGATTGAGGTGTCACCCTTCGCTAAAAAGAAGCCTGATAACCCTGAATTCGTTGAACGCTTTGAATTCTTTATCTGTGGGATGGAGGTCGGAAACGCTTTTAGCGAACTCAACGACCCGGTTGATCAACGCCAACGTTTTCTTGAGCAGGCAAGCAGTTTGGAGGCAGGCAATGATGAAGCCTTCATGGTCGACGAGGATTATCTGCGGGCGTTAGAATACGGCATGCCACCGACGGGTGGACTCGGTATCGGTATCGACCGACTGACAATGTTACTGACGAACCAATATTCCATCCGCGATGTCATCCTGTTTCCGCAGATGCGTCCGGAGAATTAAAATGAGAACCGCACCGCCGCTGCTTACAGAAAGATTGCTACTCCGCTCGCTGACGTTTGAGGACGCTGAAGATATTCAACGGCTTGCTGGTGAATACGATGTCGCAGCAACGTTATGTTATATGCCACACCCTTATGAAGATGGCATGGCGGAGGAATGGATTCGCTCCTGTTCTAAAAAGTTTGAGAAAGACAAAGCACTCAATTTCGCGATTACACTGAAAACAGAACAGAACTTTATCGGTGCCATAGAGATCAGACTCGACCCAGAGATCGAAAATGGCGAACTCGGTTTCTGGATAGGTAAACCGTATTGGGGCGGTGGGTATTGCACCGAAGCTGCAAAGACGGTCGTCGCGTACGGTTTTCAAGTGTTAAAATTGAATCGAATTTGTGCGTATCATTTTGAGAACAATTTAGCATCCGAACGGGTGCTACAGAAAATCGGGATGCACTATGAAGGGCGTCTCGAAAAATTTGTACAAAAACGCAATCGATGTGAGGATTCAATAGGATACGGGATGCTAAAAGCAGACTACGACGCAATGATGTCAAGGATCCCATAGGTAAAAATATGAAATTTGAATGGTTTGTAGCCTCCCGCTATCTGCGTTCTCGGCGAAAACAGTCCTTTATCTCAATTATTAGCATCATCTCAATCGGTGGTGTCGCACTCGGTGTCGCAACAGTGATCCTCGTGATCGCTGTCTTAGACGGCGTTGAACACGGACTAAAGGATCGGTTTCTCTCGAATGAGGCACACGTCGCCCTGCATATATTTGATCACAGCTTTTTCAAAGGCTACCAAGAACGGATTCAACGGATTGAGGCAATCGATAACGTCGTCGCTGCATCGCCTGTCATCTTCGCACAGATCGGTGTTTTCCGTGAACATAGCAATACCATTCAGGGTGCCATCTATATTAAGGGGATTGATCCGGTGCTGGAAGATAAAGTTACTGGTTTCTCAACATTTGTCATGGGGTCAACGGATTTCCAAAACTCGGAACTGATTGAAAAAGCCGCGCTCATGAAACAAGGTGAAACGATTACCGGGGGTATCATCCTCGGTGGACGATTGGCAACGCGGCTCGGGGTCATGAAAGGCGATGTTTTACGGTTACTGATTAAACTTGTGGACCCTGGCGGTCTCGGAACACTCACACCGGACTTAGCAAACTTTGTTGTCATTGGGTTCTACGAATCTGAGATGGAGGCTTATGATAACAACTTCGGATTCATCCATATAGATACCGCACAAAAATTGTATAACCAAGAGAATCGCGTAAACTTCATTTTTGTCCGGCTAACTGATGCCGAATTGGCACCGCAGATCGCCACAAAAATTGAAGATGCCGCTGACTTTAGTGTGTTAGAGGGGATGCCGGATACCAGAACATGGATGGAGGCACAAGCACCGCTCTTCTCAGCACTGCAATTAGAAAAGATCGCAACCGTCATCATTGAAGCACTGATCATTTTGGTCGCATCTTTTAACATCGCAAGCACGCTTATCATGACTGTGATGGAGAAAACTAAGGACGTTGGGACACTACGAACGCTCGGCTCTTCACGCGGAAACATCATGCGGATCTTCATGATTCAGGGAAGCGTTATCGGGACGCTTGGAACAATGATCGGGACTGCATTAGGGCTAGCACTCTGTTGGCTCCTCAGTACCAACGCAGAGAGACCTTCTTACTGGTATGCTCTTGCACTCGTTGTGCCGATTAGCTTACAATTTTTAATAGCATCACGACACGCGATGCGGACAAAAGGTGGATGGAAATTGGCTGTCGGGACCCTATGGCTGATCGGAATAGGTTTCGCACTCTATTGTGCCGTAAGACCAATCTCACTCGTAGACCTTGGGCTTAGCCAAATCTACCAGATGCATCATCTGCCCATAAAAGTCAATTGGGTGTTCGTTATCTTTATTAATCTGCTTTCATTTGCCATCTGCTGGCTTGCGACCCTTTACCCAGCATGGCAAGCGGCGAACCTGAAACCCGTTGAAGCGTTGCAACACGAATAGTGAAAAGAGGAAATCTGTGTTGAATCCATCAGAAGCACTTATCCGTATTGTAGATTTACACAAATCCTATTATGATGGCGAATCGGAACTCCCAGTGCTTCGAGGTATTGACCTCGAAATAAAGACATCCGAATTACTCGCAGTCGTCGGGGCATCAGGGGTCGGAAAAAGCACACTCCTTCATATCATGGGGACGCTTGATCGACCGACAGCGGGACGGGTCTTATACGGCGATCAAGATGTTTTTACATTGCAGGATACTGAACTCGCCCGGTTTCGGAACAAGGAAGTCGGTTTCATATTTCAATTTCATCATCTGTTACCGGAGTTTAACGCACTTGAAAACGTCGCTATGGCTGCCTTAATTACGACACCGAACAACAAAGCGATTTATGAACAAGCAGCGTCACTACTCGAATATGTCGGGCTCGCAGAAAGGCTTTCGCACTATCCCGGTCAACTCTCCGGTGGCGAACGCCAACGCGTCGCAATCGCACGAGCATTGATTAACAACCCGAAAATTGTACTCGCAGACGAACCGACAGGGAACCTCGACCGACGGAGCAGTGAAGCCGTTCATAAACTCTTATGGGATTTGAACACCAAATCTGGACAGACTTTTGTTATCGTAACCCACAACTCCGAACTCGCTGAGCAGGTAGACAGGGTTGTTCAACTCGTTGACGGAAAGATTTTTTAACTTACGTCTAAATGTCCAATATTTACGCAAGTTGTGTAAGTCCTGCCACTTTACAATATTAGCATCGGATAACCAGAAACCTGCCCGAAATGTAATAGCGAGGTATTTGCTTGGGGTATTTTCGGATTTCTGCGGATTTCTTTAGATCAGGAGGCCAAAACTAAAAAATGTTGATTTACATCGACGGAGATTTTTTACCAAAAGCAGAGGCTAAAATTTCAGTGTTTGACCACGGTTTGCTTTATGGGGATGGTGTTTTTGAAGGCATCCGCTCCTATAACGGGCGCGTCTTTAAACTTGATGAACACCTCCAACGACTTTACGACTCTGCAAAATCAATTATGCTACAGATACCTATCTCTATCGAAACAATGAAAGAGACTGTTCTGGAAACACTCCGTCGAAATCACCTCACAGAAGCCTATATCCGATTAATCGTAACCCGTGGTGTCGGGGACCTTGGACTGGACCCAGACAAATGTCCAAAAGCAACCGTAATAATTATTGCAGATAAAATCGTCTTGTATCCACAAAAATTCTATGAAGACGGTTTGGAGATTGTAACTTCTGCTGTTCGACGGAATTACGCCGAAGCTATCAATCCGCGTATTAAATCTTTGAACTATCTCAACAACATTTTAGCAAAAATCGAAGGGAAACAGGCCGGCACAGAAGAGGTACTGATGCTTAATGCTGAAGGTTATGTTGTTGAATGTAGCGGCGACAATATCTTTTCCGTAAAGAACGGCGTGCTTATCACGCCACCCGTACATATCGGCATATTGGAAGGCGTGACCCGGAACAGTGTTATTGACCTCGCACGCGACGCAGGGATACCGGTCGAAGAACGCGTCTTTACTCGCCACGACCTCTACATCGCAGACGAATGTTTTCTAACAGGCACCGCTGCCGAGGTCATCCCCGTCGTAAAAATTGATCGACGCGCTATTGGAGACGGACAGCCAGGTAAACTCACACAGAAACTTATCGCTGCTTTCCGACACTATGCAAATAGCTGCGGCACCGAAATCTACGCGAAAGAATAGCAACCTTTCCCACAAGGCGAAGAGCAGCCTCGACATATAGGAGATATTACAGCATTATGAACGCACTAAAAAATATTCTGATCCTTACAAGCCTAATTATTGGATTCGTGGCAACTGTCGTTTTCGCTGAAGAACAAGCAGATGTAGTGTATGGACCCCACAAGGCTACCGAAGAAAAACAGGCTGCACCAGACGCTGAAACACAGACCGCATCCAATACCGAAGGTGAGACGGTTAACGAAAAAAATACATCTGATACGACTAAAGCTGATGTCAACGCAATGTTCGTTGTCAAGAAAATATCTTTCGAGGGTGTAAAAACCGTTTCCGAAGATATGCTGCGTACCCTTATTCAAACGCAGGTCGGCGAGGAGGTTTCACAGGAACTCCTGACACAAGACCTCAAGAGTCTTTACAAAGACACAGGCTTCTTTTCTGATGCTAAGGTAGATACACAACCCGTTGAAGGCGGTGGACTCGAGATTATATATAAAGTCGTTGAAAGTCCAAAGATATCCGGCATTAACATTATCGGAAACGATAACTTAGACACAGGGAAATTGAAAAACGAGATTACGCTGCGCCCTGATGAAATTTATAGCGACCGACGACGATGGGAGAGCGAACGCGCCATCACAAAACTCTATCACGATAAAGGCTATTATCTCGTCGGTATCCAAACACATCTTGATAAAAGTGAGGACGAGACGCATACCGTCCAAATCACCTTTGAGGTAAGCGAAGGACCGCGGGTCCGCATTGAGGAAATCAACTTTATCGGCAATGAACTGATCCCTCCCAATACACTACGGAAGAAACTCAAAACCCGCACCGGTAAACCTTTCGACCAAACACTCTTTGAAGAAGAAGACCTTTCGCTGAACCTCCGCAATTACTATCAAGACCGCGGATTCGCACAAGTGAAAGTTATCGGATACGAGAAACGTTTCACAGAAGATAAAACCGGGTTGATACTTGACATTACCGTTGATGAAGGCCCCGAATTTGTTATTGGAACCTATACGCTTGAAGTTGAAGCCGGTACCAAAGCTCTCTTTTCCGAAAAAAAGATACGCGGGATGCTCGACCCAGCGGAAGGCGAAGTTTTCAACCGCGGAACCTTCGACGAATCCATCTCGAAATTACAGCAGGCTTATCTCGATAAAGGCTACCTCCTCTCTGAAGTCGCACCAATCCCGACCTTTGATGAGACAAATGGATTGGTTAACATCACACTGAAAATTAACGAAGGCGATGTCATCATCATCGGTAAAGTAATTATCAGCGGACTTGAAAAGACGATGGAGCATGTCGTCAAACGCGAATTGGACTTTTTGGACATCGAGACAGATAAGTTGTTAGATGTCAAATCCTTACGTAAGGCACGGCAACGCCTCTTCCAGATGGGGTCCTTCATCCGGGCTGTCGATTTTGTACCAAGCGACACCGGTGAAGAAAACAGAAAGGATTTAAGAGTCAATATCGCCGAAACACCCAGAACCGGAATGCTGAGCCTCGGCGGCGGCTACGGCAGTGAAGGCGGTATCTTCGGCACAGCAGAAGTCGGACAGAACAATCTCCTTGGACGCGCCTACAGAGTCCATCTCAAAGGCGAAATAGGCACCCGCGATCATCATACAGCCGAAATCAGTTTCGGCACCCCTTGGATACTTGGCACCCCTACACGCCTTACCGCTCGACTATATGATAACCGCCGCTTCCGCCGTTACTACGGAACAGTCGGCGCAGTCCTTAACCGAGCAAATCCCAACTATCTATACGATAGGTATGTGTGGGGACGACGTGGCGCATCTATAACCCTCGGCCGACCCATCGCTTATGACATCGACCTGTCCGTCAGGTTCCGGAACGAACATGTCGAAACATATAATCCAGATCAAACATTGATTAATCGTTCCACCCGTAGTATCCTCTTTGCCGTTGGACGCGATACGCGCGACTATCGCACCTCTCTGTATGATCCAACCGGCGGGGCATCGCATTTGCTCTCTTACGAGTATTCCGGCGGAATCCTGGGGGCAGACAATGAATTCCAGAGGTACACCTTCGACACCAGTTGGTTCTATAGCAGTTGGTGGAACCATGTCCTCGCTTTTCACGCGCGGACGGGTTACATGAAAGATAAAAGTGCTGATCGCGCATTTCTATATTATGAACGTTTCTTCCTCGGTGGTGTAGATACCGTCCGCGGGTACGAAGACTTTGAAATCTATCCAGATCCAGACGAAACGGGTAAAATCAATCCCTTCGGAGGCAATAAAATGATCTTCGCCAACATTGAGTATCGTATCCCCGTTTCCCCTCAACTCACAGCAGCCCTGTTCTATGACATAGGACAAGTATGGGATGAAAGCGTTAGAAACCCGTTTACCCAAATCAACTTCAAAAGTGGACTCGGTGTCGAGGCACGACTCAATATGTTCGGTATGCTGGCGAGATTAGGCTGGGGATACGGGTTGGACCGCATCAGTGGTGAACCCGCAGGTAGATTCCACTTCACCATCGGACCAGGATTCTAAACGGTTTTAAGAACGAATCAATCTAAAAAAGAAAAGGAGCGGGCATTCCTCCCAAATTCTAAGTTAATAGTTAATGGTTATTGGTTAATGGTAAGAGGTCTCTTTCTTTCTTAACCAACAACTAAAAGCGAAGCGTACCAATAACCAATAACTTTCGGTTTGGGTCTCCTGCCCGAAGATTAGATGAAATCACTTCGATTGGGTGCTTGTGAAGCACGCCTAGCTTTATTACTTATTGTTATAGCCGCTTTCAGTTTCAGTACCGGTAGTATCGGGCAGGAAGCCTTCAAGATCGGGGTCGTCAACACTGAAGAAGTCCTACAAGGATCAGAAGCAGCGACAAAAGCGGCTGAAACGCTCAGAGCAGCAGGTGAACGACTGCAGAAACAATTGCAAGAAAAAGCAGACGCAGTCCGTACCATACAAGAGCAGAAAGCGAAAACTCAGCTTTTCGTTGAAGACGCGCAAACCGCAGATTTGGACAACCAGATCCTCCAACTTCAGCAGGAATACCAGCGTGATCGTGAAATCGGGCAGCAAGCACTCCTTGACAAAGAGAGAGAATTGCTCGAACCGATTTACAAGTCGCTGGAAGAATTGATTATTAATGTCGGCAAAGCCGAAAACTATGATATCATCCTCGAAAAACGACTCATCACGCTTTATGTCAAAGAGGAATACGATTTAACAAAGAAGTTTATCGACTTGATGAACGAAAACAACAAAAACGGCGAAAAAGCCGAATAACGCTACACCCCTAAACTCCAAAATGTGAAATCGCTCACATCTATGGAGAAAGGACGAGGGTTAGACATTATGAAACTCAAGGAAATTTGTGAACACCTTGATGGAGAACTCTCCGGCGATGGTAATATTGAAATTACAGGAGTTTCTGGAATTAAAGAAGCACTGCCGACTCAAATTACCTTTATTGCTAACCCAAAGTACATCGCTGCTTTAGCCACAACGCAAGCGGGGGCAGTTATCATCGGACACGGTGTCTCCGGCAACGGAAAGCCGACGATCCGTGTTAAGGACCCTTATTGGGCTTTCGTTCAAGTCTTAGAGATATTCTCATCCGACAAAAACCGTCGCGCGTTCCCGGGAATCGATGAAACCGCGATTCTCGGAGAAAACGTCAAACTCGGAGAACGCGTCTCAATCCAAGCGTTCACCTATATCGCTGACAATGTCGAAATCGGTGACGACACCGTAATACAACCCTATGTCTACATCGGAGAAGGCACTAAAATTGGTGCCGATGGACTCATCTATCCGCACGTCAGTATTCGGGAAGAGGTCATTATTGGTGATCGGGTGATTCTCCATTGCGGCGCGGTTATCGGCAGCGACGGTTTTGGATTCGCACCTGTCAGCAAGCGACACCATAAAATTCCGCAGATCGGGACTGTCGTCATTGAGGACGATGTTGAAATCGGTGCAAACACAACTATCGATAGAGCCACACTCTCTGAGACGCGCATCAAACGCGGCACCAAATTGGATAACCTCGTCCAAATCGCACACAATGTTGTCATCGGAGAGGATTGCTGCCTCGCAGCACAGGTCGGGATTGCTGGAAGTACAACGCTCGGCGACCGCGTAAATATCGCCGGACATGGCGGCGCAGCCGGGCATTTAACGCTCGGAGAAGACAGCGTCGTTTACGCGAAATCTGCTGTGACCAAGGATATGCCCGCCGGAAGCCACCTCTCCGGATTCCCCGCACGTCCCCATAAACAAGAACTCCGAATTCATGCTGCAACCCGAAAACTGCCGGAACTGCTCCCCGAATTCGCGAAACTCCAAAAACGAGTGGCAGAACTCGAAGCAAAACTTCAAGAATTGGAGGACACATCATAACGACACCAAACAACCGAAAGCATCTCACATCTTAAACCATTTTTGTTAATAGCCGCTATCCTTTTCAAAAATTGGATCGCCGGGATGACATACAGCGTCTACCTACCAGTCTTTACCTATGTGAACTTCTACCCAAACCAAAGGTTTATGAAAACGCTATTGGCATACCTTGAACTGGCGCGTCCGCTTAACGGAATCATCGCCTTTATCTCCGCGTGGCTCGGCGGAATGTTCGCCAGCCAAGGGCAGATGGCAGACATTGTGAATATCCAACTGTTACTGGTCTCAATCGCCGCGCTCGTCTTGCTTTCCGCAGGAAACGCTATAAACGACTATTATGATTACGAAATCGATCAGGTTAACCGTCCACGGCGACCCTTGCCATCAGGACGCATCCGACGCAGAGATGCACTGATATTCGCAATCCTCCTTATCATTATCGGTATCTGGTTAGGGACATTAATCAATAGAAACGCAACAGCATTCGCAATTCTCGTATCTATCGCGCTTGTGAGCTACGCCTTCTGGTTAAAGCGAATGCCTCTCATCGGCAACTTAGTTGTGAGCGGTTTAACCGGTGTAACGTTTGTCGCAGGTGGAGTCGCAATAGATTCAGTGCAAGCGACGTTGATTCCAGCAACCTTCGCGTTCCTGTTTACGACAGCGCGGGAAATCGTCAAAGACCTCGAAGATACCGAGGGTGACCTGAAAAACGACGTGAAAACGCTTGCTATTCTCAATCCACAACTCGCCGTAAAGATAGCCATCGGTTTCATGGCATCGGTTATTCTCTTTAGTCCTATCCCATATCTATTCGGTTGGTATTCGTGGCACTATCTCGTGGTCGTTGTACTCGGTGTTGATCTTGTGCTCGTCGGTCTGGCAGTGCGTCTCTGGCGAGATGCATCTAAGGAAAATTGCACGCGCATCCAACGTTGGATGAAATGGGATATATTCGTAGGACTCGGTGCCATCTACCTCGGAACATTCCTATGACAAATTACGATGAAATTATCGCTTTCTTAGAGAAAGAGAACTCGGATGCGGATGTCGTCACCTGTTTTAAACAGGCATATCAGACCTTTTGCAACACAGGCAAATGGCAGCCCGCTTACGAAGTCCGTGTCGCAGGTTGGCAACAACTCGACGGCGTTATGCTGCTAAAACCAGAGAATACGCCTCAATACGATTATAAAGTTCATATCACCGCAACAAACGAACGCAGTTTAAGGGAACTATTGTTGGCATTTCCGAGACGACACGTAGGACTGTTTCATCTTACTGAAAAATGGATAGAAGATAGAGTTCACGATATTTTAGAGGGAGATAGTGTTCAGACAGATGCCGGTGCTTTTTATCGAGGGATCAAACGCGGGAGTAACACCAAAGCCGAACAGCGCACTGTCTTGAAACGAAAGGATGCTATTGTTTCGCATACCCGTAAACTAACCTCGCTGAAAGGGAAACTCGAACACTCACAATTTATTACCGAAGGACCTTTGATCGTTGAGAGAGCGGTAGCAGATGGATTTCCGATTGAATCGCTGCTTTATACACCCGAATTTGTTGCAACTGCTGATGGAAAAGCACTTCTCAAACGCGCAGCAGCGGAGAACTTATCTATTTACCAAGTTAGCACAGGGGTCATGGGATCAATCACGACAACACGACCTGTTCCCTCAATAACAGCTTCGGTTCACCTGAGTTATCCGAACTTCCTTCCAGCATCTGGACATCTCAATTTCCACTTCAGTCCGAGATGTATGTTACTCATCGCAGAAGATATCGGAAACCCCGATAACCTTGGGATGACACTACGGACTGCGGACGCGGCGGGCGTTTCTGCAGTCTTATTAAGCCATACAGGCGCGCATCCCTTTCATAAAAACTGTGTCCGTGCCGCGCGTGGTACCGTGGGACGTCTGCCTTTATTTCAGACACCGAGCATCCCTGAGGCAGTAGCGACACTTCGCGCTTCAGGCTGGTGTGTATTCGGTGCCACAGCCAGTGCCGAAAATGAATTATACACAACGGCGTTTTCACGACCTATTGCGATTGTTGTAGGCAATGAAAATACAGGACTCTCCGCTGAGGCACGCGAAAGCTGCACAGCACTGGTACGGATCCCGATGGCATCAGGGCAATCTTCGCTCAACGTAGGTGTCGCCGCTGGTATCTTACTCTATGCGTTTCGACAATAGCACAGAATTTGACAAACTGCCTTAAATGTGATACAATTTTATCGGGAGAAGTGTAATTGGTAGTCCGAGATTTAAGATAGCGAAAGAGGGGAAAATCGCATTTGAGATCGAATTGGGTTCTTAACCATTTTTACGAAACACTTAAAAAGCATAATGCTGGCTATCTCGTCCTAATTGATCCTGAGCAGTGCGAAGTCGAAAAATGTATCAAACTCGCTCGCGAAGTTGAACAGTCAGGGGCAGATGCTATATTACTTGGCGGCAGTTTTTTAACCAACGATTTAGATCCGATAGCAAAAGCACTCAAGCAGGAAACGAAACTCCCAATAGTCTTATTCCCGGGCGACTCGATGCACCTTACGCCTTATGCAGATGCTATCCTCTACATCAGCCTCATCAGTGGACGCAACCCGAATTATCTCATCGGCGAACAGGTTAAAGCAGCACCCTGGATACAACGTCACGCACTCAAACCCATCCCTACCGGTTATATGCTTATTGAGGGTGGCAGCAGGACTGCAGTTGAATTCATGAGCGGAACGATACCTATCCCACGCGATAAACCCGATATCGCGGGACCGCACGCATTAGCCGCGGAATATCTCGGTATGCAGATGGTATATTTAGAGGCAGGGAGCGGCGCAACGCACCCCGTGCCAGACGAAATGATCTCCACAGTCAAAAATCAAATTAGTATACCTTTAATCGTTGGTGGAGGCATTCGGACACCGAAAATCGCAGCAGAAAAGGTGGAAGCCGGCGCCGATTTCATCGTCACCGGAAACGTTCTTGAAAAAAATGGATCCTTCAAACTGATGCAGGATTTCGCCAATGCTGTACACGGTTAAAACAACATACAAACAACCTTTTAAAACCACATTTCCAAAAAAATAAGAGGATTTACCATGGCTGAAGTTAAAGAAATACCTATAAAAAAAGAAACAGAAGCCTCTCCAGAGAACAAGACTACGGATAGTGAAAACAGTCATGAAAAGACACTTGTAACCCGTATGCGAGAAATCGCGGAGACGGCTCTTGATACCATCAAATCCGAAGTCAAAAAAGAAATTGAAGAACGGATATCTACCGTCGAAAAAACCGCCACAAATGTTACTTCAGAGGTTAATAAAGAGGTAGAGACCATTATACAACGAGTTCGAGATGAATTTGAAACAGAGCGTGAAGAACTCCTACGTGAAGAAATCGAAAAAGAGGTCGCCGCTGCCGTAGAAACTGTACATGAAGAATACAAAGGTGAACGGGACCTCCTACTCCGCACCGCAGCAGAAGCCGAGAATACCAAAAAACGCTTACAAACAGATTATCAACGACAACTCAAATTCGCCAACGAAGGCATTCTCGAAGGGATGGTACCCGTATTAGATAGTCTGGAAGCCGCAATTAAAAGTGTAAACGATCAGGCAGAAACCAGTGATGCCTCCCCTGAGTTCACAAGTTTCAATGAGGGCGTACAACTCGTCCATAAACAGTTGTTAGACGCTCTTAAAATCCATGGACTTCTGCCAATCGAAGCAGTCGGTGAGACATTCGACCCGAACCAGCACGAAGCACTCCTCATTACACCATCAGAGGACGTACCAGAAGGAAAAGTAATTGAAGAATTCCGGCGCGGCTATATGTTGCACACCCGGGTTTTACGCGCTTCGCAAGTCGTTGTTTCACAAGGACCCTCCGAAGATGACGAAACCGACACAGCAGAGGAAAATAATGAAACCGCCACCACTGAATAGGTAGAGGAAGGTAAAATATGACACAAAAACGTGATTACTATCAGGTCTTGAACGTCGAGCGTGATGCCGACGATAACGAGATTAAGAAAGCTTATCGTAAACTCGCTATCCAATTTCATCCTGATAAAAACCCAAACAATAAAGAAGCCGAAGACAAATTTAAGGAAGCGACAGAGGCTTACGAAGTCCTGCGCGACCCAGAGAAACGACAAACATACGACAGATTCGGACACGCTGGACTTGAGGGGATGACGACCGATTTCAGCGGGTTTGGTGTGAATCTTGACGACCTCTTTGGTGATGTCTTTGGTGACCTGTTCGGCGGATTTGGTGGTAGACAACGCGCCCCAAAACGCGGACGTAGTCTACAATACAATCTCGAAGTGACACTCGAAGATGTTATCCACGGCAAGCAGGTTACGATTCAAGTACCACGCGTCGAAACCTGCTCAATATGCAACGGCAGCGGCGCAAAGACAGGAACGGATGTTGTAACCTGTCCACAGTGCCACGGTAGAGGGCAAATTAGTCAGTCACAAGGATTTTTCACGATGTCACGAACCTGTCCAAGATGCCATGGCGACGGTGAAATCATACAAGACCCATGTCCATCTTGTAGGGGAAAAGGTCTCGTCCAAAATACCAGCGAAATTAAACTCAATATTGATAAAGGCGTCGATTCCGGATTTAAGTACCAATTGCGCGGTGAAGGTGAAGCAGGGGTCAACGGGGCACCATCAGGCGATTTATTCGTCGTTATTAACGTCGCACCCCACGAACGTTTCCAAAGAGATCAGAACGATCTTATCACAACCGCCAAAATTTCGTTTGTCCAAGCGACGCTCGGAGCAAAAATCAGTGTACAAGGCATTGATGGGCACGAAGAATTACGTATTCCGCCCGGCACACAATACGGTGCCCAACTCCGTATCCCCAACAAAGGGGTCCCCATTTACAGACGATCTCATTCTGGAGACCTCATCGTCAAAATAGAAATTGAGACCCCGACACAGCTCAACAGCGAACAGCGAAGAAAGTTAGAAGAGTTCGCAAAATTGCACGGCGAATCCACTAACCAAGAACACGAAGGTTTCTGGGAAAAACTGCTCGGTCGTCACGAAGAAGAAAACCCAGAATCATAATACCTATGGATTGGGCAAGGATCACGGTAACTACCTCACGCAACGCATCCGAGGCGGTCGCGAATTGTCTCTTTGAAATGAATGCAACCGGTGTTGAAGTCAAATCGATTAATCATACTAAAGTGAACCTTATCGCTTACTATCCGTTAGACGATCGTATTGGCACACGGATGCAGAAACTCCGAGACTTCCTCGCGGAACTTCCAAAATGGGATATCCAACCAGATCCCGCAACTATTAATTTAAAACACGTCAAATCTCAAAAGTGGGCGGAAGCTTGGAAAGCCGAATTCCCACCACAGCGCATCGGAAAACAGGTGCTCATTGTACCCACATGGCACGAGACGTCTCACAACGAAAACGACATCTTGATCCGTCTTGACCCAGGTATGGCGTTCGGCACAGGTTACCATCCGACAACCCGGCTCTCCCTCGAATTGTTAGAAGATACCGTCAAAACTGATGATCGTGTCGCTGATATCGGAACCGGTTCCGGTATCTTAGCAATTGCAGCAGTTAAACTCGGCGCGAAATACGTGGATGCGATTGAAATTGATCCGACAGCGATCCCGGTCGCAGCTGAGAACTTCCAAACAAATGGGGTAACACAGCAGGTGTCATTGGCGCAAGGCGATGGACTCAAGAATATAGAAGACAAATACCACCTCATCATCGGAAACATTTTAACAAAAGCCATCCTCCCGATCATCCCGAATTGTACATCGCGACTACATCCGGCAGGTACCGTTATCTTTTCCGGTATCTTGGAGACCGAACTCGAACAGATTCAATCGGTATTAGCAGAGAACAACTTTGAGTGCACGCAAATCATCAGCGAAGAAGAGGACAGTATCACGTGGGTAGCGGTCAAGGCAAGGACGAATTGTAGCACAAACTGTTAGTTTGTGTTTCCGTATTGTATCGCTTCAATACACATCGTGAATGCTGAATATAATTTCAGAAATGGTATTATAAAAGACTAACGTTCTACCTTCTCTTTTGATAAACCGTGACAGAAGTTACAATTACCGAGATTGAGGTGTGGCATCGTCGGCGACTCTTTATCGCCTATCAAATGGCATTTTAGACATTCCGCTGCTTCGTTTATACGATGTACCTCAATGTTAGAACGCGCAGGGGCAGCGTTAAAAAAGAGAATAACCATCACAATCGCAAAAATGAGACCGATAACGCAGACGATATACATCAGCGTCCTGGCACTGGCTTGTTCTGTTGGCATTGACTTTAAAACGAAACTCCTTATTGGAAGAAAGGGAATAAGATAGGAATATTTTCTGCTGTCAGCGACGAACCGTATTCGCATCCCTCAAACGCCTCTGCGTATTGGATTTGCGAACCCGCTCCTTCACCGTATAATGCTATCAATTGATCCCGGTACTTTTCAGCCGTCGCACGAAACCGCTTGTGCAACCGTTCGGCAAGCCACGCACGGCGATCCGATGCCCCTGTAGGTACCGTATCCAACGTTCCACCGTTATAAGGAAGCCACTCGTAGAACTGCGACACATGGCAATGAAGCATATCAATCTTTTGCTCAATCACGGCATCGATACCGACGACAACATCCGGCGTGAAAGCGGACGGCTTCATGAAACCGTCACTCAAATAGACAATAACAGGGTTCCTCTCCAGGTGTGGCGTCAGCGAGCAGATGTTCGGAACAGTCACCATATACGCTGCATCCTGTACCAACGTTGACGTGTACCGATGATCCGGATGATAATCGTTCGGACGGTGCGTCATGATTAAGTCTGGACGGAACTCGCGAATCGTACGGATAATCTTGTAGCGATTTTCTAACGTCGGCATGAGTTCGCCATCGTGATTATCCAGCAAATCATATTCAATACCGATAACATCGGCAGCAGCTTGTGCCTCCGCATAACGTCGCCGCGCCAAGGGACCACCACCCATTTCGTGGTGTCCTGCGTCACCGTTCGTAACGGAGACAAACTTAACACGGTGACCCTGTTGCACATACAAGGCAGCAACACCGCCTGCTTTGATATCACAGTCATCGGGATGTGCACCGAAAACCAATATATTCAACTGTTTTGACATTTTTTTCGTCTTCCCATGAGAAGTAAGACAATTAGCAATCTCGTTTATGAAATATTGCGTCGCTTTTTCTATTTCTGCATTCCGTATTATACCAAAACCCATAGGAAAAAACAACTTTTTTCTCAACTACAGCCAGTGCTATTCAATTGGAAAACCGACAATTGAATGGTGCTAAGGGTATGCCTTGAGAGAGCCGTAAAAAGACCATTGACAACCTACTACCAACAACAGTATAATACCTATCAAAACCTTGAACCTATTTTTTGCACATCAGATGGTAAAGGAGAAACACTGATGGATACCCACAAAAACGGGCTCAATATACCTTACGCCCCCACAGCATCTAAAAGACAGAAGAATCTCTATTTTATGAAAAACTCGAAAGTTGAAGTCTACTATAAACCCGAAGTCCCGGACACCGTGGGGGACGGGATTCTTGAAGATATCGCCGATCTCGGTATCAGCGGTGTCGATGCTGTCCGTACCGCTACCGTCTACTGGATTGAAGGCTCATTCGACGCACAAACCATCGACCGAATCGGTGCTGAACTTCTCGCAGATCCTATTACACAAGCATACACCTGCGTCACTGAGAATAATGCTACAAATAACTGGACACTTGAAGTCCAATTCAAACCCGGTGTTACCGACGCTGTTGGCGATAGCACAGTCAAAGGTATCCACGATTTAGGGATCACAGGTGTCACCACCGTCCGCACCGGACATAAGTACTCGCTGACTGGCGATCTAAACCCTGACCTGGTTGAAACGATAGCACAGCGGCTCCTTATGAACGATGTCATCCAGACGTTCTCTTATCAAGAACCCGCATCCCAATAGTAAAATTAACTTGCATACACCCGAATTACAGTCCCTAAGTGAACCTTAACCAACGCCGCAGTCGCTGCTTGACGAAGCATAAAACGGAGACCCTTCGTCGGACTCACGCGTTTCGGTTTACCCAGTGTAATGTCGCGAAATCCGTGTTTCTGCAGCAGCTTCGGCAAAGAATCCGCAGAAAAATAGTAGAGATGATCACGCGGATGGACGTAGGGCCAATCCGCCTTCTGCAAACGACTCTGTAGACTCTCGCCATTCGGCACTTCAATGACTAAAATGCCGGTTTTCGGTTTCAGAACACGACGCAACTCACTCAAAAACGGATTTAATTCCGAAATATGTTCTAAGACGTGGTAGAGGGTAACAGCATCGAAATAGGCAGATGGAAAATCTGCATCAAAGATATACCCACACTGCACATCAAGTTTATACGCCTCCTTAGCAAAAGCACTTCCACTCTTAGAAGGATCAATACCGTGTGGCTCCCATCCCTGCTCGCGCGCCAGATGGAGAAACGTACCGATACCACATCCGACATCCAACAATCGCCCTTTGCTCGGATGCTGTGCTTCCAACTCCGTGAGTCGCTCCGTCATCTGCAACCATTCCATACTACCTGTGTGGAGACGTTCTACTTTATCCGGTGGATAGTAGGTCTCGGTGTATTCCGTTTCAAGCGTTTGACGGTTGACCCTCGGATTCACATACCGTAACCGACACCGCTTGCAGATAACCACGGACAGCGAATCTTTATCAAAAAGCAGTGCCGTGTCGTCCCGTTCGCAAATTGGGCACTTAATATATTCTAATGGACGCATTAGCCTTACCGCTCCACCGACACATTAAAACAGCGGCACCCCCTGTGCTTCAACATATACCGAGTAAAGCGATTGGCTGCCTGCCATAAACAGTCTGTTGCGTTTTACACCACCGAAGCAGAGGTTTGCACAGATCTCAGGCAAATGGATATGTCCGATACGTGTTCCGTCTGGTGCAAAAACGTGTACACCATCGTATCCGTCTCCGACCCATCCAGCACTTGCCCATAGATTCCCATCAATATCGCATCGGATCCCGTCAGCGATACCTGGCGCCATATCGCAGAACACAGCCTGCTTGCCGAGACGTTCACCCTCTAGGACATCATAGACATAGATGTACCGAGGTGTTCCCTCTGTGTGTGTAACACCTGTATCTACAATATAGAGTTTATCATAGTCGGGTGAGAAACAGATACCGTTCGGTTTTTCGAGTTCATCCGTCGCAACAGTCGCCTCACCGGTATCTGGATTGAGTCGATACACACAGGTCGGTAACGCAAAGTCAGCGATATGCCCTTCGTAATTGAGCATAATGCCGTAGCCAGGATCGGTGAACCAGATATGTCCATCCGGATGAACAGCAACGTCGTTGGGGGCATTGAGCGGTTTGCCATCAAAAGTTTCCAGCAGCACGGTAACCGTTCCATCATGCTCAGTTCGTGTGACGCGGCGTGCCCCGTGTTCACAGCTGATGAGCCGTCCTTGGCGGTCACGCGTGTGTCCATTGCTGTAGTTTGACGGTTTTCGATAGACACTGACCTGTCCGTTAGATTCCTCCCATTTCAGAATCCGATTGTTCGGAATATCGCTCCAGAGTAGATACCCGCCATCACCGAACCAGACGGGTCCCTCCGACCAACGCGCACCCGTCCACAACCTTTCAACAACGGAGTTACCAATCTTATATTTTCCGAAACGCGGGTCCAGAACCTCAATCGCCGGATCGGGGTAACGGACAATTGACCCATCCCATTTTCTTTCTGATGCTGTATTCATGCACCTTCCCTCCAAATTCCCAATAAATAATAGAATGCTTTCAATTCTGAATAGTATATCACAAACCGAGAAGTTTTATACAGAAAATCTCAGCGGACACGGATTATTAGTTTTCCTTGTAGGTTGGGTTGAACGGCTGACAACGAAAAATCGCAGACAGATAATCAACTTTAGGGGCATCGGAATTCCCAAAGTCCGAGTGAACCCAACGCTTTTTCATTTTCATAAATGCCTCTGACCCGCAAATAAGTTGACCTATTCCGAATTTTATGATATTCTCTAAGTCACTTGGAATATTCATGAGATTTATCCAATATAAGTGAACGTAAAAAACAGGAGAGAAACTGATGATTCATGTAGGTGTCGGACATTCACATGACCTCTCCACTGCTGGAGCAGCAGCAGAAGCAACACGTATAGCGATGGGAAACGCTGGTATCGCTAAGGCAGACATCGCTATCGTATTCGCAACGATTAACTATCAGACAGAATATGAGCAGCTATATCAAGCAGTTCATGCCTACTCAAGCTGTGACGAACTCATCGGATGCAGCGGCATGAGTATCTTGACTTCAGTCGGCGAGTTTGAAGATGAACCCGCACTCGCCGTAATGGTCCTCAGAAGTGAGCTAATTTCCGCAGTATCGTTTAGTGCACAAGGCACAGAGGCAGAAGTGAGTAAGCAGATACAGGCGAGCATTCAACCTCAACTTCAAGATAACTCGCTACTCATGATCTTTCCAGATATCCGTACTGTGGAGCCTGCCGAACTCGTGAATCAGATCGGCAGCGATGGTGCAACACTTCCTGTCGTCGGTGCTGCCGTTTCCGGCGACGCGACCGGGGCGCAGATGTATCACTGGAAAGGGACACAAGCAACAGAAGGGGGCGTTACAGGACTCCTGCTAACCGGAGATTTCAGTACGGAGATCGGCGTGGCCCAGGGATGTCAGCCGATCGGGGAACCGCGTGAAGTCACAAAAGTCGACGGGCGCGTTATTTTTCAGTTAGATGGTGAACCGGCACTGGAGAATTTTAAAAACGTTCTGAAACTTCTTACACAAGACGACATTCGCAGATCCGGCGGCACCGTCTTTATTGGGATCGCTATGGAGGATACAAACACCAACCCAAGGCGTGGCGATTTTCTCATCCGTAATCTTATCGGTATTAATGAGGAGCACGCAGCGATAGCAATATCCGAAGAGGTGAAAGACGGACAACTGGTGCAGTTCCACCTGCGGAACCCGCTTGCCGCTGCAGAAGAAATCCGAACCATTATTGCACAACTAGCTGAGAAAACCGAGCAGCATCCGCCCGATTTCGGACTCTATTTTAACTGTTTAGGACGTGGTAAAGGACTCTACGGTGCCGAAAATCACGACATTAGCGTTATCCAAGAACAGTTCCCTGGACTGCCTGTCATCGGGTTCTTCGGGAACTCAGAATTCGCACCTATTGGTGGACGGAACTTCGCACACGCCTATACCGGTGTATTTGTGCTCTGCTCTGCAAACTGATGGTCAGTGCCCCGCATCTCACAAAACACTTTTAGGAGCAAACAATGAACGAAGAACTTTTTGTTGCCCAAGAATTTACACCCGTCAACGGATGGACATCCGGCATTGAAGGACCCGCTTGTGATGCCGATGGCAACCTATATGCCGTCAACTATGAGAGACAACACACCATCGGTAAGGTGACACCCGACGGTGTTGAAAGCATATTCGTCGAACTACCGACCGGTAGCGTCGGCAACGGTATCCGTTTCAACAGCGAAGGATTCATGTTCATCGCAGACTATACCAATCACAATGTCCTCAAGGTAGATATGGAGACACGGGAAATCAGCGTCCATGCACACGAACCGACAATGAATCAACCCAACGATCTCGCTATCGGGGCAAACGATATCCTCTACGCCAGTGACCCGAATTGGAGCGCTTCAACCGGACAAATCTGGAGAGTAGACACCGACGGTAAGGTGTCTCTTCTCGAAGCAGATATGGGTACCACGAATGGGATTGAGGTGAGCCCTGATGAAAAGATATTGTACGTCAACGAATCGGCACAACGCAATGTCTGGGCTTACGATTTGTCCCCCGACGGGGATATCCACAATAAACGGTTACTGATTCAGTTCCCTGATTTCAATATGGACGGAATGCGCTGCGATATTCAAGGGAACCTCTATATCACTCGGCACGGCAAAGGCACAGTCGCGAAACTCTCACCCGAAGGCGAAGTCCTATTGGAAGTCGAACTAACAGGCAAACTCTGCTCGAACATCGCTTTCGGGGGTCCAGATGGACATACCTGCTACGTCACAATGGCAGACAGGGGAAATGTAGAGGTATTTCGCGCCGATCTACCCGGTAGAAGTTGGCAACTCTTTCAATAGGTTCACGTGGTTTCTATCAGGTTAAATTTTTAAAATTGACGATGTTTTCTTGGTATCGGGCGAGGAGACCTCGCCCCTACA
This sequence comes from Candidatus Poribacteria bacterium, assembly GCA_022827225.1. Taxonomy (GTDB): domain Bacteria; phylum Poribacteria; class WGA-4E; order WGA-4E; family WGA-3G; genus WGA-3G. The sequence continues at coordinate 11,001 of JAJDTJ010000107.1, read as the reverse complement.
ATTACTGAAAATCGTGGCACAGTGCGGAACACCCTTGACAACGCCCTCTAATTTGTGATAGCATTATACATATTATACCAGTCTAAGGGATTTGCATAAGTCCCGTTAAAGCCACCAGAACACCTAATACTATGGAACAATACAAATCCATTTTAAAACGACTTGAGAAAACCGCAAGAGAATATACCAATATCGCACCCGAGAACGGGCAGTTCCTCGCTATCCTAATCCGCTCCATTCGCGCACAAAATGTGCTTGAAATCGGAACGAGCAACGGATATTCCGCAATCTATCTCGCCGCAGCCCTGAAGGAGACAGGCGGCAAACTCATCACACTGGAGTTTGATCCAGCACGCGCCGCTGAAGCAGAAGCACATCTTCAGGAAGTCGGACTCAACGACATTGTTGATGTCCGCATCGGAAACGCACTCGACGAGATCCCGATGTGTGACGCGACTTTTGATCTTGTGTTCCTTGACGCAGAGAAAAACGAATACCGACGCTACCTGGAACTGGCACTCCCAAACATCCGGCCCGGCGGTTTAATTGTCGCCGATGACACCGTTACCATGCGCCACGAAATGCCAGACTATGTCGAATTCGTCTTTAACACACCACAACTACATTCCGTGGATATCCCGTTGGATGACGGTATCATTTTGAGCTATAAAATTGGAATGTAGTGCCTTCGTTTACAATGACATCAAAAAGGATACCTAAAATTACGGTTCAATCTAAACTCTCAGATAAATCCACCCGCTTTAGCGAATCCGTCATCCGTGGTATGACGCAGCTCTGCCTGCGTCACAATGCGATTAACCTATCACAAGGTACACCGGCGTATCAGCCGCCTCCCGAAGTCAAAGCCGCCGCGATTGCAGCAATCCAAGAAGGGTATAATCAGTACAGCATCACGTGGGGGGCACCGACATTTCGAGAGGCAATCGCACAAAAGATGACAACGTTCAACGGCATACCTACAGACCCGGACAGAAACGTCACTGTTACCTGCGGTTCAACAGAAGGCATGCTCTCCGCACTCCTCGCGATTATCAACCCCGGCGACGAGATTATCATCTTTGAGCCGTTTTATGAAAATTATGGACCAGATACGATCATCTCTGGTGCAGACCCCGTCTATGTAGCACTGCAAGAGACCCAAGCCTCCGACGCTACGACCCGTTTTACTTACGATCCTACGGAACTCCGAGACGCATTTTCCGCTAACACAAAGGCAATTATCATAAACACCCCGAATAACCCGCTCGGTAAGGTTTTTACGCGCGACGAACTTCAAGAGATTGCCGATCTCTGCTGTGAATACGACTGTCTCGCAATTACCGATGAAATTTACGAGCACATGATCTACGATGATAAATCGCATATCAGCATCGGTTCTCTAACACAGATGCAGGATCGGACGATCACTGTCTCCGGCTTGAGCAAAGCCTATTCGATGACAGGATGGCGGTTAGGCTACGTCATCGCACCGGAGGTCTTAACCAATGCCATCCGCAAGATGCACGACTTCCTCACGGTTGGCGCACCGCATCCGCTTCAGCGAGCCGGGGTTGTCGCACTCAATTTGCCACCGAGCTACCATAAAGCACTCGTAGCGAAGTATGATAAGAATCGCAAGCTTCTTGTGAACAACCTTACAGAGGCAGGGTTCCGTTGTCAGCAACCGGAGGGCGCATATTACATTATGACAGACATCACCGATTTCGGATTCCCTGACAATACAGCGTTCGCACATTGGCTTGTTAAAGAAATCGGTGTCGGCGGCGTACCAGGTTCCAGTTTCTACAGCCGTTCCCATCTCGGTAGCACAAAATTCAGATTTATGTTTAGTATGGCGGATGATATCCTCGCCGAAGCCTGTAAACGCTTGATGCAGATCAAAGCGAAAATCTAAACAAAACCGGTAGGTAGAGTAAATTGCCAGTCCTAATCTCGTAAATCCTCTAATCCTGTGAATCCTGATTCAGACAATGGACACCAATATGGACATCTCCCTCGAAAATGAAACTCTGAACATTTACAAAAGAGAAATTGAAACTCTTATTCAGCGTGATGAGAAATATAAGACCTTAGGACCCACTGAACTTGAGGCGATTGCACGCGCGTTTGAATTCACGCTAAAAAACGGACATGAAAAGGTCAGAGCACAGATGCTTTACGATCTTATTCATGAGAAAAAGGACGGTTGATATGTTGTTAGAACGGATCCGTCTTAGGACTTTCGGATGTTTCCAACAGCAGGACTTTGACATTCATGAGGGTATCAACCTCATTTTCGGCCCCAATTTCAGCGGGAAAAGTACGCTCGTCAACGCTATCTTTTTTACGCTAACAGGGAAACCGATTGTCCCACGCGTAGATGCCGCAGCCATGAAAAATCCGAAAGCCTATAGCGGGACAGCCGGACTCCAATTTATCGCCAATGGAGAACGCTACCTGTTATACCGAGGCACCGGAAAAAGGGTCCAACTCCGTTCTGAAAAAGAGAGCGCGTGGGATGTCCTTTTCGATGATACCCGTATTCGGGCAACGGAATCAATGTTACAAGAGCGGTTTGGTATTATGCACGAGCAACTCGCACTCACTACTTTCCTCCGAGAAGGCGAGATTTTTGAATTCCTCGCACGCCAATCCGCCACCCGACGCGATATCCTCCATACACTTCTCGGCATTGACAGATTGATAGAGGTCCGACAGCGGTTCATTGACACGCGCCGCATCGCCAAACGTGAACAGGGCAGAATCCGAGCACATCAAAACAGTTTGCGCTATAACCCACAGAACGTCAACGAAACCGAGATCGCACAGATTGAAGCGAAACTTAAAGACTTGGAAAACGCATACGGTGCCGAAACGGATGATTCCGCACTCATTGCCGAGTGGGTACAGCATCGAGACCGCCTGCAAAAACAGGTGGACACGCTCACGCATCAGCAGAATGAAGCCCTGAGCGGTTTTAATGACAGCGCACATCTCCGACAGATGATTCAGACAATTCAAAAAGCGATTCAAGAAAACACCGGATTAGAAACGAAACGCGAGGAATTGATACAACAAACCGGACGACTCGAATCTGAAATTGAAGCATTGACGACTGTCTGTAATACCCTCCGCACGCTGCTGGAAAGCGGGGAACAGCACTGCCCAACCTGTTATCAGGAAGTAGAACGGGAGATCATACAACGGATTGTTGACGAAAAAGAAAAAGAAAAATCACAGCGTCGTACGGAATTGGAAACACACAACCAATCATTAGAAACAGAAACTAAGAATTTAGAAAGCCGACGCGAACTTGAACAACGGCTCCAAACCCTACAAGCACGCTTAACGCAATACAAACAGCGTACCCAAGACATTGACAAAATTCAGACGGAGCTTAACGCCCTCTCATCCAGATTAAGTGGGAGAGGCATCCAACAACGAGAACATAATCCTTCCGGTACGCTCACCACTCTTGATAAACAGGAATTAAAAACCGAAATTGATAGCCAACGCAAACGACTTGACAAACTCAAGCAAGAAGAAGCCGTCCGATTAGATAGACTCGGCGCACTCCAACGGGCAAATAGCGACGCCGCTAAAGTTGAAAAGACGCTTCTGAGCTTAGAACTCGCCTGTTCAGGAATCGATAAAACCATCGAAACACTCCAACAGCAAATCCTCAAGCCTGCCGAAGACGAATTGCATCACTGGATTGACAAGATGCAGCTTTTTGGGGAAACCCGTGTTGACTTACAACGAGAACATCTCCTCCCTTCCCTAAGCATAGATGGTGCAGATCGGAGTCTGATGCTGCTCAGCGGTAGCGAGAAGATGTTCCTCTATCTCTGCTTCAAAGTCGCACTCGCCAGAGTCTTGGGAAACCCCGGATTCTTCGTATTAGACGATCCAACGCTCCATTTAGATGGCGAACGGAAGACATTGATGGTAGATTTTATTCGTCAACTCGCCGAAGAATATCAAGTCGTTGTAACGAGTTATGATGAAGATGTACGGACGGGATTAGAAGGGGCACATCTAATTGAGATGACCAGAGAAGCATAGAGGAATGGGAGGTTGACTTTAGGTGTCTCAATAGAATACACTTAAGGCTATATTAACCCCACTGATGAGGAAAAACGATGAAAACGTTTGGAACCGAAGGGCCCGTGTCCCCAGAGAGAAATTACGTTGTCAGCCGTACCGCTGAACTTACCGACTTTATTGATCGCATCAAGCAAGGAAAATACCTTGTTATCTTCGCACCGCGCCAAACAGGAAAAACCACGTTTTTCCAATTCGCACTTGATATGCTTGTCGCCGAGAATCCAACTTATTTCCCTATTGAACTTAATTTTGAGGCATACGAAGGTGTGGACCCAGGTGATTTTTATGCAAATTTCACTGAAGATATTCGCGAGCAGGTAGTATACAATTTCCAAAAACGTGGAAACACGCCTCCTGAAGCGTTCATGGAGTTCTTGAACACCACAGAGATAGCCGATCATCTGTCAATGCTAAGGTTTTTCCAACATCTATCGAACTTGCTTGGTAATCAAAAGTTTGTTGTTGTCATTGACGAGTTTGATGGCATTCCCAAAACTGCTGTGAGAGGTTTCCTTCATTCGCTACGCCGTATCTATCTCACCCGTAGCGTTCCGCAATGTCCACACAGCGTGGGTATCGTTGGAATCAAGAGCATCGCCCAACTTGACTACGACCGTTCAGTTTCACCCTTCAATATTCATGACGAGTTTGCAGTGTCTAATTTCACACTTGAACAGGTGCGTGAACTGCTTGGACAATACACAGACGAAGTTGGACAAGCCTTCGCACCCGAAGTCATCGAAAGTCTTCACAAACAGACGGCTGGACAACCCTTTCTCGTCAACCGATTTGCCCAAATTCTTACGACGGAATTGGATATTCCAAAGACCGATACGATTACAATGGCGCATTTCTCAAACGCACACACGCGGCTCCTTCGGGAACAAAACCGCAATATTCAGCACCTCCTGACAAATATCCGCAGAGACCCACGCTTTGAGACAATCCTGATGCAGATCGCATCTTACGATGAAGGCGTAGCTTTCAACTTGGACAATGAAATCATCAGCGAACTCGTTACGTATGGCGTTATTGCGGAAGATACCGACGGGATGTGTAGGGTTGTTAATCCAATCTATCAATTCCGTATCATGCGAGCATTCAAGCAGCCTGTTAACGGCTTGGAGCGGGAATACCTCCCTGAAGACACCCGTGCTGGTTTTCGAGATTACCTTACACCCGATGGACACATTCACATGCAAGCCCTCTTGGACAACTTCAAGGATTTCATCGCCCGGGCAGGTTTCAGGATACTGCAAATCCCAGACACGCCACACGAGTATGTCGGACAGTATCTCCTCTTTGCTTATCTCGACCAATTTGTTCGCCTCGTCGGCGGAAACATGTACCTTGAAGTCCAAACTGGGCGCGGCAGGATGGATCTCCTCATTCTTCACAACACCCGCAAGTATGTTGTTGAAACAAAAATTTGGGAAGGTGATCTGCTCTATGAGGCAGGTAAAAAGCAACTCGCGAAGTATCTCAGCATAGAAAATGCGAACGAAGGCTATTACGTAGTATTCGATCATCGCAAAAACCCCGAACCTCAGGTAGAAACGCAAACATTACAAGATTTGACGATTCGGAGTTATGTTATCCCTGTCGTACAAGAACGTCCTTCCACTCCCGTTGGCTAAACTTAACCCGAGTTGCTGTGTAAAAAGATCATAGATGTTCAGGCACCATTTTGCTTGAGCGTCATGGATTTCTGCTCAATTTGAAATCATATACAAATTTAATTTGATTTATGCGTCCAGTTTATGCTATAATTACCCATATTAAGTCAAATTTATAATAAATTTATTAATTTAAATTATCGGTTTAATACAGGTAATAGTGGTTGAATCAGTATTCCTGCTTAGGTAGCAACTTGGGTTAAACTTAATAGAACTTACGCAATCAATTAAGTTTCCAAATCTTATAAAAGTCCATCTGGACTGCTTCATGGACTTTCTTATCTCAAATTGAAAGGAACTAAAACATTGAAAAGATTTTACACATTTTTTGTTTTGATTTTTACTCCTGTTTTATTGACCTATGGCCCTCCAGTATCAGCGGAAGTCAGCAATCCTCAGATATACTGGACATCTGAATCGGACGCGATCCATCGTTCCTCACTCGATGGTTCAAACGTTGAAACGCTCATTACCGGAGTTCAAGCCGGCTATATCACCATAGACGCTGGTAAAATATATTGGGGAGACAGGATAGGGATACGGCGTTCCTCACTCGATGGTTCAAACGTTGAAACGCTCATTACCGGAGTTGATGGCTGGAGTATCGCCTTAGACACAGCAGCTGACAAGATATATTGGGGAGAAAAATTAGGTGAGATCATACGCGCCGATTTTAATGGCACAAACATTGAAATCCTCAACGACACACGGGATGATGGTGCCACATCGATCGCTCTGGATGTGACGGGTGCTAAGATATACTGGACAGCCTCTCGTGGGAAAAACAACAATACTGATAAGATCAAGTGTGCCAATCTCGACGGTTCAAATATACAAACCCTCGTCTCGGGATTGCTGATTCCATTAGATATCACCCTGGATGTAGAGGGAGGTAAGATGTATTGGATAGAAGAATACTTTGAACTTAAACGAGCGAATCTTGATGGTACAGACATCGAAACTCTCAACAACGTACTGGATAATGAATTTATTGAAGGTATTGCTCTGGATGTGACGGGTGCTAAGATATACTGGACAGAATATGAGGGTGGTAATGTTCAAAGAGGAGGTAGAATTATGCGTGCGAATCTTGATGGCACAGACATCGAAACTCTCATCTCCGAAATAGATTCACCATACTCTATTGCCTTGAACTTCCCAGCAGCGGATGTTTCCGACACAGCGAGTCTGGATAGAATTACCATAAGTGAAATTATGGTTGCTTTAAAGGGAGGGAGTTTACCACAGTGGATAGAACTTTACAATCCGTCGGATACACACGCGGTATCTCTGAAAGGGTGGAAGCTGGAGGTTGTAACCCCTCGCTCGAGTTTAACGCTAACTCTTGAAGAAAAGTCTATTAAGCCTCAGGAAACACTTCTGATAGTCTCAGAACAGGGACGATCTTCAGACAATCTTCAGAACGAACAAATTTACAACCTTAGCTATCTACCATTTTTGCGGGACCACGTGCTACCTACAAATCCAGACTACGTGCTACTTAGAGAAGAATTCTACATGAAATTGAGTAATGCAGCAGGGAGACTGGTAGACGAGGTTGGAAATTTTAATACTGATGATGGTAAATCAACTTGGTCCCTACCAAGAAGTCTTACAGAGGATAAGGCACGGGCCTCAATGATTCGCAGACACGACGATGGAGTCCCGCGACTTGGAACTGATGCATCTGGCTGGATTTCTGCTATAAACACGAAATTGCTCACTGGCACTACCTCCTATTATGGACACCCTGATGATATTGGGGCACCCGGTGTTAAAAGTGGTGGGGCGTTACCTGTTACATTGTCCAGTTTCCGAGTGGAACTGACCGATGCAGGCGTTGTTCTCAGGTGGGTTACCGAATCAGAGTTAGACAATGCAGGGTTCAATATCTTGCGTAGTGAGACAAAGGATGGTGAATTCAAGATCGTCAACCCTCAACTAATTCAAGGCGCAGGCACGACAAGTGAACGCCAGACCTATACGTGGAAAGATACCACTGCTAAACCGAATGTCGTCTATTATTACCGGATAGAGGACATTTCGCATGCGGGTGTTCGCAAGCAATTAGCGACCGTTCGCATGAGAGGTTATATCTCCGCAGCCGGTAAACTAACAACGAGGTGGGGCGATTTGAAAAGGCAGGAGTGATTGTATCTAATAGGCGGGGTCCCTGTACCTCACCACTCTCTTTATTTTCAGAAATCGGATAGATGTCTAAAACCGTTTAAGATAAACATTACCGTTGTCTTCCTGCGTATTGCTCCAAACGACGATCCATTCCCCTTCCCCGACAGAGACCACAAACGGCGGATAGTGTTCGCCTTCGCTCGTGGATATGGCGACTCCGTCCGTATCCCACAACAGTTTACCTTCTAAATCAATAAGCTGCCCATAGATAGCGTCAACGCTCTCCTCACCGAAGTCGTCTCGATAGTCTAACCACGCCACGAAAAATTGTCCATCCTCGGTTTGGACGATAGACGGTTTGTCCTGATGTCCACCTGCCGTGCAAAGCGGAATACCGTCTTTCTCCCAGACGATCGTTCCGTCCGATCGGACGCGCTGCATATACAAATCGGAATAGATATCGCGCTCATCTCGCCAGACCGCGATGAACCCACCGCTGCCATCACCGACAACCGTGGCGTGTTTCTGGATACCTTCGGCAGTACAGATAGGAACTCCAGAATCCGCCCACAATTTACTGCCATCAGAAGAAATCCGCTGCGCGTAGAGTTGATCGTTGATGAAGTTTTCATACACCTGCCACAAAACGACAAGACCACCTTCACCATCAGAGATGACGCGCGGTTCACCTTGCATGCCGGCTGCCGGTGAGATAAGCAGCGGGGTGTCCCACAGCGGTTTGGCATCTAAACGCAACCGATACGCCATAATATGCCACGCATCGTAGCCGATAACGTCCCACCAAACCACATAGAATCCACCCATCCCATCTGCAACCAAAATAGGATCGCTCTGTAGCGATTCCGATGGGAAAACGGGAATGCCGTTAGGTTCCCACATCGGTTCGCCTGTAGCACGAATCCTTTGGATATAAAGGTCCTGAAATTCGGAATTTCGGCGTTCATCTTCCCAGACACAGATCGCACCGCCTTCACCATCGCTCAAAATCGCTTGTGTGGATTGATCCGCCGTATTTATGCAGACCGGAACGCCATCTGTTTGCCAGAGGATCTCGCCATCAAGCGTTACCGCTTGCGCATAGATGTCCCAGTTGCTCCGGTCGCGTCTGTCATTCCAGACGACAATCGCGTGCCTGTCGTGTCGAACCATCCGTAAACGACGTTGATTCCTGTCGGCTGTACATACGGCTATACCGTTGTGTTCCCAAACCGTCTTTCCGGTGCTATCAACGCGCTGTGCATAGACATCCCAATCCCTCCCAGTCCGATAATCTTCCCACATAACGACGACACCGCCCTCGCCATCATCTACCACCCACGGGAGGAATTGACCATCTACCGCTGTCGATACAGGAATCTCCGCCAATGCTGTCCTGAGCAAGACGAAAGCACCCAGAAACAGAATAGATGTTGATAGTGTCAAAAGTCCGCTTAATCGGAAAATAGTGTTTTGGGAGTCCATAAATTCACTAAAGTCCCTTTTGTATGTACGTCGAGTGCTTCCCAGCGTTGGATGGGGAGTTGAATGTGAGCAATTGCCGCTGTCGGCATCCGTTCTCTGTGTCCAGTCAAGAGGTTCACGAGTTGTTCCATCGTTGGATTGTGTCCGATAGCCATGACAATTTGATATTTATCTGGTAGTGCTTGTAACGTTTCAAAGTAGACCCCTGGGACAGTATCGTAAAGTGCTTCTATTTTTTTCACTTTTCGCTTATAGCCGCACGATTTCGCCACTCGACTCGCCGTCTTTCGCGCCCGTTTTGCCGATGAAGTCAGAATCCGATCCGGAACCAAATCTGTCCGATGTAAGTGTTCACCCATACGCGGTGCATCACGTTTACCGCGCTTATTGAGCGGACGCTCATAATCAGAGCGTTCGGGATATTTCCAACTCGATTTCGCATGTCGCATGATGAGAAGCGTTTTCATTGTATCTCCTTAGACTGTAACGCGTTCATAGATTTCCTGCAAAGGCAGTTCGCATTGGATGGAAGTGAGTGTTGACATACTCCCACAGCTAAAGCAGTGGGATTCTCTAAGAATCCGTCGCTTTTCTGTGTGGATCGTGGAGTTCCGACTTCGGATGAAGTCTACGAGGGTCGCTTGCGATCGCAAGTCTGACACCCTCTAATCTAAAGGTTGATGCCCCAACCTTAACAATGTTTATCGCAGCGTTTACGTCTCTATGGTGACGAGTCTCACAACTATTACAACGCCATTCCCGAACTGACAAGTCCATTATCATTTGCGGTTGTTCACAAGTGCTACACGTTTTAGAAGTCGCTTCAAATCTGTCAATGTAGTGAACTGCCTTACCGTGCTTTGACGCTTGGTGTTTCAATTTTTGGTGAAAAGCATAGGGCGCAATATCAGAGACTTTGCGGCCCCATAAGCGTTTCATACCTTCAAAGGTGAGGGTCTCAAAACAAAGGGCATCATATTTATGGACAAAACGCTTGGCAAGTTTCCAATGGTGATTCTCACGTTGACGCTTGATTTTACGGTGAACACGGGCCACCTCTTTTCGTGAACGTTCCCTGTTGTTACTACCTTTGATTTTTCGGGAATGGTCGCGTTGTGCAACGGATAGATCCGCCATAGAGGTTTTATAGAACTCGGGAGACTCGTAGAGTGTTCCGTCTGAACAGGTGAACAGCGTTTTGATACCGAAGTCAAACCCTGCAGCATGACCCGTCTTGGGTGCGACTTCAGAAACGGTGTGGTCTGTTACAACGGACATATAGAAGTCTCCGAGACTATCTTCCTTTATCGTGATCGTTTTGATATTACCAAGTATCGGACGACTGAGGTTAAAGCGATAGTGTTTCTTTTGTATACGAACCTTGTCGCCATAGATACCAAAGCCAAAGTCGCCTTTTTCGGGATCGGCAAATCGGTATCCTGATGGGCACATCGTGAAAGAGTATGGTTTTCGCCATGAACGAAACTTCGGAGGACGTTTGGCAAGTCCAGTAAAGAACCGTTGGTATCCTTCATCCAATCGCTTGAGTATCTCACGGGCTGCCCAAGAGTCTAACTCCCGCCAATGTGCGAACACTTCAGGGTGT
>JAJDTJ010000018.1 GCA_022827225.1 Candidatus Poribacteria bacterium | reverse complement strand
ACACCCTGAAGTGTTCGCACATTGGCGGGAGTTAGACTCTTGGGCAGCCCGTGAGATACTCAAGCGATTGGATGAAGGATACCAACGGTTCTTTACTGGACTTGCCAAACGTCCTCCGAAGTTTCGTTCATGGCGAAAACCCTACTCTTTCACGATGTGCCCATCTGGATACCGATTTGCCGATCCCGAAAAGGGCGACAGTGGCTTTGGTATCTATGGCGATAAGGTTCGTATACAAAAGAAACACTATCGCTTTAACCTCAGTCGTCCTATACTTGGTAATATCAAAACGATCACGATAAAGGAAGATAGTCTCGGAGACTTCTATATGTCGGTTGTAACAGACCACACCGTTTCCAAAGTCACCCCCAAGACGGGTCATGCTGCAGGGTTCGACTTTGGTATCAAAACGTTGTTCACCTGTTCCGATGGCACACTCTACGAGTCTCCCGAGTTCTATAAAACCTCTATGGACGATCTATCCATTGCACAACGCAACTGTTCACAGAAAATCAAAGGTAGCAACAACAAGGAACGTTCACGAAAAGACGTGGCACGTGTTCACCGTAAAATCAAGCGTCAACGTGAAAATCACCATTGGAAGCTTGCCAAGCGTTTTGTCCATAAATATGACGCCCTCTGTTTTGAGACCCTCACCTTTGAAGGTATGAAACGTCTCTGGGGTCGTAAAGTCTCTGATATTGCGCCCTACGCGTTTCACCAAAAGTTGAAATGTCAGGCGTCAAAGCACGGTAAGGCAGTTCACTACATTGACAGATTTGAAGCAACATCTAAAACGTGTAGCAAATGTGGACAACCTCAACTGCTGATGGACTTATCGGTTCGTAAATGGCGTTGTTCGAGTTGCCAAACTCATCACCACCGAGACGTGAACGCTGCGATAAACATTGTTAAGGTTGGGGCATCAACCTTTGGATTAGAGGGTATCAGACTTGCGATCGCAAGCGGCCCTCGTAGACTTCAACCGAAGTCGGAACCCCACGATCCACACAGAAAAGCGACGGATTCTTAGAGAATCCCACTGCTTTAGCTGTGGGAGTATGTCAAGAAGATCTTGTAGTCCCTCCAGTTGTGTTTCAAGAGACTGAATTTTCTGATCCACCTCAGCAAGGTGAACCACTCTTGTTTCCACAATTTCTTTGCACATATCCTGTAGTGTCTCCCGGTAAGATTCAAGATTTCGCTGCTTTTCTTTCAGAAAGGACTGACGTGTTTCGAGCTTAACGTGATCTTTCACTTCCTCTGCCATAACAGTTTTCTCCTTAATAGGACTTACGCATGTTGCTCTTTTGTAGCATAAACTTTCCAGTTTGTGCCACCAGAACGCTATGTTTTCCGAGAAATCTCATCTAACAGAACAGGCTGCAGCCAAAATTGCGTAAGTCCTGCTTAATATTAATCCTGAGAATGATAGTCTTCAGGATTTAAATAGACAGTTACCATACCGACGAAGTTCAGGAAGTAGAAAACAGCATCGTTTTTCGGTTCGATGAGATCGTCTTCCGTGCGCTTCACTAAAGCTGCGTCTACTAACAGTGCCACGGTTTCCGCCATCTCGCTTTCAGAAATATCACAGCCGTTTGCCAAGTCCGCGACCGATTTCTTGCCGCCCACTAACTGTCTTAAAACAGCGACGACGGTGCGGTTCGTAAAGTATTTCGCAAGATTCACGATTTCAGCATCCGGTGCTTTTGATAGGAAGCTATCGGTACTGGTCGTCCAGATGGAGCCGCGGCTTGACCGTTGTCCAGAAGCAGCACGATAAGCACCCGCATAGCACCACGTGATCGGATCTTGCGCATCGCTGGGGAGTTGGAGTAAGGCATCAAGTGCGTCTCTTTTACCTAAATCAATAGAAGCGTTTGCGTTAGATGCAATGGTATTAACCTGTTCCTGCAAATCGGTGATCTGGCGTTGCATCGCTTCCAACTTTGCTTCAACCTCGGATGGGTTTCTCACTTCGTCTGACATGCTAATATCTCCTTTCAATTGATGTTGGGGATGGTGTTTCCCTTCAATTGTAACGTCCAATGCCTCTTGAATCATAGATTCGTACTTCTTTAGTTGCTGTCTTGCCCGATAGAGGCGGCTCTTGATCGTATTTTCAGGTACGCCTAAGATTTCGCCTATCTCTGCAGATGTCATCTCTTCAAAGTAGTAAAGCGTGATAACCTCGCGGTCCCTCTCTTTCAGCTTGGTAAGGAGGCTTTTGACCAAATCGTGTTGCGCTTCAGTATTTATTTTTGCGTGCTCCGTCGCCATATACCGAGAATATGCTTCTGTCTCTATTCCTGAGATGTAAATCTCTTGCAATGCCTCGGTTTGTAACCTGTTTTTTCTGTACCATGCGATACACAAACGATTTACAATTGTAGAGAGCCATCCTGAAAATTTTGTTGGATCTTTTAGTGTTGCGAGTTTCTGATGGACTTGCAGGAAAGTCTCCTGTGTAATATCCTCGGCAGTCTGAAAGTCGCCTACTTTCCGAAATGCGAGCGCGTGAACCTGCTTCTGGGACTTTCTGACCAAACTTTCAAAAGCATTCTCATCGCCTGCGAGGATACGCTGGATCAACGCAACATCGTCATTTCTCATTGAACATCTCCAGAAAGGCTATTGACATGACTCGGACCTATACGATTCACATTTCTCGGATGGATACGCTTACAAAACGCGAAACGACATGCCATCCCTTCGCGTCACTATATAATGACGCGAATTGAAATTGAAAGGACGGATAAAAGCCCATCCCATCTGTTTAATTTTCTGGTCTGATATGTCCAAGGTGAACAATCGTCATACTTATGAAGTTTAGGAAAAAGGAGACGGCATCGTTTTGCGGTTCAATGCGATTATCTTCTGTGCGCGCGACTAAGGTCGCATCCATTAATGATGCTACAGCTTTTTCTACCTCATCTTCCGAAAAATCACACCCTTCGACCAAATCCTCTACTGATTTCTTTCCTTCTACTAACTGTCTTAAAACAGCGACGACGGTAGGATTTGTAAAGAGACTCGCAAGATTCACGATGTCGGCATCCGGTGCTTTCGATAGAAAGTTATCAATATTATCCGACCAAAATGCGATGCGTCCTGACCTCTTTTCCGGAGAGGTGCGATACCCACCGACATAACCCCATGAGATCGGTCTTTCAGCATCATAGGGAACACGGCGTAATGTCTCAAGAGCCTCATTTCTTCGGGACGCAAGAAAAGCATCCGATTCAGCAGCGATAACCTTAATTTGCTGTTGCAGCTCAGCAATCTGACGCTGCGTTTCTTCCGCGTCTACTTCGATTTTGGCTTCATCTCTCACTTCATTTGTCATGTTGATTTCTCCTTTCAACTGTTTTTGGGAACGGTGTCCCTCCTCAATTGTAATATCTAACGCCTCTTGAATCATAAATTCGTACTTTTTGAGTCGTTGCCTTGCCCGTTGAAGGCGGCTCTTAACCGTATTTTCGGATACGCCTAAAAACTCGCCTATCTCTGAAGAAGTCATCTCTTCAAAGTAGTGGAGCGTAATAACCTCTCGGTCGCTCTCCTTCAACTTCGCCAGTAATTTTTTCACGAGGTCGCGTTGTGCCTCAGCAGTCGTTCTCGCATGTTCTTCAGCGATGTGTCGAGAATACGCCTCTGTCTCTATTTCTGAGATGTCGGTTTCTTCCAACGGTTGGGTCTGTAGCCTATTTTTCCGGAGCCACGCGATACAGCGCCGGTTCACAATCACATAAAGCCACTTTGGAAAAAGTTTCGGGTCTTCCAACGTGTCCAGTTTCTGATAGACTTGCACGAAGGTCTCTTGTACAATATCTTCAGCGATCTGAAAATCATCGATTTGCCGCAACGCCTGCGCGTGAACCTGCTGCTTATACTTTCTGATCAAACTTTCAAAAGCAGCCTCATCGCCTGCGAGGATACGTTCGATTAAGGCAACATCTTCGTTTTTCACCAAAAAACTCCAGAAAGCGTATTTTTGTTCACTTATAATTAAAGACGCGAATTATACGAAAAGAGGTGCATAATTTGGCGGAGAATAGTGACATTGTGTTGGATGCTGTTGACCGTTCGGAGTCACAAAAACGAAGTTCGGAAACCTCGCCAGCAAAATGTTGCGTGAATCTTGTAATTTATCCAAGTGCAGATTCTGTTGACATCTGTTTATATTTCTGCTATCATTACCTTCAAGTAATGAGGTTCGCCCTCAAGGAAGTTGTGGGCAATCTGGCATTTTCAAAACAGATCGAAAGAGGTGAACCCATGGATAAGAGATACCGTATTCAGAATGTTGAGACGATACCGAGTCCATCGCTGGTTGTCTATCTCGCGCAGGTTCAATATAACATTGCGCATGCGATTGCTACTGTTAATGGCGATGTCTCAAAACTCAGACCGCATGCAAAGACACATAAAACTGCAGAGATTATCGCTATGGAACGCGATGCTGGCATCCTCAAACACAAATGCGCCACATTGCGGGAAGCAGAGATGTTAGCACAGAACGGTATAGCGGATATCCTGATTGCTTATCAGATGGTGGGCCCCAACGTCAACCGTTTCGTTTCGCTGCAGCGGCGATACCCCGATGCCGATTTCAAGGTCATCGTTGATCACCCAGAGGCAGTGACGGCACTCTCGGCGGCAGTGGCGAAGTACGGGTTAACCATCAAAGTCATGCTGGATCTGGATGTCGGAATGAACCGCACAGGAATACCGGTCGGTGACGCTGCTGTGGAACTCTACGCGCAGATTGAAGCAACAGAGGCGTTGCAACCGTGGGGACTGCACGTCTACGATGGACACATCCACGATGAGGACGTGACCGAACGAAAAGCAGCCTGTAACAAGAGCCTCGCCCAGATCGCAGAGATGCAGGATAGACTGGCTGCCAAAGGTCTTGACGTGCCGTTAATTGTAATGGGCGGTACGCCGACCTTCCCGATCTATGCGGAGACACCGGGGGTTGAGGCATCACCGGGAACATTCGTTTTCCACGACAACGGCTATACCACCCATTTTCCCGACCTCGGTTTTACGCCTGCAGCGCTGCTCTTGAGTCGTGTCATTAGTATCCCTACGCCGCATCGGATTACGCTTGACTTGGGACATAAAGCCATCGCTGCGGATCCCGCGGGGGACCGAGGGGTCGTTCTGAATGTCGAAAATGCTGAAGTAGACATGCAACACGAGGAGCACTGGGCGGTTAACGTTCCTGACAGCACACCGATGCACATCGGGCAAGAGATTTACGTCTGTCCGACGCATATCTGTCCGTGTGTCGCGCTGCATCCGTTTTATTATGTTGTGGATAGCGATCGATATTGCCGAGGCACCTGGGAGGTAACAGCACGCAATCGGACTGCTTCCTGAAAGAGGTCAAAGATAGCCGGAATTAATCAGAAGATTTGCCAAATGCTTTTTACCACTGCACTTCCCTCTCAAAACCAGCAGATTTTTCCCACGGAATCGTACGCTGAGTTGTTTTAGACCTCTGGGATTGCTCCACTTAATGCCTCGACCGTCGAACAGAACAGGACAGTATTCAGTCCGAGAAATACTCGTTGCTGAGGCAATGCTCTGGGCGAATTTCAGGCTATTTTCCAATTGTTCAACAACATCAGATTCCTCGGCTTTGCCGCTCTTGAGTTCAATAGGGACTGCTACGAGTCTTTTCTCGGTATTAATGAAAAAGAGAAGCCGATCACACCGCTTTTCACGCTTTTTTTGAAAATCGAATTCATTTTCCACGTGGATTACAATTCGTTCGGACGGTACGCCCTCCATATCCACGGTACACCCCTCCCCACTACAAGAGTTGATCAAGTTATTTTTATTGATTTGTCTCCGAATTTCGCTAAAAACTTGACGCTCATTCACGAGACTTCGGGCGAGAAGCCCAATCCTTTAGGTTTGGGAGGAAAGCCCGCTCCTATATTTTTTCTTGACAAAACATGTCAGAAATGTTAAAATAGTTCCAAGGCAAGTCGGAAATGTCTGCCTTATGGGACACGTTGATTATATCCGTGTCCAAGTAACTCGAAGACTTTAGGACGCTCGTTCTACTTCCGAAGTCGGAAGTGTCTGAGGTTCTATCCGGGAAGCGTAGAGCAATCTTCCTAAACGCCCGCTTGGGGCGTGCAGTGGCGGATAGGTAAAGTTACGGGCCGAGACTGCGGAACAAACAATTGCCGAGAACGACGGGGCGCCTCTTAACAAGCCCCCGACTTTAGTCGGCGGGTACTTGACTGGTGTTATTGCCTTCCGTTTCCGCAAGTTGGTTATGGAGTCCAGCTGAACGGTTATAGAGATCTTGTGCTAAGTCTTCGTAATCTGAGGGTTCTATCCCGTCAATGTTTGTAAAATGTAGGCGTTCCACCGGTTCTTCCTTATGGAAGTGCCAGGCACCAACCTCATTCGGTAATAGCCAACTTTCTGGTCCGTCAGATTTCTTCCGTAGTTCACCTTTTTCCTTGAGGACACCTTCACGGATGAGGTTCCCGATTTCTTTGAGTAACCAATCACTATGTGTTGTTACGACTACACGCACACCTGCGCGTACTAAACGGGCAAGAGTAGCAGCGATTTCTGTTTGGGCACCGGGATGCAGATGTGCTTCGGGTTCTTCAATGATCAGTGTATCACCAGGTTGAATAAGTCCGCGAATAAACAACACAAGGGGCGCAAGTTCAGAAACCATTGACGAGGCTTGACTCAGACGCATATCCTCTTTCGTGTTATATGGGCGATAGCGGAAATCTGGATATCCACCCGGTGAGGGGTTCAGATGTATTTGCCCGGCAAGCACATCAGATTCTAAGGCATCTGCAATATCCTGCATTTCGGTATTAGATACTCTTTCTTCCTCGTAAAGAATGATTTGTTGCATAAATTCCGTTATCACTCCTGACAAGGTCGGCACTTCCGGAAAACGTTCTAAACCGACTCGAGTAGTGCGCTTTACAAGAGAGCTTGCTATAACTCGGTGGCTCTGCATGATCCCGCTTCGGGCAGCTGGCAAATAATACCGATTTCTTTTCATCCAATTCGGCCAAGGATGGCTAGCGAAAACTCTCGGTTCCTTTCCATGAGAAGACGGATTTACGGTTATCGACCACCCTTTTGGTAAGATGGGCATACCCTCACTGGCTGATCCATCAACAACGATTACCGACTCAGAAACCTTCAGATTGATTTTCCAACATTCCTGATTGTCTTTGCTGACTTTCAGTGAAACCGACATTTCATTATGCTGTTCCTCTGTTAACCTGATTAGTGCCAAAATGGAATCTAGGTCAAAGCAATTTTTGAGTTCTTCTTGTAGTGGATCTCTGAAAATTTCCGATTTCTTGATAAGATCTTGCAACTGGTTTTGCATTTTCGTAGACATATCTAATAATTGAAATGGTTTTTCAGCCAGGGACTTTGCTGTCAGTTTTTGATATTCCTCTGCTGTGATGGTAGAGTCTAACAAAATCCCGCGTTCTGGTTCATTACCTGCTATGGGCACCATAAAACCCGTTGGGCCAAAAGGAGATAAAAAACCCGACTCTGAAAAACCGTTGAAAATGCTATGTAAAGCGTAGATTTGCGTGGAGAAATAAGTTTTGCCGGTATTGCTCGGACCGATAAATACCGTTAGCGGGCGCAGATCGATTGTGGCTTCGGCAATAGGACCAAAATTACGAACGGTGATTTCGACGTTCGGGTGCTGCTGCGGATTTTTAAGTTGATTCATTGTCGTTTCTCCTAATTCGCCACGCTATTAATGAGAAATTAAGGTTGATAGTAGAGCAATTGTATCATGTGAGACTTTAATTCGCAACGGAAAGTCACTGTATAGTGGTAATACAGATGCTCAAGGCCACGGAAAGAACGGTGCTGGCACATTCGCACCCCAACTGATGAGCGTCCACACAACTGCCATGCTGAATTCACCGAAAACCATGCCTAAGAAAAATGGGCGGAGTCGCTGATACTGCCGAATGCCGCTGTAGCGTAGAATCGGCGTTTTAATGCCCCACGCGATTAAAACCGGAAACCAGAATACAATCAGTGTCCACGAGGCTGATAAAGCGTAACCCAGTGGATGCAGGGGCCACCACCAATATAACATTCTTAAAATGACCAAGCCGGTTGTCACCAATATGCCTACGCCGAAAAAGAGGCCCCCAGTTGTGCGGTGATCTGTGCCTAATCCTTCTATCGCTGCGACATTATCCCGAAATGCCCAAAGTGGATTCCCGCGATAGGTATAACTATACATATAATTGGCACCGTGTTTATACGGAAGCCATAAATGGATGGCTGCTGCACACAGAAACGCCAATGTACAACCTAACACGAACACACCTACCAGCGAACGGTATGACATTCCGACCCGATCCCTAATTTTCAATCCATCTAAGAAGCCTGTCAGGATTAACCCGCGCTGGTCGCGGGTGAAAATTGCGTCAAGAAACGATAGCACGGTTAGGCTCTGCGCCCCCAATGCTGCTTTACTGGCGATGAGTTGATACAAATCTATAGGGCGGAACGATGTTTCTGTCATTAGCAAGCCGCCTTCCGCTGTACTCCGCGCCATCACGACCGCCACAATGCATATATAAACCAGTATCTCAAATGCTGCAAACCCTAAATTTAGTCCGGCTGCATAGCACCACCCTACTGCGAGAATCAGACTAATGATGAGTCCCCAAACTGCCGTGCGGTATGATAGGAGTTCGTCAGCGTCGTCTGTTTTGTTTCCGGTGAAGGCATCGCGAAAAACGCGGCGGAAATGTGGAAATCCCATGTAGATAAACGAAATTATCAGCACAACGTAAGCACCCGCAACTTGGTAACCGATATAAAGGCGGGTCGGATAGAGCGGCATGCTACTGACCCGTAAACCGAACATCGCTGCAACTATATCTTGGAACCGTGTCAAGAGAAAGAAGAACCATAGACTGAACAGCAGTTGTGTCGGTAGGAGATAGAAGAACCCTATCGCTGCGAAAGATATAAAGATAGGTGTATAGGCGATGGCATTGAAAGGTTGTTCCGTGAAGTACGGATTGAGCAGATACCGTAGCGATACGTTCGGAATTTGTGGCCAGATTTCATGGAGTCCGTTTAAAGTGAAAATGAACGTAGGCAGTGCGAACCCTAACCACATGAACCGGTTCCGAAGAAAGCCGCGTCCCTCGTGAACGAATTCAAGCGGTAGCGAGACCAATGGAAACGAGAGTTTCTCATTTTCAATCCACTGTTTGCGTAAAATTGCTGCTAAACAGAGGAACGCCGTGAAGACCAAAAAGACGAGCACCCCCCAAGCACATAACGGTTCTAACCAGGCGCGCCACGGAATATTATCGCCGCCTTGCATGCCTTCATAGAAACTGATAGCGATGGAGGCTTGACCTTTCTGTTCAGGCGAGAATGGGATGAGCCACGGTTTAATATGTGCGAAAAACAGCGTGTCCCAGCTATTCGTTTCGTTGGTGAAGTAGTTGACGGCGATAAGTGCCGGGATGAGCTTTTCCATGACCCCGCGCGACGAAATCATTGATGCGACGAGCATCATGCAGTAGATACACATCAACTCGCGCGGTGAAAACACAAACCGGGTGTTGAATTTGGCGAGCAATCGATTCCCTAATACCAGGAAAAAGAACACCCCGATAACTGCTGGCGGTAACTGTAAAAACCCGATTTGGATATAGGTAATCACAAGTTCCGCATAGGAGACGATGCAACAGATAACCAGGACGCAGCAGATACCGAGCAGGAGAGAACGTCCTGATATACGATTTTCATTTCGGGGGAGCAATATCGCACCGTCCTGAGTAGGATTTGAGAAAGTTTAGCACAATGTTAAAGGATTGTCAAATGCGTTGAGTGGCATCAGGACGTTAAAATCTGCTGCGATGCCGACATCTCAAGGCAATCACACGGGGATGTTTATTATTTTTTGTAACCATTCCGTAAGTAAATACGTTGTTCAAAGTATGAATAACTTTGTTTACCTAAGGACTGAAGCAATGCCGAACCAATCGCTCCAATCCTTTGCCGAAATTAACCCACTTGTCGGATTGCCTCCAAAGACGCTGCGTTTATATAATGCTTTGGAGGTTTTTAAGAAGAGATATTGTTCTTCTGATAATCCAGACTGGTTTCGCATGCCGCCACTCGATCCGCTTCTTCAGAAAATCGGGTTTTCTGAAACAGATATTGAGAACGGGATACAAGAATTGGTACAGGCGGATCTGTTGGAAATTCAAGAGGGGCAAGACGCAAGGTGGTATTGCCTAAAGTAGCATGCAAGCCGACGAATGTCCTGTGAAAATTCCGCACCTGATTTTAGCCTCTGCATCGCCTCGACGCGCAGCATTGCTATCACAGCTTGGGGTAACGTATGATATACACCCGAGCGATGCTGTGGAACCGCCACACAACGTCCACGCCAATAAGCCCGCAAGTGAAGTGACACAAGAACTCGCCTCGCTAAAAGCTTCATCTGTTGCACAACATTATGATGACGGTTTAATTGTTGGCGCCGATACGCTGGTATCGTTAGAGGGTAAACTTCTCGGTAAACCGACTGACGATGCCGATGCCTTGGCGATGTTGACTGCCCTAAGCAACACCTGCCATGAAGTTGTGACCGGTGTGGCGTTAATCGACGCATCATCAGGACGCGAACACGTCTGGGCAGAAACCACCCAAGTCTACTTTCGGAAATTACAGTCCACCGAAATAACGGCATATATCGCGAGCGGCGAACCATCGGATAAGGCTGGCGCATATGGGATTCAAGGACGCGGTGCCGCTTTTGTTAGACGTATTGACGGATGCTATTTTAATGTTGTTGGATTACCCTTAGCGAGTCTCATTGAACACCTGTCGAATTTTCAACGCCATGTCGGCATCTAAAAATTACACACCTACCGACGGATATACCGAAATCGTGAAACCCGGTGAGATGGGCATCACGAAACTCCATTTCGGGATTCTTACCCTCACCTCCAAATCAACCTTCTTTGATCATTCTGATGATACTGAAGTCGCTTTGATCGCTTTGGGGGGCAGTTGTACCCTGTTAGTCGGACATAACGGGAACAAAGCCTATGGAACTTTGGGGCAGCGTCGCGATGTTTTCCACGGTGAGGCGTGTATAGCTTATATTCCACATCACACAACCTATGAGGTCCTCACGCATGAAACCGGTGTCGAAATTGCCGTATGCAAAATACAATCTCACTCGGAATCTGCAGCGGTTATTTTGAGAGAAGGCGAGACAATAGGTGAAGATGAGACACGTCTCAGAATTTGGGAAAACGTTTTTTCGGAGGGTTCGGATGTCCGTGTAAACGGCGAAGCGGTCTGCTTTCAGCGGTTCCGAGATACGGATGGCGTTGCTGTTTACGATGTTACGCGCACCATAGAAACGGTGCGCGCCCGAGTGCATCACAATGATGTCTTTACTGTTCCAGAACCAGATAGCCTTGTGACATTAACTTCCAAGGGCATTGGCTACCAGTTATGGGTGCAACCAAGAAGTTGAAATGTGGAGAGGACACTACTCACCTTCGATGAGTTCGCCACCCTTCTTAAGGAAAGCGACAGCACTCCGCGAGATTTGAACCTTTACCTCTTGGCTATTTACTTCCCCAACGGCAATCAGAATAATATTCTTATCGTTGCTCAATCCAAGGATCTTGCCGTGTAGTCCGCCGTTGGTTACGATTTCGTCACCCTTAGCCAAATTCTCCAGCATATTTTGGTGTTTTTTGCGTTTCGCTTGCTCCGGTCGAAATAGTAGAAAATAGAAAATAGCACCCACTATGATAAATGGAACGAGCATACCTGTTATTGCGTCCATAAGTGTCTCCTAAAGAATCAGCATGGCATCGCCATAACTGTAAAAACGGTAGTTATTTTCGAGTGCCTCTTGATACGCCTTCCGAATCAGATCGCGTCCAGCGAAGGCACTCACCAGCATTAGTAAAGTTGATTTCGGTAGATGAAAGTTGGTAACCAAGGCATCTACCACGTTAAATTGGTATCCGGGATAGATAAAGAGTTCACTATAGCCGCTATAAGGGTGGACAGTTCCAGTTGCACCCGCGGTTTCAAGTGAACGCACCACTGTCGTCCCGATAGCGACAATTTTTGATCCGGTCTCTCGTGCTATGCGAATCCGGTTCGCTTCTGTTTCAGTGAGATGAATATATTCGGCGTGCATCTTGTGCGTCTGAATATCTTCGACCTTCACCGGTTGAAACGTTCCAGGTCCGACATGCAGTGTTAACGTTGCTATCTCTATCCCGTTACCTTCCAATTCCGTTAGCAGCGCCTCTGTAAAGTGCAACCCGGCTGTCGGGGCAGCAATCGCACCTTCGGTAGCGGCATAGACAGACTGATATCGCACCGTATCTTCAGCGTTTGGTGGCCGACGAATATAAGGCGGTAAAGGCATCATACCGATGTCCGCAAGTATGGCTAAAAACGCTTCATTAGGATTGTAATCGAAACGGACGATACAGGGTCCGTCATCTGGTTTCGCCAGGACTTCTGCTGTCAGTTTCTCGGCACCGAATACAACCCGTGTACCGATACGAAGACTCCGTCTCGGTTTCGCGAGCACTTCCCAAGTGTCCGGCTCGCTTTCTCGGATGAGGAGGAGTTCTATCTTACCGCCGGTTTCTGTCTTTTTACCGATGAGCCGTGCGGGGATGACCTTAGTATCGTTTACGACTAACACGGAATTGCACGGTAAGTGTTCGCCGATGTCTGAAAATTGCGTGTGGTGAAAAGCACCGGTATCTCGATCGACTACCAAAAGTCGTGACGCATCACGTCGTTGAAGCGGGGTTTGTGCGATCCGATCAGGCGGCAGATGGTAATCAAAATCTGTGAGTTTCATAATTATTCACGTCGAATCGAACAAGGATGCTTGCGAACCGACAGGATAGTTAAAATACGCGTAAGCCGCATCAGTCGCGACACGACCTCCGCGTGTCAATGCTAAGAACCCCTCTTTAATGTAGTAAGGTTCATAAACTTCTGCAATCGTGCGTTCATCTTCACTGAGAGCAACGGCGAGTGCTTTAACCCCTGCACGTCCGCTGAATTTTTCAATAAGCGTCTGAAAGTAGGCGTAATCTTGTGCGTTTAATCCGTGTTCGTCGATACCAAAGAATTCAAGTGCCTCCTCCGCAACCTCAAGCGAAAGCATACCGTCGCCTTTAACCTCAGCATAGTCCCTAACGTTAGCGAGTAGCTTGTTGGCAATACGCATCGTCCCGCGCGAACGGCGAGCTAAGGCATATTCTGCCTTTTCGTCAATATTAATGTTGAGTTTTGAACTGTTGATTCGGATGACTTTCTGGATGTCTTCTACTTCGTAGTAATCCAGATGGATGCGGATGCCGAAACGGTCCCGAAACGGACCGGCGAGCGAACCTTCACGCGTCGTCGCACCAACAAGCGTGAAGTGCTGGAGCGAAATTCGCACGGAATCCGACGCCGGACCCTGACCGATCGTTAAATCGAGTTGGTAATCTTCCATCGCAGGATAGAGGGATTCTTGTACGTGTCCTTTCATCTGATGGATTTCGTCAATAAACAGAATGTCACCCTTTTCGAGGCTTGTCAGGGTCGAAGCGAGATCGATTCGTTCCATAACAGGTCCAATCGTCTGTTTAAAGTTACTCCGAATTTCGTTGGCGATGATTTTTGCGAGTGTCGTCTTACCGAGTCCCGGCGGACTGACAAGTAGCACATGCTCAAGCGCGTCTCCACGCTTTTTCGCGGCTTCAATGTGGATACGGAGTTGCTCTTTGGCTCTATCTTGTCCGATGAATTCGTTTAGCGTTTCCGGACGGAGACTATATCCAAAGTCGTCCTCTTCATCCGCCAAATGTGAGAAATCAGGTATGTTGTGGTTATCCATTTTATTTTATCCGAATACGAAGCGTCCACTCCAATACGTCGGTGTTGGCAGGTATTTGTATCCCTAAAAACTAACTTCGGATATAGCGAAGTGCTTGTTTGACTAAGTTATCCCGTTTCGCAGAACCACCAAGCACTTTTTGTGCTTTTTCAACGGCTTGTTCTGCCTCAAGTTCTGATGCCCCGAGGTTAACGAGGATTTGGATCGCCTCTATATCTGGTGCCACAGATTTTTCCGTATCTACCGCGCCTTCCAATTTTATTTTACCAATCTTATTTTTTAGTTTGGTAATGGTCACTTGTGCGAGGTCTTTGCTTAAACGCGGCACGCGCATCAGGGTGGTTGTATCTCCACGCTGTACGGCGTGTTGGAATTGGGACGGCGACAACCTCGAAACAATATTTTGGGCAAGTGCCGGTCCTACACCGCTAACAGTCAGTGCCAGTTCAAAAATTTTCAGGGCATCCATTGATGTGAATCCGTAGAGCGTGACCTTGTTATCACGGTTTTGGTAATAATGCGTATAGAGGGTAACTATCTCGCCTATAGGCGGTAGACCAGTTATAACACGCGGTGTCACCTCAACGGCATACCCGATACCGTTGACATCTATGATGACCTGTTTTGTATCCTTATGGACGATAGCACCTTTGATATAAGCAATCATTTTTTAAACTATGGGCCCTTTTTCTGCTCTCCATTACATTTCGAGCAGGTTTTCGATTACTTCAAACGGGTTTGTGGCTAACTATGTTGCGTTCTTTATCAGAAACCATCGTGAAACGAAGTGGAACGATGCACAAAAACTAATAATTAAGAATACTTTTTCTGTTCTCCATTACATTTCGAGCAGGTTTTCGATTACTTCAAACGGGTTTGCGGCCAACTATGTTGCGTTCT
>JAJDTJ010000078.1 GCA_022827225.1 Candidatus Poribacteria bacterium | reverse complement strand
TGGCAATTGGTATTTGTGCCTCACCTACAGAAAAAGAAAAAAGAAAACGCCAGCAGGTGCGATGCGAGTCGTCGCCTTAGACCCAGGCGTGCATGATTTTCTAACATACTTTTCAGAGACCGGTTTCGGGTGGCTTGGAACACAAGCCATCAACCGTATCCAGCGTTTCTGTGTTCACCTTGACCGTTTGCTTTCTCGTATAGCGACTTGCACCCTCAGACGAAAAAAGCGAACGATGCGTCGTGCTGCGAATCAGATCCGCAAACGCATAAGATGTCTCGTCAAGGAACTTCATTGTAAAACGGTGCATTTTCTCGTCTCAAACTTCGATGTCATTCTTCTTCCGTCTTTTGACACCTCGCAAATGGTTCTACGAAACCGTAGACGCATCCGAAAAAAATCTGTCCGACAGATGTTGACGCTCTCACACTATAAGTTTAAGCAACGCTTGCTTGACAAGGCAGCGGAACTTGGAAAACATGTCATCATCGTCAACGAGGCATATACTTCAAAGACCGTCTCTTGGACAGGTGAAGTGAAAAAGAATATAGGCGGTTCTAAAATCATCACTGCTGAAGATGGCACGTCCATGCATCGAGATTTGAATGGCGCGCGTGGTATTCTCGTTAGATTTCTAACGTGGATTCACGCTTTGCTTGATGAAGCCTGCCACGCCTAACGCGTGGTTGCCAGACCGTAGCTCCGAAACGATAGGCAGTAGACCTATCGCAGAGTCCAAAGTCTGTTTCTACAGATATGTTCGGAAATCTATAGGTTTAATTCATCGGTAAGTATGTTATGATAACGTACCAATAGCGAGACTTTATGGAATAGCAACGAGAACGTAGCCCGAAACGAAGTGGAGGGGTGTTTTTGCTTATAAGAAATCCGCAGAAATCCGCAGAAACGCCCTATCAAATACCCCAAGCAAATACCCCAAGCAAAAACGGTATTTCTTCATAT
The DNA here is from genome assembly GCA_022827225.1 of Candidatus Poribacteria bacterium. GTDB lineage: Bacteria > Poribacteria > WGA-4E > WGA-4E > WGA-3G > WGA-3G. The sequence goes on along the minus strand of JAJDTJ010000078.1, from coordinate 5,653 downwards.
CTTGAGCGAAAAGCATCAAAGCACAAACCACGTCGTTTAACCGCAAGGAAAAATTAAAAAATGAATCAGCATGATTTTACTGTCACCGATTCGGAGATCAATTTTTTCAAGACATTCGGTTATCTCAGTTTCCCACAACTCATGGCAGACCGGATTACCGCGATTCAGGACGCTTTTGAAGCCGTCTGGGAAGAGAGAGGCGGCGGACACAACGGTAAACCGCATGAAGGCACAGCACGCTCCTGCATCGTTCCGTTCATCGATCAGAGCGAAGAATTGTCGTCCTTGCTCGATGATCCGCGGATTTTGGCGATTGCCAAAACACTCCTCGGTGATGATTTCAACTACATGGGAAGCGATGGCAATTTCTACGTCGGCGATACCGGATGGCATTCGGATGGCGGACATAAACTCGAAGACCCGATGCACATCAAGATCGCATTCTACCTGGACCCGTTGACTCGCCACACTGGTGCCCTCCGCGTCATTCCGGGGAGCCATCTCTTCGGAGATAACTATGCGGACGCCCTCTCTCAGCAGGTCGGTAAGAGCCAAGAACTATGGGAGGTACACGGAAAGGATGTACCGGCAAAAGTGTTTGAGACGACCCCCGGCGATCTGGTGTTGTTTAACCATAACACGAAGCACGCCGCTTTCGGGGGCGGCGCGCGGCGACGGATGTTTACGATGAACCTCTGCCAACGGTATCCTGATGACAAACTCGAGGCGCTACAGGCATATATCGCTGGGTCCGCACGCTTCTGGATTGACCGGAAATATGGTGAAAAAATGATACGGACAGCCACACCGGAGCGGTGGATACACCTCGAACAGGTGAGAGCAAACGATGGACATCTCGCTGAACTCTCGCGCCAAGCACAAGAACGGATGAGTGAGCCTTCACGCGGCTGATGGTACAAAGACCACAGGAGGCCAACGGTCTCCTATGGTACACAAAGACCACAGGTTAAGACCACAGGCTAACGGTCTCCTATGGTACAAGGTGTCGCGTGTTCCCAAGTGTTTCGGACATAAGCGATTGCCTGTTCAAATCCTTGCTGTCCTGAGCGGCTGGCTTCTTCAATGCTGAGCCAGCTATCGTAACCTGCTTGTCTGATGCGCGAGAAGATTTGCGGGATCGGTGAGGCACCCGTCCCGATGCGAACCGGTTCAAACACACCGACTTCACGTAGGTCGAAGATATGCACGACGACAATTCGATGGACAACCGCTTCGAGAAGTGTAAGTACATCTTCACCGAGAACAAGTGGGTTCGCCGTATCGAAACAGACACCGAGGGGTGTATCGGAAAGGGCATCTAAAATCTCTAAGAAGATTTCTGTCGGTTGTGAGAAGTCCCAATAATCCCACGGTGCGCCTTTGGTATGATTTTCGTAGGCGAGTGTGATGCCGTGCTTTTCTGCTTCGTCGATGGCGCGTCGGAATCCGTCTGTGACCCACTGCACGCCTGCTTCGCGTTCGGTGCCGGGGTGGTTTTGCCCTGCCGTCACACGAATAAATTTTGCTTCCAACGCTTTCGCCAATGCGATGTCCGCCTTTAGGTCTGTTAGTTCTTGTGCCCGTTGGACCGGATCGGGATGCGTGAAGTCAGCGTAACAGGCAATCATGCACGGTGCTATACTGTGCTTTTCGAGGGCAGCACGCGCCTGTTTTATGGTTTCTATGTCACGCTCTGGAAAAAACTTGATGCTGAAATCGACCGCATCTAACCCTAATTCCGCACCAAATCGAATCCAGTCGGCGACACTGTTTTTTCCACTGAAGATGTCGTTATAAAGAGAGACAGGGAGGCAGCTAAGTCGCATTGTTATTTTCCTTTCTTTGCTCGCAGGGATTGGAACCCTGTTGCTAATACCATTTGTAAATAATGATATTGCATTACCGGTTTTCAAGGAATGTGTGGTGATGTGGAACAAACTAAAAGTTCGTTCTACACAAAGTGTGATTGATTAACAGAGGCGGAACAAACTAAAAGTTCGTTCTACGTAAAGAGTGATTGATTAACAGAAACGGTATAACTTCTAAAACATGAACCGATACATCGGACGTTCTAAGGCGATCCCGATTAATGTCCAGATCGCGCCAACGAAGAATTCACCGATGACCAAACCGATGAAGAACGGCATCGCTCGGCGATAGGTTCGCAAACCGCCTGCCTGAAAGAGGATGGCTTTTATCCCCCACGATAAGAAGATCGAGAACCAGTACCAACTCGTATTCCAGAAACTGAGCGAGAGGGCGTACCCGGCTGGATGGAAGGGCCACCAGATAAATCGGCGCCGTAGGACCATCAGGAGCGTTGTCAAGGCAATCGCGCCGCCGGAGGCAGAGACGGCACCGACATCTATGGATTGCGGATTGATGAGCCACTGCTTTAACTGCTCGTAAGTCCAGCGGCACTGTGCTTGCTCGCCGTAGACTGCGCCGCCGTAGTGATAACCTTGTGCATAGTACGCCCACGCTGAGGAAATCGTTCCGACGATAATCACCAGAACAACAGCAACGATAAAACGGTTATGCGATAATCCGCGTACCTGTGCGACTTTAAAACCTTCCAACATAATCGGCATCGGATGCGAACGGTAGGAGCGGTTGAACCCGTGAAACATGCTGAACGTTGTTAACGCTTCCGCTCCGATACGCCGTGTGCCGAGGAATGAGACAAGCACCTTATCCGGTCGCCACGGCACATCGTGTGCTGGGGGTCCCACTTCAGCACGGATACGCGTGATCGCAACAGCTAACGCAAAGAACAGGACGAAATAGCCGAGGATACCGAAAATCGGGGTTCCTGTACTTTTGAAGAAAAAGAGGATAAAGATGCTGCCGAGGATCAAGCCGATGACGGCGTATCGGATGTGTGTTGACGGTGTGCCATCTGTCTGAAGTCGGGTATCATTGCCTCGAAAGGCGTTTTTCACCTGTTGCGCGATGAATTTCCGAGTGAGCCATATTGCCGAGATGCCTAAGCAGAACCATGCACCGAAAGATTGTGCATCGAGAAACGGGAATCCGGGCAGATGTCCGATGCCTGCCATCGTGCCCCAGACGCGCGTTACTTTATGAAAGAGATAGAAGAACCAGATAGAGAACGAGAGCTCCAACGGGATAAAAAAACTCATTCCGATTGCAAACGGATAGACCGCGATAGGTAACCTACCGATGGCGTTCAACGGCTTCGTCTGGAAGTGCTGACCTAAATTATAGAGGCTTCCGCCTAAACCTGGCACAACTGGAAACAGAAAGTGCAATCCGTTAAGGAGATTCATCCCACCTGCGAGGACTGCTGCCAGCAGAAATAGCCGATTGCTCAAAAGCGTGCGTCCCCCGTTTTCAGTGAGATGCAGTGGAATCTGGATGACCGGATAGCTGAGTTTTTCGTGGTTTACCCACTGGTGTCGGATAAGAATCGTGATGCAAAACATCATACCGGTTAGCACGATAATCAAGGCAGACCACCAGAGTACAGGTGTCATCCACATCTGTAGGTGTTGGAGGGTGTGAAGTGAGGAATCGCCTTGATAGAAAGCCGCCAAGGCACTCCGATCTTTAATAGTCAGCCAATCCGACATGTGTCGGTGGAAGAGTTCTCCCCATTCGTTCTCTGGACTGGCGAACCAGATCGGATATGTGAGTAGGGGCCAGAGTATCTGGAGTGTGTCGTGTCCTGCGATGGAGGAGGCGATGGAGACGAGTAGATAGACGACCATCAATTCGGCATCGGTAAAACTCGCGTTTTTTGGCGTAGCTTGCGACCCAAAACTTGCTCTATAAAAGCTGCGGATTGAACGGAGCAACGGGTTTAGCGCCATCAAAATCAGCACGACAAAGATGACGTTGAAATAGACAGTTGAGACGGTAGGGAAACTCTGACCTGTGCTATAACCACTGGGACCCCAGTTAATCATGAGCCAGTAGGAGTTCGGTATAGTGATGAGGAGCGATAGAATTACAGCGCGAAGGCTGACTTTTGGCGTAGCTTGCGAGCCAAAACTTGCTCTACGAAAATTGTTTGACATCTTTTGAATTCCTCACCTTATTATATAGAGTGCGACGGAAATTGTCAACGGTGCTTAAAAAAAGAGAGTCCATGCTGATTGTATATCGACTTCGTTTGAAAGCCAATATCACAAGCATGGACTTCTCTATCTACCTAAAACCGTGCGGTCTATTTCGATAATGCCTTTAGGTCGCCCCACGTCGTGGTTAATTTACCGCTCGGTTCAACAGCGAAAAAGGCAGAATTTTCGCCGAGATAGTTCAGTACATTCGCTGTCAGTTTTCTTAGGTTCTGACCCTCTTCCGATTTTGCATCGGTATAAACACCGTTATGGTGTCCAAGCGTAATAATTACGCCGTTTCCTACGTCATATTCAACAAAGGGACGTTCTCCACCACCAGCTCCACCGCCGCGTGTCTTCGTTCCGAGAATCGTTCCCTCTGGATCTGCCCCAAAGTTGAAAAAGTCTGCGGTAAATCCGTCTTGCTGCATGCTGGTAAGGTAAACAGGTTTACTGGTATCAAATCCTTCAAAGACCGGGTGGTTTTTACCGTCAGCGGTCGGAACCACGCCGATTTCGGGGGGATCCTTGCCGAGCGGTTGAAAGATTCGTGGGTCTCCACCATCCTCAACGCCGAGTTCAAAGACATACCGGAGTGCTAACGCCGAGAGGAACACGCCGCCGCCTGACTCTACATAGTCAAGGATCGTTTTCTTCGTTGCATCAGCGAGGAATGCATCTGGCAATGTATTCGTCTCTGTATAGAACATCCATAGCGCAGCGAACTGCTCCGGTTGCATTGCGGTGGCGCCGCTCTTGAAGTTCCCGCTCTTGTCCACGAGAAGTGTTTTTGTTTGGAAGTTGTCCTCCGCCCACTCATAAGCGGCTTCTTCTACTTCGCCGAGATTGTTACTGCCGGCAAGTAGCCCGACGGTTACATCTACTGAATACGCTGGTATAATCGTGCCTGCCGAAAAGAGAAGAATTAGACCCAGGCAGTATGCTGTTAACTGATGTTTCATGATTCTAACTCCTTGTTTAGAAGTGATGTGTAAAATTTTTGACGCATAACCTTCTGGTCCTTGAGATATTTTTGCTGTAGGAGCGAGTGTTTTTGCTTATAGGAAAATTGAATTATTATAGGACTTACGCAACGTTGATAACAATTGAAAATTTTGAGTTGTTGTCGTATGTAATTGATCGTCGCGTATAATGTACTACAATAGTCGAATCCATGAGATACCCTTTTTAGTATTTGCGTCTGTGGTAGGATAGAAATACTATAAAGAATCTCCCATGGATCGCCAGGCAAAACTTCTAACTAAGTGCTTATACCTTTTTAGGTAGCAACTTGAGTTATTGGAACTGCGACGTAGATGAATTCCCAAAGAAGCGTTCCTATTTTGTCCTTAGTTTATTTAGACTAATTTATAGGAATAAAGTTCGCCTTTTTGTTACTTTTCAGCAAAGGAGGCTACGTAAGTTCTATATTATACTAAAGTTTGGACGATATTGTAAACTTATGCTGCCTTGTCAAAAGGCAGGGGTGTATCGTCTTGAAAACGGACATTAATATTCTGTGAGTTTGTTTTTTCATTGAACTTGGCAAAAAATCTTGAGACCGCTATTTG
>JAJDTJ010000142.1 GCA_022827225.1 Candidatus Poribacteria bacterium | reverse complement strand
AGGTACTCGCCAATGCAGGCGTAGATGTCTTTGAAGAAGTCTTCAAACTCATCTTTACCAAACTCTATGATGAGGCACTCAGTTATAAAGACAAAGGAATTATTGATTATTTTGTTCGTCAGGCACAAAATACCCACAAAGAACACGGGACCGGCGTAACCTATGAATCGGACTATGATATTATTCGGCTGAGAGCGGAAGATATTTTGGATGATGGATTTCGAGTCATGGCATTTAGAAACACCGGTCAAACCGACACCGAGCTCAAAACCAAAATTCAGCAACTTTTTGACGAGGCAAGAGACCAGTGGAAAGGCGTTTTTCCGGAACATTCGGCGTTTGAACTATCCGACAGCCATCTCGCAGTTTGCGTATCCAGCTTGCAGGATATAAAGTTGTTCAACTCCAATCTACAAGTTGTCGATGAAGCGTTTGAATACCTGGTGAGCAAATCCGCGAAAGGTGAAAAGGGACAATACTTCACGCCACGCCACGTCATAGATATGTGCGTCAAAATGCTCAATCCTCAGCCAGGGGAGTATATGATTGACACCGCCGCGGGGAGCTGCGGCTTTCCGGTGCATACCGTTTTCAAACTGACCGGGACGCTCTTCACCAATGCAGAAATTCCGGAAGCAGATAAAGAAAACGTTCTCAAGGTGTTTGGAATTGATTTCGACGAAAAGACCGTCCGAGTGGCGAGAACCCTCAATCTGATCGCAGGCGATGGTGAAACGAATGTCTTGCACCTCAACACACTCGACTATGAACGGTGGGACGACAGCACAGAGAAAAATAGCAGGTGGGTCCGCACTTATGGCGACGGTTTTGAGCGCCTCAAAGCGTTAAGGATGGAACAAGGCGAGAACAAGTCGTTTGGGTTTGATATTCTGATGGCGAATCCACCTTTTGCGGGGGACATCAAGGAGAGCCGTATCCTGCATCAATACAACCTCACCTTTAAGCAGAACGGCAAAGCACACACCAAAGTTGGTCGTGATATTCTGTTTATTGAACGGAATCTTGATTTCCTCAAACCCGGTGGCCGTATGGCGATTGTGCTACCGCAAGGTAGATTTAACAACACCTCTGATAAATACGTCCGAGAATTTATCGCCGAACGCGCCCGTATTTTGGGTATTGTCAGTTTGCACGGTAACACTTTCAAACCGCATACCGGCACGAAAACGAGTGTTCTGTTCGTGCAAAAGTGGAACGATGATCCAAGCGTGGGACCCCTCTGCCGAAAAATCGACAACTACTCCGTCTTTTTAGCAGTGAGCGAGAACAGTGGGAAAGATAATTCCGGTGATTATGTTTTTCTGGAAAATAGTGATGGACAGCACAAATTGGACAAAAACGGGCACCTGATTGTTGACCACGATTTACACAACCACAACGAGGAGCTCCCCGATGGAATCGCGGAAGCCTTTATTGAATGGGCAAAGCGTGAAGATTTGAGTTTTTGGAGCTAAACGCAATCATGCAGTATTCTATCGTTGATTACGAATCTATAGTGGATGCATCCCATTCTCTGCGGCTTGATGCGGAGTTTTTTCGACCCGATTATCTACAGGTTCAACACCGACTTGAAGCAATTGGTTCGCACAGACTCAGCGATTTTCATGTCAACATCAGACACCCTAAAGAGATAAAGCGAAATTATGTGGACGATGGCGTTCTGTTTTTAAGAGCACAAAATGTGCGTCCGCTCTCCATTGATCTGACAGCGAATCCGGTTTATATATCGGAAGAGGATGCTGAGCGTTTGAAGGAAAACACAATACAGTATAAAGACATTCTGATAACGCGATCGGGAGCAAATGCGGGTCAGTGTGCTATCTATCTTGAGAACAGTCACGCTATCTCATCATCTCACACCTTTATCCTCAAAAGCGGAAACTTAAATCCTTTCTTTCTCACTATTTTCTTCAACAGTAGGTATGGCAGAACATTAATAGAGAGAGGCAAATACGGCAGCAGCCAGCCCGAGATTGCTCCGCCTTTTTTGTATCAAATTCCTGTACCGAATTGGAAAAACCTTCAAACGGAGATAGAGAAAACTTATGTCCGATCAAAAAAACTAACGGAATTATCAAAGACGCGGTATGCCGAAGCCGAAGCCCTTCTCCTTAGCGAACTTGGACTCGCCGATTGGCAACCGAAGCACACGTTAACCTTTGCCACGGATTATGCGAGCATGCAACGCGCTGAACGTATTGACGCGGATTACTTCCAACCAAAATATGATCACATTATCAGCGCCATTAAAAGTTATCCGGAGGGTTGCGGGACGGTTGCGAATCAAGTTCATTTAAAGGATAGCAGTTTCAAATCTGAACCTGAAACGGAATACAAATATATTGAACTTGCCAATATCGGAGGCAGTGGCGAAATAAAGGATTGTATGGTAGCGCAAGGACAAGACTTACCAAGTAGAGCGCGATGTAAGGTGAACGCAGGAGATGTTATTGTTTCATCTGTTGAAGGTTCATTGGAAAGCATAGCCTTAATAACAGAGGAATATGATAATGCCCTCTGTTCAACTGGATTTCATGCTATCAATTCGGATGTACTTAATTCGGAAACGCTATTGGTGTTTTTGAAAAGCAGCGTCGGTCAGTTACAACTCAAGAAAGGGTGTAGTGGGACGATCCTTACCGCAATCAATAGGGAAGAATTCGGTAGAAGCGTTGTTCCATTCATCACAACCGATAAACAGTCTGAAATCCGACAGAAAGTCATGGAATCTTTTAATTTCCGCAAGCACGCCAAAGACCTTTTAGAACATGCCAAGCGCGCAGTCGAAATCGCCATTGAACAGGATGAGCGAACTGCTATTGATTGGTTGGGATCTGTTTCATAGGTGACAGCTGCTTAGCGTGTGTATCTTCAATCACCGGAGGATGCTTAAGCGCGTTCAACAGAGAGCTGAATGTATCTAATAATTGCAGTTGACATGTTCACAGTTTTCCTATAAAATATGTTCTATACAACTTGTAAAGGCGTTTTGAGAACCGCAGATTGCTTTGTAGAGGAGACAAAACTATAAAATGGCTAATAATATTTTTCCACCGATGGAAACCGATTATCCGATTGCTAACGCACACGTCAACGGTTTTGAAGCGTATCAGACACAATACGCCGAGTCGATTCAAGACCCGGAAGCGTTTTGGGCAGAGATCGCAGAACGGTTGACGTGGTATCAGAAATGGCACACTGTCCGAGATTACGACTTTGTTAACGCTGATATTAAATGGTTTGAAGGCGGCACACTCAACGCCTGTTATAACTGTCTCGATCGGCACGTAGAGGCAGGACACGGCGATGCAACCGCTATTATTTGGGAAGGAAACGATCCGTCCGAAGATAAGACGTTCAGTTTCAGTGAACTCCTCGCCGAGGTCAAAAAATTTGCCAATGTTTTAAAAGATCAAGGCGTTGAAAAAGGAGACCGTGTCTGTATCTATCTACAGATGGTGCCGGAACTGGCGATTGCGATGTTGGCGTGTGCAAGGATTGGCGCGATCCACTCCATCGTTTTCGGGGCGTTTTCAGCGGAATCCCTCCGAGATAGGATTAACGACTCAGCGTGTAAAATGCTCATAACGCAAGATACCGCCATGCGGGGTCCGCGTAGCGATATTCCGATGAAGGCAAACGCCGATGCCGCTGTAGCAGAATGCCCGTCCATTGAAAAGGTCGTCGTCGTGAAGCGCACAGAAGATGACGTCGATTTTGATGCATCACGGGATATTTGGTGGCACGAAGCGATGGCAGATGCTGACGCAGAATGTGAACCAGAGGTTATGGATGCCGAAGATCCGCTTTTTATTTTGTACACTTCCGGTTCAACAGGAAAACCGAAGGGCGTTTTGCATACCACTGGCGGTTACCTCGTCTACACCTCCTACACACACCAACAGATTTTTGATTACCATGAGGGTGATGTCTACTGGTGCACCGCCGACATTGGCTGGATTACGGGACACTCTTATATTATCTATGGTCCACTGGCAAACCGTGCGATCAGCATCATGTTTGAAGGTGTACCGAACTACCCGGACTTCGGGCGATTCTGGCAAGTCGTCGAAAAGCATAATATTAACATCTTCTACACCGCTCCAACGGCTTTGCGCGCCCTGATGAAGGAAGGGGACTCATGGGTTGAGAAGTATGATAGATCTACGCTCAGATTGCTCGGTACAGTCGGCGAACCGATTAAGGAGCCGGAATGGTTGTGGTACTACAACATCGTTGGCGAGCAACGGTGCCCAATCGTAGATACGTGGTGGCAGACGGAAACAGGCGGAATCCTGATGACCCCGCTGCCTGCCGCAACGCCACTGAAACCGGGTTCAGCGACGTTCCCGTTCTTTGCGATTGAGCCGGTGATACTTGATGAAGCGGGGAACGAAGTCGAAGGTAATCCAGCAACCGGTTATCTCTGTATCAAAACAGCATGGCCCGGTATCATGCGCACCGTTTACGGCGACCACGAACGGTTTTTAGACACCTATTTTCGTCGGTTCCCCGGCTACTATATGACAGGCGACGGAGTCCTGCGTGATGAAGATGGCTACTATTGGATTACCGGACGCGTCGACGATGTCCTGAACGTCTCTGGCCATCGATTGGGTACAGCAGAGGTCGAAGGCGCAATCGGGCAGCATGCAGCGGTAGCGGAGGCAGCCGTCGTCGGCTACCCACACGATATTAAGGGACAAGGTATCTATGCATACGTTACGCTCATGACAGGTGAAGCTGCGTCTGATGAAGTAGAAACCGGCATCAAACAAGCGGTTCGACAACATATTGGACCGATTGCCACACCTGACAAGGTTCAGTTTACACCCGCGTTGCCAAAGACGAGATCCGGTAAGATCATGCGGCGTATCCTCCGCAAAATCGCGGAAGGCGACATCTCTGATCTCGGGGATACGTCAACGCTTGCCGATCCGACAGTTGTCGATGCATTGGTTGAGGGACGGCAATAGTATTGCAATCAAAAGGGTAGGTCTTTCATCCGCAATATAGGAGTACACATTGGCATCAGCAGAAAAAATTGTAAATGAATTAAAAAGGCATCAGATCACCCACGCTATAGGGGTTCCAGATAACGGTAGTGCGCGAATTTATGAACTTTTACGGATAGAACCAGAGATCGAAGTTATTACGGTAACCCGTGAAGGCGAGGCGTTCGCCGTTGCCGCTGGTCTGTATGTCGGTGGGAAAAAACCGGTGATCATCATTCAAAACACAGGTTTTTTGGAATCTGGTGATGCCTTTCGAGGCACAGTTGTCAATATGCGGGTTCCGGTGGTTGTATTCATCGGATATCGCGGATACCGCAATCGGGATACAGATGGACAATGGATTGATTCAGTGGCACGTTTTCTGGAACCGACGCTCGAAGCGTGGAATCTACCTTATGAGATGTTGGAAACAGACAACGACATCCGATGTATCGGTGCAGCGTTTGAAAAGACAGAGGCGACTTCGTTGCCAGCAGCGGTTTTGCTGATTGGACACGCGACGTAGTACTGCATATTGACAACTGAATACCTCTGGAAACAACTTTATTTTTCTCTTATTTTTTCACAAATTGCGTTAAAATGCGGTGTTATGTGGATTTTTTCACGAAATTTCGCTTTTTTTTAAACATTTTGCTTGACAAATCGTTTTAACATGATGTATCATTAAACCTTGTATGATTTTTTTTTCAACTTCCATAAAAGGAGAGGAGAACGATGGAAGCCGAATTTCTCGGTGAAACGACAAATATCGATAGTGTTGATTCTTATATGGATGCAGCATATCCAGAAGAAGCAGAACCGCCAGAGAGTTACAGCGGGAGTGATCAGAGTGCTTTAACGAGTTGGCTCCGGAGTGTGGCAGGTCATCGCCTGTTAACTCGGGAAGAAGAAGTTGAGTTAGCGAAACGAATTGAAGCTGGTAAGGAAAAAGATGGTTATACAGCGGACGCAGAACTGGCAAGGGACCAACTTGTACAGGCGAATTTACGACTCGTTATTTCGATTGCTGTAAGATACCAAGGACACAACGTCCCACTCGAAGATCTGATCCAAGAAGGAAATATCGGACTCATTAAAGCAGCGAGTAAGTTTGATTATAGGAAGGGCTTTAAATTCAGTACTTATGCGATTTGGTGGATTAAACAAGCGATTATGCGTACGCTTGACAATTTCTCCCGCTCAATTCGACTCCCTTCTTATGTAGTTGCGAAGATGAACAAGTTTGACGCTGTGTACGCGGCATTATGTCAGGAGCTGCAACGTGAGCCTCGGCGGGAAGAAATAGCCGAGGCTTTAGACTTATCCGTAACGCAGGTTGAAGAAATTTTGACGTTCAACGCCGATGCTATTTCTATGGATTTACAACTCAGTGATGAACGCTCCGCCGCGACATTAGGGGACTTAATTGAGGACCCCGCAACAAATGGTGAAGATAGCCCTATCGCAGAAATGATTAACGAAGACCTGATCGCCCAATTTCTTAAAAAGTTACCGGAACGAGAACAGAAAGTGCTGAAGATGCGCTTCGGTCTTGAAGACGGTGAACGTAAAACGCTCCGTGAAATCGGGGTTGCCCTGAAAGTTACCCGGGAACGGGTACGACAACTCGAAATAGAGGCAATCAAGCGACTACGTGTGTTATACGACGAAATGGGAGAATTTCAGTCGGATCAGTCTTGGGCAGGTAAAACTGCTGCATAAATCTCACCCACGGAAGGCAACTATGAAGAATTTCTTGAGGAAGCTCACGGGCAACGAAGAATCTTTGCTTACAGTCACAGAAGGTGCACAAGAGAAAATTCACGCAGTGATTGAAGCCGAAGAAGTTGAAGTCGAAGGACTCCGCATTAGTATCCAAGGCAAAACCGCTACTGCGTTCCAATACAGCCTCGGTTTAGCGACCGAAGCACAACCGGAGGACATTGTTGTTGAATGTGGGAGATTTAATGTACTTGTTGATGCCGAAAGCGCACCCGACCTCAAAGGCGCAGTGATCGACTATGTCGATGACCTCAATGCAAGCGGTTTCAATATTGAGAACCCGAACACACCGACCTGGGATAACCCGAAGGCGCAAAAGATTCAGGAACTCATTGATGAACGGATTAACCCAGCAGTCGCCGCACACGGCGGACAGATAGAACTGTTGAACGTTGATGACGATTCTATCTACATTCACATGGGGGGCGGATGCCAAGGGTGTGGCATGGCGAATGTCACCCTCAAACACGGCATTGAAGCGATGATTCAGGAGGTTTTTCCTGAAATCAAGCACGTCGTTGATACGACCGATCACGCTTCAGGAACGAACCCGTATTATTCGCCAAGCAAAGGGTAAATATGATATAAAAAACGGGCGGGGAATAGCACCCGCCCGTTTTTGTTTTAATCTGACGCGACACTCGCTCCAAAGTTGTTCGCATGTGTAATAAAGCAGGTGCCTCCCTCCGGAAGCGTTTTTAGGAACGCCTCGGTCTCCTGCTTAAGCCTATCAACATCTTCAGCTATCACGCAAATCGCAGGTCCCCAACTACTAACACCAGCACCGAATGCCCGGCTGTCGCGCAAAAAATCAAGCGTCAATTGAAGCTCCGAGCCTTGGGCATCAATCTCTACTCGCTTCCATCCAAATGTCTGAATATTATTCAATGCCTTGCCAAAGCTGGACATATCACTTTCGATTAAGGCAGGGAGTATCTGTAGCAACAGGATATGTGAAAGTTTCTGCGCGACCCACTCGGGTTGTGGACACAATGTGCGAAAGAGTTCAACCTCCTTATCGCCATATATCCTCAAACAATTCGGCATAACGATGAGCAGCGGCAGTTCAGGAAACGGATAGCGGAATAAAATCGGAGGTGGTAAAATATCGCCGACAGCAGAAGAGGGCAGGAACGACGCTTTTTCCGCTGGAAACCGGTGACCACCGTCCACGATAAATCCGCCCGTATCGAACGCTGCAACGCCAATACCTGAAGTGCCGCCGCGTCCGACAATCTGCGCGAGGTGTTGAACGTTTAACCCGAATTCGTATAACAGATTGACAGCCTGCGCAATGCCGAGTGCAAGTTGTGTTCCAGACCCGAATCCGCTATGCATCGGAATTTCAGATTCAAATGTTAATTTGATGCCGGGGAACGGGTAGGTCTGTTGGAGCCGTTGGAGAACTGTGATCGCTCGTTCACGGTAGATAGAAGTCGAGACATCAATAGCAGTCGATCTTTCAGCAATGATTTGGAAATTGGGATCAGCAATTGTAAGACCGAATCCACCATCAATCCGCCCTAATGCACCATTCAGATCAAGTAAAGAAAAGTGTAACCGAGACGGTGTTGTGATTTTGACGTGGTGCATAGTTGTATTGGACTGCGTCTGTTTTAGGTGAGTATGTAAGTGTGGAGAAAGCCAGAAAAAGGAGAATTATTGGGCATTTCTGTCTACAACAAGTTCAAGTGAACGGAGGCCGTAGATAACATAATTTGTTGCGTGCGTGTCGCGATGTAAGGAAGTCCCGAGAGTGTATCCGCTCTCACCAACCTGTTTTGCGGAATTCATTACAGACATTACAGAGGTAGGCAAACCAGAAAATTCCTCGCCTTGAACTGTCAATCCGGGTTGTGCAAGCAAGAGTTCTAAGATAACATCTGTGTTGGTCTCATGCCGCTGTAAAAGGTTAACGAGTTGATTGATATTTTTGGGACGAAAGTTAAGCGGTGCACGTGAACGCTGCCGCTGTGCGTCTGTCGTCGCGCTCATTACCAATAAAGTGATACGCCCGTCAGGGGCATCGTCTGGGATCATAATTGTCATTTTTTCGGTTGTTAGATGTTCGAGGTAAGGGCGCAGTGTAATCATTATTTCAACTGTTTCGCCTGGGCGATAGCGTAGTTTATCAACCTGAAGCCTTTCAATCCATGCGCTTCTCCGTTTATCTTCTAATTTCAGGTTGAGTGCCACCTTCTCAAACTCGACTTGTGTATAAGGATTATTGCTTAACTGTAAAAGTGGATCCCGAAGTACTCTTGCAATGCCGCCTCCGGTCGATCCTCCTGAAGTATAGACACTTTTATAGACGAGTTCTCGCGATACAAGTTCTGGTTGCGCTTTTAAGGTGATTGTTGCATCAATCGTCAATGTGTGGTCGGCTGAAGAAAACGCTAACGCCTGAACGAGTGACTCCGCGCCATTCTCAACATGGACGGGTGAAAAACTGCGATGCCGAACAATTTCATAAGATTTGTGATGCAGTTCGCCATCAACGGTTTCCATACTAAGTGTCACTGGAATGTAAGACGGATGTTTGCCAATGATACCGGCGATAGCCGCTTGCCGGTCTTGTACCAGAGTGCCGATGAGTTGTGTAGGGGAGGCGACTTTGAAAGATCTATAACTCCCGGGCATGATAAAGTGGACGTATCCGCCGGAAATTGCGAGATTGACACTGCCTTCACCATCTCTTGAGTGCCCATAAGCAAGGAGTTGATCCCCATCAATATAGGTGATGGTACCGTAACCAAAGGCGGAATAATCACCCCGCGCGTAGGCGACACCGATGATCTGTCCCGGCTCGATAGGCGATTTTTTAACGGGACTTCCACCGCCGGGGGACTCAAGAGGCATCAGGTTAAATTTGTCGAAAAGCGGTTTATAGAACCGCATAGTATGAGAATTAACACCCGACATCGCAACCGGTAGCGGTAACTGTTCTAACAGGTCACCCATCTGAAAGTCATCAAGATGTTGTTGTGTATATAGAAGGTTGTGCCTCGGAAAGAGAGAAACAGCAGAACTAACCCCTTCTGCCACAGTTTCTGTGCCGAAATTAAACAGCTGCGTCCCTTGGTAACTTAGGTTCGGCTCCATACCGAATTCGGTAACTTTCACCATAAACTCAATGGGTGTTATACCGAAAAGGTTTGCGTGTTCACGCTGGTTTCGATAACTTCGCGAGAGTGCACCCATGAGTCTACCGTTAATATACATCGGGCTGCCGCTCATTCCACCGGCAGAACCTGTCTTTTTAAAATTGTCGCTTATCCCTTTTGCCCACACAATATGTAAGCCGGGGAAACGGTCATAGTAGACACTCACGACCTCAAAATCGAATGCCTCAACGGTTGTTCCAGAGAATACGGTATAACCTTTACCTTTCATTCCCGGTTCTACTTCAGAGAGGGGCATGAATTTTGCCGCGTCCCACTGAATCTGCGCGTGTGCCTGACAGACCGTAAGACAGAAAATAATAAAGATAAAAAGTACCGCTTTTCTCATCAAAATCTTCGGTGTGGCAACCTCCGTGCTTTAGCAGGGGGAGGAAACACCGCTCCTTTTTTAGTTTAGAATATATCCGTTCCGTTTTTTCGGCACGGTTTCGTTGCCGTTTCTCTTTAGTGTGCTGCTTCGTTCAGCAGAGCTCGCACTTTCCGCCTAATAGACCTGACACGGTGCTATCAAGAAAACAGGTAATGACCTTTCAGCTCTCCGCTTTCGCGGGTATATGTTGCCCCTTCCAGATCGTAGGTATCAGCCTTGATGTCAGACTTGGGGAGCATCCTTAGATATGCCTACTACCAGTTCGACATATCGTTTTAAGACAGACGTTGTGGCTGCCAGGCCACGATACCGCGATATATTACTGTAGTCAATAGTTTAACTTGTGGAGTGAACGCTGGCTACGCTTCGCACAAGCCCCTTGCTTTAGCAGGGGGTTATTGACCTCTACTCCTTTGATTATTCGCCATTTTCTTGATGTCCATTCTGTTTGACATCTCGTTCAATTAAACCGTCTCGAATGTGGAGGATGCGTTTGGCGTGTTCAGCGACTTCAGGTTCGTGTGTCACCATGATAATCGTATTGCCTTCATCGTTCAAGCGGTTGAAGATTGCCATAATCTCTTCACCGGAGCGCGTATCTAAGTTTCCTGTCGGTTCATCGGCGAAGATCATTGATGGGTTATTGACCAAGGCACGCGCGATAGCGACGCGCTGAATTTGCCCACCAGACAACTCTGTGGACTTGTGGTCTACACGGTCTGCCAAACCGACCGCTTCCAACGCTTCAAACGCGCGTCGTTTGCGTTCTTTTCTGCCCATACCGGCATAAATAAGGGGGAGTTCAACATTGTTGAGAGCACTGGTTCGAGGTAGCAGGTTAAACGATTGAAATACAAAGCCGATCTTCTTATTCCGGATGTCTGCAAGACGATTGTCGGAAAGTTGGCCTACCTCTTCACCCTCGAGATAGTATTCACCCGCTGTCGGTGTCGCGAGACATCCGAGAATATCCATCATCGTCGATTTACCGGAACCCGACGGTCCCATAATCGCGATGAATTCGCCTTCTGTTATAGTGAAGGACACACCTCGCAATGCATGTACCTGTACATCACCCATCTGGTAGACCTTTGTCAAATCTCTTACATCTATTAGCACGGCATTTTCTCCTCACCTTTAATTAAATGGATATAAAAACAGACAGACAGTCCTTAGCACACCTTCTACTTATTATTTCCGTCTGTTCCTGTTTGTCCTTTCGTTAGTTCTTTCATAGAGGGCACAAAAACACGATCGCCTTCCTTCAATCCGCCTGTGATCTGGAAGTGCGTGTTATTGCGCTGCCCGATTGTAATATGGGTTTTAACACCTTTTTGTTCTTTGTTTTTGCTGGATTCACCAGTATCTAACATGACGAAGTATTGTCGCTCACTACTAACTTCTGCCTCTATATCATGAAGTATGTTTTGTTCGGAAATAACAATGCTTACCTCTATCGGCCCGGTGCGTAAACCTTTCTGGTCACCTTCAAGCAAAATCTCGAGATTGCCACGTGTCTTTTCTGGATAAATTTTACCGACGCGTCCGGCAAAGTTCTTTCCAATAAGATTCCGAACTTTCAGTTCCTGACCCGCCTGAAATTGGGTGAGATCTGCCGAATTTATGTTGGCTTTAACAGTGAAAATCTGTGGGCTTAGCACGGACGGGATCGGCAGTTGCAGGATATCTGAGTCTTCAAACACAATAATATCGACATCCGCGGACATGCCGGGCAGCAACTCAGGCGGCGAACCGATGACCTCCACATCTACCTCAAACGTAATGACGGAACTTTGATTTCCGGGACCGCGCTGTGTCGCACTCGGTGAAATCTCGCTTACCCGCCCTGGAAAAACGCGACCGGGATAACTATCAACAGTGATTTCGGCGCGTTGATCAACGTCTATCTTTCCTATTTCTACCTGATTGATTTGTGTCCTCACAATCATTTGATCGAGGTCAGCGATACGCATAATAGCTTCACCACGCGAAAATGCGGAACGGCCCGAGGTGATAATCTCCCCTTCCTCTACAATGATGCGCGTAATCGTGCCAGCCATAGGTGCAGTGACGGTTGTCCATTCGTAGCGTTCTTGCTGAGAGTCGAGTTGGCTTTGCGCTTGGAGGAGGCTCGCTTCCGCACTCACCTCTGAATGCATCGTCAACTCCTTTTCATCTTCTGTTGTCTCTTGTATCTGTTGGAGTCGGGTTTGTGAATTTTCAAGATCCGCTTCGTATTGCTTCCGCTGCGCTTTTAGGGAATCTTTAAGCGTCTCAACGTTCTTTTGATTTAGAGCAAGCGTCGATTCGCGGTTCTCTATGGCTTTATTCCGAGTGTTAAGGTTCTCTTCTTGGGATTTTATGGTCTCCTTTTGGGATTCTACCTCTTTAAGAGCCGTATCGTACTGTGACTTAGCGACAACAAGTTGTCTCTGAGAATCCTCCAACGCCTGTTTTGAAATGAGCTGCTTATCATAAAGTTCTTTGTTCCGCTCATGCTCGGACGCTGTCGTCTCATACGAGATTTTAGCGGATTCAACAGATGACTCTGCGCGTTCAAGGGTTAGCTTTGCTTGCTGCAATGCGATTTTTGCCTGCGTCAACGCGATATTATCTTGATCAAGTGAGTTCTTTGTCGTTGCGACCAAGGTTTCAGCCTCGGTAATCCGTTGCTGCGTATTTGCGACAAACGAATCCAGAGTTGCTTGTGATTTTAAAACAGAATTTTGCGCTTGTGCAAGACTACTTTCCTGCTGTTTCTCAGTAATCTTAATCCGCAGCCGTGCTCGCTCAAGTTCAGCCTTTCGCGCATTAAGGTTCGCCTCTGCCTGCTTCTTTTGCTCCAGAATTTGCTTCTCATCAATGCGAAGAAGCGGTTGGTCGAGTTCAACCTTTTGCGCCTCATCTACGAGGATTTCAACGATTTCGCCTTCCACATTTGATCTGACATCTACCTCTATAAAGGAGCGTAAGGTGCCAGATTCACGAACGCGAACAAGAAATTCGCCACGGCGGACGACTTCCTGCTTGACTTCGGTCTCTTGCTTTTTGCCACCGAAACTGATATTCATACGGGTAGCACCGACTGCCCCGAGAGCAATGACAACGATAGCAACTACCCCGATGATAAGCCATCTTTTACGATTTTTCATGGCTACTGTAGAACTCCCATTGCGTCTTGTAGACGGATTTGCGCGATTTTGTAGTCGTAGAACGCGTTGACCTCATTTGTCAACGCTTGTGCGTAACTCGTTTGGGCATCAAGCAATTCAAGCAGAATAGCCTTTCCTACATCAAAACGTCCTTGAATGACATCCAAGCTGAGTTTCGCGTTGAGAACCTGCTGTTTGGAGATGTCAACGACGAGTTCGCTACGTTCAAGCGTCAGGTAGGCTTGCCGTACACTAAGGGCAACGCTTCGTTCTAAATCACTGACATTTTCACGCGATTGTTCTAACTGCATCCGTATCTCTTTAACACGATTGCCCAAAACGCCACCATCAAAGAGCGTGAAATTCAGGGATACACCGGCACTCCAAGAGCGGAAGTCGGAGAAATTCTGACGCTCACGGAGGTAGTCATCAAGGTTGACGTTGTAGTCAACATCTGCGTTTAAACGGGGCCAGCGCTGTAACCGTGCCAAGGTTAGGCTCCACTCTTGTGATCTGATCTGTGCTTGCCGCTCTTGGAACTCTGGACGGCTGTTAAGAGCGATCTGAATGGCTTCTTCAACTGGCATTTCTATCCGCTCAATAGTTCCTCGGTCTTGGTATAATTGATAGGACTCATCAACAGAAACCGTAAGCAACAGACCGGGGTCTAATCCGAGGAGTCGAGGGAGTGTCGCCTGCGCAATTTGCAGTGAGTTTACATTGTTAATGAGTGATAACTCGTCATTTGCTTCTCGGACTTCAGCGGTAGCGATATCTGCTGGAATAAGTGTGCCAGCTTCCTCGAAATCCCTCGTTCGTTGTGTGTTCTCTTGCGATCTTGCGAGGATTTGTTCACCGACCTTGACGAGCTCCTGCCTCTTCAGGACATCGTAGTAAGCCACCGTAATGTCAAGGATTATGTCTTGTTTAGTCCTTTCATTGCGGCTAACAGTAGCCGTCAGGCTCTCTTTTGCTTGGGCGAAACTGCCTTCTCGCTGCCCGTTATCCCAAAGTGTATACACCCCACGGAGTCCTAAATTGTAGTTTTCAGGTTCAAAACCGAAGTCAAGGCGGTCAGAAAAATCGTAGCTGCCGGATGAAAAAATTTGTGGGAAATACCCAGCACGCGCGTTTTTCACTCGAAGTTCCTGCATCGCAAGATTCAGGCGCGCGTTCCGCATGCTGGTTGATTTTTCCAAACCTATCTGGATACACTGTTCAAGCGTCAACGGTTGGGATAAGTCAACTTCGTTAGCAGGTGCTTGTGCGCCGGCACTAAGAACCACAGCAAATTGAAGGATAAGCGTAAGTAGTAGAAGCGCGTTTTGGACGTTTGCACGCCACGCTCCTTGGGGCGCTCTTTGGGGCGCTCTTGGGGAAGTTGTGAATTTAGATAAAACAGTAGACTTAAATTTCCCGTGAATCATTAACCTCTCCTTGTCCATTCCGATGGATTTTTTAAAGCAATAGTCAAAAGACCTACCTGTATACTTTGACGCAATACTTCTATAAAAGTTTAGACATTTTGACCCCGCAAGAGGTTCTTTTTATTGCAATCATTTCGGATTGCTGCTAAACTATTATAGTAGAAAGCCATCGGTAGTCAGCCATCAAAAATCCATTGTTCTTGATTTATGGCGACGGACGCTTACACAACCGTAATCGCCAAAGCACCTTGAAACCACAATTCAGGGATAGAATTATGCCAAAAGATCGCGTTTTCATATCTACTTTTATTCTCTTTGTTGTTTTTGTATCCACACCAGCGTTCCCGGTAGATTCCGGGACATACTGGCTGCTTGTTGACGCGACGTTGGATAGGCAGGCACGCAACGAACTTAATTCGCTTGCCGAACTCCTGACGACACGAGGACAGGTGCCAAGTGCACAAATTTACCGTGTGGAAGGCGAAAACGCTACAAATACAGAGATCCACGCACAACTCCAAGAAATCGGAAGGCAGGTGGCGGCACAAGATACATTGATCCTTTTATACCACGGTATGGTTACGAAACCGAGAGGGACCGCCGCAATGCATCTGTTGCCGCAAGGCGACGGAGACATCATCGAAGATTCGACACTCAACCGGTGGCTCAGAGAGACCGGAATAGCACACACGGTTGTTATCATCGATGCTTACACAGAGGATACAAACTTAAACGCTTACTTCGGCAACCGCGAGATACTCGGCACTGCTGCGCTAAATGTAATTCAATCGGTATCAAAGGCGGAACGGACAACATTGCTTAAGAAACTTAACGATGCACTCGCCATGGATACAACGGATTTAGACGACAACCGGCAGCTGAGTATCTCTGAAGTTTACGATCCGCTGCGGGCAGCACCGGAACTTCTGGACGGGATCCTCGCACCAACAGGTAACGTTGAAGCAGCACTCCTCAAACTGAGCCCCGCGCTTAAAGTTACGACACTTCCCGAGGGCGCACAGGTCTCTATTAACGATGTAGAAATTGGAACGACACCGACACTCATTACGGAGAACTTGCAACAAGGCACCTCTAAAGTATCTGTAAAAAAAGCAGGGTACGTCACGCCACCCGCCAAACCTGCTGAATTAGCGTTAGTGCTCGGAGAGTCCGTCCACATCGGTTGGGTGCTTAAACCCATCGCTATCCACGGCACTGTTAAAGGCGTAGATAATGCGTCCCCTGCTGGTGCTATCGTTTGGATTGATGGCACGACACATCGCCGAACTGTCGCACCAGACGGAATTTTTCGTTTTGATGAGTGGA
Organism: Candidatus Poribacteria bacterium; assembly: GCA_022827225.1. Lineage (GTDB taxonomy): Bacteria > Poribacteria > WGA-4E > WGA-4E > WGA-3G > WGA-3G. Next base: position 21,574 of record JAJDTJ010000142.1, on the reverse strand, counting down.
GTCCACCCGATTTATTAACGATCGGTGAAACCTATACACTCTATGCAAAACAGGGGAGTCTGAATTACGGTTCGGCAACTTTCACATTTGACGGCTACACCGATATATCACAATCGCTGCAACTTATCAATAAAAATTGGTTTGAGGTATCCCAAATTGAGTTTGACCGAGACAACCATCAAGGGGCAGTCACTGCTTTTCAGAATGGGGTTGAGGAAACGACAGATTTCCCACAGATGTCCACGGACCTGACGGTTTTGCTCCTTAGCTCGTTTGCTGATGCGTTAGAAAGACAAGACGTTCAGGATGTTACCTATCTCGTCGTTACCGCGAAACTCGCCGAACAACTCAATCAATTGGACCTCGCCGAAAAATATTGGCAAGAGGTGAAAACGAAAGCACAGAAGGGGACACCCGCCGCTAAATTGGCAGGTCAACGGTTATGGAAACTTAATCGGGGTCGCTATCTTCTTAATATTGGTCTGATTGTACTGTTAGCCGTTCTGCTTGTCTCTGGTGTATGGACATTTTACAGATATCGAAAAACTAAGCAGGTAGTGCAAGAAGATTAGCATCATTCAGAAGTCTGGATATCTGCCAAAAGTTCCTCTAAAACTACAGTTGCATAGCCGCCCGCGGGGAGCGTAAAACCGAGACGTACGCCAAAATTATTACCGACAGTTGACACCTCATGCAATTGGATCGGCATCCGTAGCGGTCTACGCGTTCCCGACAATCGAATGCCAGCCACCTTCCGAAACTCTTCAAGACGAACACCTTCATCTGCAAGCACCGATATTTCCAAGTCACGGACATCGCCACTTGGCATCCGCATCTTGTAGCCGAAGATGGGACCCGATGGACTAATCTCAAATACGTCAGCGCGGGGCTGTTCGATAGTCGTCTGCTCGACGAGGAAAGGTGCGCCATTACTATGTTTCACGGCAATATCTCCCTCAAGGAGTGTGCCTAAATGTGGCATCCTCGCCTCAAGAACGCGGTTAAAGAGGTGTGCTTGATACGCCGACAGATACAACCGGCGCAACCTGTGTGGAATGGCGTTTACCACCGTTTCAACGGGCTTCCGCTCGAATTTCTGCTCTGGAACGCCATCGTTTGCGAGGATATAGGACTTCACCGCTTCCCAATCCGATTTCACCAGTGCCTTGCCGATGAGATGCGAATCATTTTTATTTCCAAACCGTTGTACGCCAAACCGATTCGGAACACCTTCTGTTACCAACCGATCCATGACCGTTTTGATTTGCGTCAGTGTCTCGTGAGATGGATCGCGTAAAGTGAGTTTGAAACGGTTACCGCGAAGATGACCGACGCGCAATTTATGTGTGTGCCGTTCTGCCCACAAAACCTCAATAGCGGGTTGTTCGATTCTCAACACCCGTTCCGGCGTTACGCTTTCGACCGATAACACCTGTGTCGTGACGGCGTTCTTATCCTTTAAGCCAGCGTAGCCAATATCCCGCGTATGTACCTGAAGTTCCCGTGCGATTCGGTTGATCGCCTCAATAGTGCTGAGATTCCGTTTCCGAATCGCGAAATAGGTGTGTGTCCCTGTTCGAGAGGGGTCATAGAGCGGTAGTTCTTCAACGATAAAGTCTTCCGGTTCTTTAAACATCTAACTTTTCTTATTGAGAAACTGCTTTTGGGGTATCTTGTGCGGTCTGTGGCGTTTTCGGTTGTGCCCTCCGCAACGCTATGATTGATACAATCAAAGCACCAAGGGCACAGAAGGCGACTCCCCAGTCTTTTATTCCGGCAATAGCGATGCTGCGTCCTCGTAATTCTGCAACACCTGTTTCTACTGTCCGAAGGCGCGTATCAATAGTGTCAATTTTTGAATCAATTTTATCAATATCTGACCTTATAGCGTCAATATCTGACCTTATAGCGGTTTCTGACTCTTTGACGATGGTTTCTGACTCTTTGACGATCTGCCGTATCTTTTCTAAGTCTTGAGTAGTCAACTCACCGAGAGCTGGTAAAGCGATAAAAGAAAAAAGTATCGAGAGTGTGAGTATTGTTTTCATGAAGTGTTCCAATGCCAGTTTGGTTTATCCCCCTGCAATGGGTCGGAGGGTGGCAGAAATAGAGAATGGATTCCGTTCATTGCAGTGCCATCCTAAACTGGTTAAAATAGTTTAGCAGATTGGTGGAAATAAGGCAAGTCAATTGAGAATATTTCCTTGCTATTGGTGTCCAATTGTGGTATACTTAAATAGTTAGATGTCAACAAAAAGGAGGGAAAGATGGCTTACATAATTTGTGAACCGTGTGTTGATGTCATGGACACTGCATGCGTTGTTGTCTGTCCCGTAGACTGTATACACACCAGCGAAGGCGAAAAGCAGCTTTATATTGACCCCGACGTGTGTATTGACTGTGCCGCGTGTGAACCTGTGTGTCCAGTGGACGCGATCGCTATGGAAAGCGATGTCCGCGCCGAGTGGACAGAATATATTGAAATCAACCGTAAATTCTTCGAGACTTTCGTTAAACCAGAAACTTCGGATGACGATGTTGATGAGACCGGCAAACCAAAACAAGGTAAAACACAGGGCATCCCAGAAGAATTTGTCCAGCTGCCAGAGGTACCGGATACGAGACTCCGTGCCCCGTTCAATGTGTTAGCGATGCTCGGTCAACCCATTCTCGGCGCGTTCTCAGCAAAGTTCAAAATACAGCTTGAGGAGATGGCAGGAAACGCGCGTGTCTTTAGTTCTGCCGTATCTACAGGTATTAACAGCCTCGTTAACCTGACACTCTATCCGCTGATCCTTTTCTTTATTGGGTTCGGAGGGCAAGAAGCCGACCTTTTCTCAAGTAGAGGCAACTTGATGATCTTCCTGGGTATCGTCATTGCGGTCACTGAAGGGATTTACCGTTTTAAGGACGAGTTCGGTTCAACAGCGGATCAACCGCGGTACGGCGCGTCGTTCTACGGTTGGCTGATGTCACTCGTTGCGACCCCGCTTCTCATCGGTGCACGTTCCGCATTGGTTGCGGAGTCGGCAGCACAACGGACAACAGTCCCCGGAGCGGTCGCTGTGGATGGCGCTATTTATACCGATGATATAAAGGAACGATACCGACGGTACGGAATGATTAATCAGGTCTCAGAAATGGCGGACTACTATCGCATCGAAATTGAGTTTCCACGATGGGTACCGCATTCCTCAATGAAAGAAGAGTACAGCCTGCCTGATAGATTGCCAGACTATGACTATGAAGTTCACTTAAGTTCTCCGTATTCGATAGAAACTACCCCCGTATCGGAAACCACTGTGACGGTTCAGACGCAGCTTCCGATAAACCCGAAGACAGGTCAGATGGAAGACCCGCGGTTTGAAAATGTCGTTGGACGTGCCAGCTCCTTCCCAAACGGTTTTACAAACGTTTTCCCAATTCAAGCGCAACCGGTGGATTTCCATACGCATTATCGGAACAGGGTACTCGAAATTATCGTGCCGAAAACAGGGACTTACGCTGAACTCGGTTTAGAGCCACCTGTCCATTACGCGAAACTTAAGGGATAGATTTTCAACGGTTCTGGCGCGCGAACGTCTGGTAAATAGCGTTAAACATTGTCCGCATAAAACGGACGAGAAAGCACTATGTTGGATAAAGAGACGCTTGTCGCTTATGACAAGCGTTATCTCTGGCATCCGTTCACGCAGATGCAAGATTGGATGACAGAGGATGTCGTCGTCATTGAACGCGGTGAGGGGTGTTACCTTGTAGATATTTCCGGGAACCGGTATATTGACGGTATGGCATCTATGTGGACAAACGTCCACGGACACAATCATCCCGAAATAAATGCAGCACTCAAAACGCAGCTGGATAAAGTCGCCCATACGACACTGCTCGGATACAGCAATATCCCCGCGATTCAACTGGCACAAAAACTGGTAGAAATCACACCTGTAGGACTCAACAAGGTATTTTACTCGGATAACGGTTCGACGGCTGTCGAAATTGCCTTGAAAATGGCGTACCAGTACTGGCAACACACCGGAGAATCGCAACGGGAACTGTTTATCCACTTTGATAATGCATATCACGGGGACACGATAGGGGCAATGAGTGTCGGCGGTATCAACAGTTTTCACAACACCTTTGATTCCCTCCTTTTCAGAGGTGTGCGTGTGTCTGCTCCTGAAACCTATCGTCCTGATCGTGATAGAGATGCGTCCCGGAATGGTAGTGGTGCTGCGTTGAAGACCCGCTGGCTGAATGCCGTAGAAGCTGCACTCTCAGCAAATGCCGGGCGGATCGCTGGTATCATTTTGGAGCCACTTATTCAGGGTGCTGGTGGGATGCTGATGGCTCCGAGAGGCTTTCTGAAGGAACTCTCCGCGTTGGCGAAACGGTGGGAAGTGCTTCTGATTGTTGATGAGGTGATGACCGGCTTTGGACGCACCGGTAAAATGTGGGCATGTGAACACGAGAACGTTACACCTGACATCTTATGCACAGCAAAAGGTCTCGCTGCGGGTTATCTTCCGCTCGCTGCAACACTTACCACAGATAACATCTACAACGCCTTCCTCGGCGACTATAAAGACCTCAAAACCTTTTTCCACGGTCATACCTTCACAGGCAACCCTTTAGCATGCGCGGTAGCGTTGGAAAATATCGCCATTTTCGAGCGTGAGAACCTCCTATCCGAACTTCAGCTTAAAATTGAACACTTTAAAAATCGACTTCAGGATTTCTATGCGCTGCCGCACGTTGGGGATGTGCGAATGTGCGGACTTGCTGCTGGCGTAGAACTCATGAAGGACCGAGAGACTGATACGCCGTATCCGTTTGAGGAGAAGGTAGGTATCCGAGTTTGCAAAGCGGCACTTAGCCGTGGTGCGATGCTCCGACCGCTTGTCAATACCATCGTTTTAATGCCACCGTTGGGAATATCCATTGTGGAGTTAGATTCGCTGCTGGATATTGTCTACAGTTCTATTGAGGTCATCACGAAAAATAGGGAAGATTAGGTGTTGTTACATATCCGCCACTGTCCCGCCTTCAACGATTGGCGCGACTTCTGGCATGACCGGTGGACGTGAACGTGCCCAGAGGACGATAACAATACCGACAACAAAAGCTACAATACTAAAAATCTGCGCCGCTGTCATCCAACCGAATACCCGCGGTGTGATACGCCAGAACTCCGCTATAAAACGCTCAACACCTAATAAAATTAGACTCATGCCGAACAATACCCCTTGAAACGATTCCCACTTCAGACGCTGCGACCAGAGGAGACCGAAAAATGTGAACGATATCAGCGTCTCATAGATCGGGGTCGGATGTACGGGAACGTCCGTCGGGACCGTGCCGTTTGGAAACGCCATTGCCCAGGGTAGGTCCGACGGTGGCCCGTAATCGCCATCGCCTGCTAAGAGACAACCGATCCGACCGATCCCGTATCCGAGGAGTACCACCGGACCGACAATATCAATCGTTGCGAGCGTCGGGTTCGGTGAACGGACGATGACGAAGATCACGCCGAGACAGCCGCCGATGAAACCGCCGTACCAGACCCATCCGCTGGTTGAGAAGAGTTCCATAAACGTGATCCGACCGTCTAAAAGGACCGCATATATCTTCGCACCGATGAAACCGCCGACAGCAGCAGCACCGATCAACATCCCTGAAACATCTGGCACGAATCCGCGCCGTTTCAACTCATGTTGTATGACAAATCCAGACGCAATAAATGCTGTCGCCATCATCAGTCCGAAGCTATTGATACTCACCGGACCAAAATCGACAATCGTCGGGTACATCGAAATTCGTTCTCCTACTTTTCGGTTGTCAGTTAACAATACTCAATTAATAAGGCGAGGTTTGTAACCTCGCCTTTTGTAAGGTATATCGCTAAATTGTAGAGACAGTTTAGAAGCCAGCACGACCGACTGCCGTATTTTTCGCTCTATCCGTCACCTGAATCGTAATTGCGTGCGAGCCTTCTGGAAGCTCACCGGTTTCCAATAGGAGCTGCTCGCTCTTGGAATCGAAGATACCGTCATCAGGGAAGATCGCCTTCCATTCCTGATCGCTGTCGATTTTATAGACGGCTTTCTCGATCGGGGTCCCCATATCCGTAACGTTACAGGTAATTTTGTAAGTGCCGTTACCGTTCTTCGCGACTTGGATTTCGCCGATAGAAGGTTGGGTATTATCTACATCAAACGGTTTGCTCACCTTCTCAGCGGATTTCGCCCAGCCGACAGGATTGCTCAGTTTGTCTGTCGCAACAACTTTCACCTGATAGCGTCCATCTGCGACGGTCGTAATATCCCACTCGTATTCAGCTTTGGTGAGTTCTTTTTTCAGGAGTCGCCAGCTGCCTTCAGTGGCTGCTTTATAGTAAAGCGTATATTGGAGTGTATCATCATTTGCGTCTTCAACATTCCAAGTGACCTTCCAAGTTTTCGAGGGACCATCACTATTGCCAGATCCTCCGCTGCTACCACCTCTTGAACCTGGGGGTGGCAAGTTACCGCCAGACGGACGCCGTCCCTGTTGTTGATTGCCGCTGCCACTGCCATTATCTATGGTGATACCGGTGAATCGTGGCTCAACATTCGCCTGTACGGAAGCGAGGGTAACCTTCTTCAAAACGGGTGTCTTCGCTGCGTCGGTCGCTGTAAACTTCGCTCGCCACTGAATGTACTGTGCGTCTCCATTCGGGACTTGCGACCCTTCAGCGGTTGCGAGTTCATCCGACCAGTCACTCCACGTGTCATCCGGTTTTTTGGTATTACCGGTTCGGGTTGAGAAGGTAATCGTGGCACCTTCCTCCATAGTGCCTTCCCAAGAGAGTTTCCCCCAACGGGAGAGGCTCTGCGCGTCGTGAACTTCTGACTCAAGCGTTCCTTCTTCCACATAGTCGGTTGTAACGGTAAAGAGTTTACCGGGGTTACCGGTTGCCAAGAGCGTCGTAGGTTTTCCGTCAACCTCTCTTTGATGAATCGCTACAACTTGGTCTGCTGAACATTTACCGATCTCAGTGTAATCACCTGTCATGGCGTTAACGCGATAGATTTTGCCTTCGTTTCCTGTACCGACAAGGATTTGGGAGTCGCTTTCTAAGACGATCGCCAAGATAAGAGGTTCAGGCGAATTCCAGACCGAGACAGCGGTACCGTCCGGACGGATTTTGTAAAGATTAGATTTATTTTCTTGAGGCGGTCCACCGCCTGGGGGTGGCGGTCCAGTCGGTGTAGGTGGGCCTGCGCTGCTGCCACCGCCGCGTCGATTTCTTGAAGGTTCAGCGGGTTGAGACGTAACGGCTGCAGCGTAGAGATTCCCTTTGCTGTCCATTTCAAGCACACGAATCTCTTTTTCTTTCGCTTGATAAACAACCTTTGCAGTACCATCGTCCATAATGTGATAAATAATGCCGTTGTCGCCGCTTCCGGCGTAGAAACCGTTTTCGTGGGGAAGGAGCGTCATGATATTTTTTTCTTCGGCATCAAATAGGACATCAGATTCACCGTCCGGTGTGATTTTGTAAATTTTGCCATCGGTACCGGTTGCAGCGTAAAGATTCCCAGCATCGTCAAAGTGTAACGCCCACACATACTTATCGCCTTTATTGAGAATAGTTGTCGGCGGTGTCGTAGCGTCAGTAATTTTGTAAATCAAGCCGTCGGGGCCCGTCCCGGCATAAAGTGCGCCATCGGGTCCGATGGCAAGGCTATAGATAGTAACTTCGGGTGAATTATAATACAGTTCAGCGGAGTCGCCACCCGCACTAATCTTGTATATTTTCCCTTCGTTCCCCGTACCGGCGTAGAGGTTGCCTTCTGAATCTTCAACGAGTGCCCAGACTTGGGTCTCTTTTAACTTTGTAAAATCGTCGATTTTCAGGGACAGCATCACGTCCCCAGTGCTTGTGAGCGAGAGGTTTTTAGGTTTACCAGACTCGAAATCCGAATGGGTCTGCTGTTCCCACAACGAAGTTTTTACAGCGGATGCGACTCCGGCGAAAATAAGGATAGTTAGAGCAAAACTCCAAAAGGAGATGACACGGCGCATTGAAAATACCCTCCTATAGGGTTGGTTAAGCGAATCTTGATCGTAATGTGACAAGTCGCCAAATTAAGGGGCTGCCCGTAGGTACAATCTTAAAGGACACCTACAAAACGAAACCGTTGGTGGACATAATACTATTCGGCGTTCCTATCAACAACAAATCGGATGACGCCACTGCCAGAAATCACATAGTCCGTGGACACCTTATCAACATGTAAGGCTGTTCCCGATGTGTACCCACTATTGCCAACGACCTGTTTAGCAGTGTTCATCACAGACATGACTGAAGGCGGTAGATTCGAGAACTCTTCACCTTGAACAGTGAGGCCCGGTTGCGGTACAGAGAGTTCTAAAATGATATTGGAATTGTTTTCCTCACGTTTCAACAGTTCAACCAATTGGTTAATGTTTCTGTAGCGGAAGTTATAGGGTGCCCGGGAACGCTGCCACGACTCATAAAAATTTCCGTTGGAAGCGAGTAGCACAACGAGTCCGTCCGGCGTATCTTTTGGAATTGTGATCGTTCCCGTTAGAACGATAGGCATCTCAAGATAGGGCTGCAGCGTTATTTCAACAGCGACGGTTTCACCGGGCCGATACCGCAGTTTATCGACACGCAGGCTCTGGATTCCAGCTGTCCGGCGTTTATCTTCTACTTTGATATCGAGATCAACTTTTTCTACGTGAACCTTCGTGTACGTGTTACTATCTAACATTCCCATTGGAAATGATAAGGTTTGCATGACCCCAGACGCGGGTGACCCACTCGAAGAATAAACGTTTTTGTAGGTCAATACACGATTTTTCAGGTCGGGGTGATCTTTCAAGGTGATTGTCGTCCCCAAGTTGACCGTGTGGTCGTGGAAATAGAATTCCAACGCATCCAAGAGATAGGATGTTCCAATTCCGGTGTAGAGACCGGATATGCCACGGTCCCTTATGACTTCATAGTATTTTTGGTGCTGTTTCCCGTCGGTTGTCTGTATATTGACATGGACCGGGATATAACTCGGATGTTTGCCGATGATACCCGCGATGGAGGTTTCGCGGTCTTGGACTAAGGTGCCGATGGGCTGTGTCGGTGCCGCAACTTTAGAAGATCGGGAGGTACTCGGTAAAATAAAATGGACATGTCCGCCTGAAAGCGGTAGGTTCACATTACCTTCCGACGACGCACCGTGTCCATAAGCGAGTAATTCCTTCCCATTTACATGGGTAATAGTGCCGTAACCAAACATGGTCACATCACCACGGACGAATTCCGTTCCGATGATCTGTCCTTCCTCAACGGGTGATTCTTTAATACGTCCACCGCCACCTGCAGCTTGAACCGGCGTAAAATTGAATTTATCAAAAACCGGTTTAACAAACCGCATCAGTTCTGGCTTTAACGGTGGCATCGCAAGAGGTATGGATAGCTGCGTAGACCGAGCTCGCGACGGGGCATTAGAGAGACTCTGAAACCATAACTCATCGAAGGTGCGAGGCGTTTCTGCAACTTTACCATCATGAAAGAGGGACGGCCCCATATCCAAACCAGATGCCTGCACACCAGCTGCAGCCCCGAAATCGAAGAGTTGTGTGCCTTGGTAACTCAAATTCGGTTCCATCCCACGCTGTGCCACTTTAACCATTAATTCAATCGGTGTGACGCCAAACAGATTGGCATGTTCGCGCTGATTGTAGTATCCGAGTGAAAGGGCACCCATGAGCCGTCCATCCAGGTACATTGGACTACCACTCATGCCGCCGGCGACACCGGTCCGTTTAAAATTCTCGCTAAGACCTTTACACCATACGACATGCCATGCGGGGTAACTGTCGTATTCGATACTAACAACTTCATATTCAAATTCTTCAACCGTTATTCCAGAAAATACGGTGTAACCTTTCCCTGTCATGCCAGGTTTCACCTCGGACAACGGTATAAACTTCTCAGCATCCCACTTAATCTGTGCGTGGCTATAATAATAGGTAGTCAAGCAGAACACTATCAGTGTGCAAACCCAAGCCTTTTTCACTGCATTACTCCTCCCTGAACTATTCAATATCTGTTTTTTTGTTCGTAACAAGAATCTCAATCAGACGTTGATTGAGCAGTAGAGCCAGCACGTAATCTCACTGTTACAACCTAAATGTCTGCAAAATAGCCGTAGATCTATTTTGCTATGGAAACGGCAATGGCTCTGAGTCATGTCGTATTGTACAAAATATTCAAGACTGATGATATATTATATCAAAATAACGGATCCGATGTCAACTGAATTACGAAAAAAATTGTTATAGGATTACGAACAAGCCTGATTTCTAATTGCTATTTTTTTTTTGACGTGTTATCCTTTTATAACTAAAGACTTCAGTATCCATCAGGAGCGTTTTTAAAATAATATGCCCAACACCGCTTGTATTCTCTCAATCGACCAAGGGACAACAGGTACGACTGCGCTCCTTGTTGACATACAAGGCAATATCGTTGCAAAAGGGTACCGAGAATTCACACAGTATTACCCGCGGCCCGGTTGGGTAGAACACGACCCAGAGGAGCTATGGAACGCCACGCTCCAAGCAATAGACGCACTTTTTGAAGATAAAACACCTAATATTGTCGCCCTTGGCATTGCCAATCAACGCGAAACGACACTCATCTGGAACCGCCAGACCGGTAAACCGATCTATCCTGCTATCGTATGGCAGTGTCGGCGCACGGCAGAGATGTGCGATACACTGACGAAAGAGGGGTTTTCCGAAGAGATAAAACAGAAAACAGGTCTTGTGTTGGATGCTTATTTTTCTGCAACAAAGGTGGCGTGGATTCTGGATAACGTCAGCGGGGCACGGGAACAAGCGGAACGCGGAGAACTTGCGTTTGGCACCGTAGACACTTGGCTCTTGTGGAAACTAACGGATGGTACTGTCCATAAGACCGATTATACAAACGCATCACGCACGCTTCTCTTCAATATTAACACGCTTTCGTGGGACGAGACGCTTTTGGAAATCTTCAACGTCCCTAAAACGATATTGCCAGAAGTTTTTCCGTCGGCTAACACCTTCGGCACAGCGAACTTTTATCGCCACTTTTGGCTTGAAACCTTCGATAAAAATATAAGCATAGATGGTGTACCGATTGCCGGAATAGCGGGGGATCAACAAGCAGCCCTCTTTGGACAATTATGTGAGGGTGTTTCATAAATAAGTTGTGAAGTGTCAGGATAACCGGTATCCTTTAATGAAAACCAACCCATTGAAGGAGTATCCGATGTATTATCCTGACAGCAAAGAGTATATCACATTTCTTTTTCTTATGTTAGATGAGTTCTCAGCAACCCAAGAAAAAGTCTCCAAAAGAGGGAGACCTGAGACTTATCCCGATGCTTCGTTGATCGTTTTTTATGCCGTTATGACGCTCAAGGGAATCACCGCTATGCGTGCACAGCAGACTTATTTGTTTCACCATCCACTTCTGCTTGAAAGATGTCAACTCTCAGCTTGTCCGTCTCACGTGACACTCGGTCGCAGATATAAAGCGTTGACCCCTAAACTTCAGGCGTTCACCGAATATGTCGCAACCTCAAGTTTCGCCAAGGCAGCAGGGTTTCTTCAAGAAGTCGTTTATGAAGATAAAAGTCTCTTCAAAGCTGCAGGTCCCGTCTGGCATCAGAAGGATCGTCTCAAGGATCATCTCCCGAAAGACTTGCGAGGTGTTGATAAAACGGCGACTTGGTCTAAAAGCGGGTATCACGGATGGGTCTATGGATATGGACTCCATCTCACCGGCATCCGCAACGGATTTCCAGTGATGTTTCAGGTGCTACCCGCCAACGTCAACGAACGGAAGGTCTTGGATACGAAAAAAGACCGACTCATTGAAAAACGCGTGCGGTGTATTGTTACGGATAACGGATATGTTGATAAGAAACGTCAAGTCGCTTTTGCCAGAGACGACGTGCTTTTGCTTACACCGAAGACGACTCTCGCAGAGGCGAACCCACTTTTAGGAACAGACCCGTTGTATACCGCAACAGAAGTTGCGACATGGCAGGCAGCACGAAAAGTTGCTATTGAACCCGTCTTTGATTTGCTCAGCAGACTCTTGTCAATCACAGGGGCACATAAACCTTTACCCCTGCGAGGTCTGGCGTATGTTTCCACCTTTTTAGGCATCGGCATTTTGTTGTTGCAGCTCGCAATGCTGATGAATGTCCGATGCGGGTTGCCGACGCGAAACATCACACACATCAAAACTGTCTTTCGATAAAAATTAACGATTTGTGAAACACCCTCACTTAATTTTTCCTTGCGGTTCGATGAGAGGCGTTTGGATTTTTGACGTGCTTTCCGTAGAGCCGTCCTCCATTACATTACGGACTACATTTCCTTAGTTCTAACTACGAAAAGGAGAGGCGAGATGGATACAAACCTTTGTGTCATCCGATTGAGTGAAGGGGATCGCGTCAGTGAAGCACTCGGAAAAGTCTTGGATACCCCAGATATGACGACAATTGGGGCCTTCGCTGTTTCAAGAGAAAATCCGACTGAACTTCACTACCATGATTTCGATGAGTATTGGTATTTTACCGAAGGCACAACAACCGTGACATTGCGCACAGCGGACGGTCAATCCGCATCCTATCGTATCGGTCCTGGGGATCTGGTCGTCACACCGAAAGGTGTTGAACACGGACATATCCCGGACGATGTTGTGAAAGGGGTACAGTGGGTAAGCGTGATTCATCCCGATGCCCGCCGTGGGCATTTGCATAGAGTTTTTTAATTTTTCCTTGCGGTTCGGTAAGGTCGGTGTTATAACAAAGTGCCTTTCCGTATATCCGCTTTCCTAAGTGCAAGCCTATAGAGGCTTGCAGGACAATGTTCCAAGCTACGCGCTTTTGTTTTTCTAATTTTCGTTAAAGGAAGTAAATCATGTCAACACAAACAAAACCGCTGCAGCGGCGGCGGTTAGGACGCACGGAATTAGAGGTCACATGCCTCGGTATGGGAGGCGCAGGCCTCGGCAGAGGCGATGTCACTGACGATGAAGCCGTCGAGGCGGTGCACCGAGCGATCGATCTCGGCATCAATTATTTGGATACCTCACCGCTCTACGGTGAAAGCGAAAGACGAGTCGGACTTGCATTCGCTGATAGCGGGTGGCGGGAGAAGATTTATCTCGCCACGAAAACAGGCACACACCCTAAATGGCGCGGGGACTACAGTGCTGCAGGTACACGTCGAAGTGTTGAGAATAGCCTGCGACTGTTAAATACCGACTATCTCGATGTCTGCTTAGTGCATGATCCGAACAGCATGGACCCTGTCGTGGCAAAAGGGGGTGCGTTGGACGAACTGCAGCGGATGCGCGAGGAAGGACTCATAAAATTTATCGGACTCGGCGTACGACAACACGAATTCCATAAGATTGCTATCGAAACGGGTGTCGTGGATGTGATTCTAACCTACTTGGATTATACGCTCCTGAGTCAAACTGCGAATGAATGGTTGTTACCTTTTGCCGCTGAAAACGACATCGGTGTTATTAACGGCAGTCCGATTGCAATGGGATTGCTTTCAGGAGTTGAGCCGGATGTATCAGCCAGCAGCGCGCATTTAGGAACATCGGATGCCGAAAGAGCACATCGACTCTATCAGTGGGCAACCGATAACGATTTAAGTTTACTGAATCTCGCCATCCAATTCTGTTTTCGACAACCGAGGATTGCGATGAATTTGACCGGTTCTAAAAACGTGTCAGAAGTAGCGCAGAACTTCGCCGCCGCTACGACACCGGTGCCAGAGGACGTGTGGGAGCAGTTGGCAGTACTTTTGTAAACAAGTTTCAGTTTTTGTTACTGATAGACATCCCTTTCGGACGTACGGATGTCAAATCACTCCATTTGTTTCAGTTTACCCCAGAGCGTCGTGAGTTTCTCCACAGGGAACACCGAGAGGGGACCCGCATGCCAGTGCGGTTGATAGTCGCCCCCCGGCTGATTCGTCAGGTTCGTCAATTGACGGCTCCCCAGCTCATAGCGATAGATTTCGTAATTCGAGAAGGGGTCAGTGTAATCGTCTTTCATCGATAAAAGCACAGTTCTATCTGAACCCATCCAACAGGCTCGTGCTATCAGAGATACTTTTGGGAATTTGTGGACCCTACGAAGCGTTGTCTGCACGCTCTGAATGATGAGGGCCGCGGAGAGATTCTGCTGTAAATCAGGCGATCGTGCGGTTTCGGAATACATGATATATTTACCCGATGGCGACCAATACGGGGCACCTCGGAAAATGATATTCGGGCCTTTCGGGAGGGGTGTGAACCGTTTTTTATGGTGCCCGTTGGCACTCATCAGCCATATATTATCACCGTCCGGTGCAACCTCCAACTCATACGCGATGTGGTGACCGTCCGGGGACCAGTCCGTTCGGTACGCCCATCCCCTCCTATCACCGATGTCTGTTAATTGTTTCAGATGCCCGGTTTCCAAGTTTAGCACATAGATATCCCGGCGGGCACCCGCGCGTCTACTACTAAAGACGATGTATTTGCCATCCGGTGATACAACGGGGTCCGTGTCGCTCGGGTGATTCTCCATAAAGAGCCGTGCCATGCCGCTTTTGAGATCGAGAATATAAAACTCAGCGTTCTCTACAGCCCCGTTTCCCTCCGAGAGGTCTCTCTGAAATAAGACTTGTCTGCCATCAGGGAACCATCGAGGGAGTATATCATAAAAAGCAGGGTCTGTGAGTCGCTCGACATTGCTGCCATCATCGTCCATCAGATAGATATGCGATGCCGTATCGCCGTTGCGTCGAGACGAAAATACGATTTTCCCATCTACAGGGGTGAGAGCGGGACCGAACCCGAACAGTAAATACAATGCGATTGCGGCACCGCATACGGCTTTCCATCGTGTCGGGAGCATCTACGTCCTCCTTGTGAGATGCGCGGGGAGCTTGAGCCCCCCGCGCATGAAAAATCAGGGTCAAGATTAGTTTTCGGGAATGGTAAAGGAGGCACTATCATCATCCATGCACTCCTGCGCCTCCGCGTTTCTTTCATTATTTATCGCCCAAGCGGTCGCTCTCGTATAAACTTCAAACGTTTCGCCTTCCAGCCAGCCATCGCCCAAGGTAAAGGAATTCGAGTAGTTCTTCGAAACCTTGGCATCGCCTGCATGGACGGTCCCACCTATGCCTTCCGGTAGCGCTTTGAATACATCTTCGTCCCGTGTACCGTCCGCTTGGAGTAGATACACTTCAAAACCAAAGTTCAGTACATAAGTCACACTGGGCGCGTCATCCCCGCCTGTGTGCTCGATCGAGGCAAACGATGTCACCGATGCCGTCCGACCGTTCCAGCTACACGATGTGACGGATGCCGTCAGAGATGCTGCTGTCTCCCGACAGGGGGCGTAGACTGTCACAGAGTAAGAATCCGAGTCCGACAACATGAGGTTCGTCTCTGGATCGTATTGGTAGGCAACAGCCTCAATGGTATAAGTAGTCCCGTCGGAACTCCCGGGGAAGTCCGAAGAATTGGGAGAGAAATAGGCACTTGTACTCGGCCCCCCAGAAATACTTTGCTGAACGCCATCAATATACCAGTAGACGTATAAATACGGGGAGTCTGTTTCGACATAAGCTGTGATGTAGAGACATCCGCGGTTTTCAGATTCATCATAGGTCGAATACATCTGACTAATCTCAAAGGCTTCAGTGGAGGTTAGAAACAAGAAAAAAAGCGAAAGAATCGCCGTAGCGATGATGAGGGTTTTAAATGTGCGTAGCATTTTCAGTTCCTTTCTGTATTATAGCATGCTGGTTTCCAATTATACTTGTCTTTGTGATACAATAGAAAACCAGGGCTGTCATTCTCATCTAAAACTCACAACGACAGTGCTATTCGCGGTATGGGTGTGTCGTAGGACCGATGCCACATCACAAATGCCTTCGCCATGAGAAACATTATATCAATTCTGAAATTAATTGTGAAAAAAATGCGATTTTTGACACAGCGTCATTCGGTTTCCCATTTTCACGAGACCCGATAACTCCTGATCGAATTGCGGGTTCATTTCCGCTTTTTTGGCGGAAGCGACACACCGAGACGTTCACGGACGACTTTTCGTATCTTGTTCCGCCGAGACTTTACGGTGTTTGGCAAAATCTTTAGCACAGCTGCTGATTCAGTCTCTGTCAGTCCCTGTTCCCACAATTCAAAAACTTCTACGTAAATGGAACTCATCTTCTCAACAACCTCTCGGATTCCAAGGACGCGTTCTTGTAGGTGATACTCTTGGAACCTGCAATGCCTTTCTTGTTCAGCGGTAGCAGCATAGTGTGCTTCAGCCGACTCCTTGATAAGGCTCTGTTTTTTCGCATTCACAAGGAACGCTTTGCACTTACTACGCGCGACCTGCTTCAGCCACTGTTCTGCGGAGTCTATGTCATCTGCTTGTCGACGGATGCGCCGTACAATCGCCAAGACGGTTTCTTGGTAAATATCCGCTTCTTCCTCGACATTGCGGATTTCATAATGGATGATGGTTTTCAGCAGTCACTTATACTTCTCTATGAGGGCGACAAATGCGTCATCATCTCCATTCTGAATACGTGCCAGCAATATTTCATCTGAGAGATCTATTAAGTACTCTGTTTCCATTCATACAGCAAGACCTTGAAAAATAGAAAAAAGGTCACTGCGATGAAAATTTATAAAAATTGTGCGACTTTTTAATTCTTAAAATTGTCCAAACTTTAGTATTTCTTTATAAAGACCATTTTTTTAAGGTGTTTTCGTGCAAAATCGATAAAAAATGTCAAAAAAATGCAAATTTTGAATTTTAAATAAAAAAAATTTTGCTTCCCGTATTTTAGCTGAATCACAAGTATTAGCTGTCCGAAAACCCTGTTATCACAAGAGTTATTCGGAGATATAGGTTGAATTATTTGTTTTTCTAAAACGGCATACCAAAAATAAATTTGACATTTTTTGTCGATTTTGCACGAAAACACCTTAAAAAAATGGTCTTTAATATGCATGAGTTAATATGCATGAGTTGCAAAGTTCAATTTTTAGAATAAGGAAGGTAAAAAAAATTGCTCGGTTTTCCAAAAATTTTACATCAACTTCATATTTTTCAGGCGGGGGGTGAGTTTTATGCTGCGGACCTTGAGAAAGCGCGTGTTGTTGAACTCTCTGCTATCATGATGGACACCCTGAAACTTGTCGAAACACAGACCGATGATGCGATTGTTGAGACACTCAGTGCTTCCTATGAAGACGACGAGATTTCTGAAGCGTTTGAGCGGTTCGCGGAACTTGAGAAAGAGGGTTTGTTGTTCAATCGCGGTGAGGATCTACGGTACAGTTTCAAGACAGAGAGTAAATGGCGGAAGTTGCTTGTTGTGATCCCCGGTATCAATGTGGATTCGTTTTTTGATATTGAAACGGTATCGGCTGGCACGAACATGGCACTCTCTTATATGATTCGACATCTCGTTGAATACACCGACCTGCACTTTGCGGGTTCTCGGAATCGGAAGATCACGAACGGGGTATACGAAGTCGATATCGGCATTGATGACCTCATTCGCCTTCGATCGAAGATTGCTGAGACATATTACGGTATTCTGACCTTGCATCAGGAGCACGATCGATGGTTGCTTCCGCTTTACCAATACCCGGAATTCCCGCCCATCCTCGTTCAGTGTCACGCGCCGCGTGGACACGCTGGGCATGCCATGAATTCAATTTTTCGGCATTATGCAGCGATGCGGGATTGTGATGGGTTTACCGCACCATCGGATTACGTCCGTGATTTTTATGCGGATTATGTCTGGGACCCGAGTTTCTTCCATACATTGCCGAATGGTGTTGATTCAAAGTTGTTCCGTCCGATGGATAAAGCGGCGGCGAAGCACGAAATTGCTGAAGAAATCGGTGACGATCGGATTGAGATTGCGCCGACTGTCGGTTATCTCTCTCGGGTACAATCTGAAAAGGGTGCTTCTGTCTACTTGAAGTTGGCAGAACTGAATCCACATCTCCTTTTTTTGATCGCGGGACCAAATCTGGGGAGGTATGCTTCACGCGAGCTCCCTAATAATCTCGTGTATGTCGGTTTCCATCCGCGTGAGAAGTTACCGGTTATCTACAATGCGTTTGATGTTTATTGTTTTCCATCAATGTCGGGTGAGGAAACATTCGGATTGACAGTGCTTGAGGCAATGGCGTGTGGTGTGCCGCCTATAGTCCCGAACTTCGATGGTGTGCCGTCGGTCGTCGGCGATGCCGGTCTGGTTGCGGATGCTGCGAATTTCGACCACGATGTTGCAACGCTCGTAAGTTATCCGTGTCCGGTTGACTTTTCTGTAAAGATCAACTCATTGTTGAATAATACAGAAATGTGGGACGGATTCTCCGAGAGAGCAAGGCAACGGGCAGAGAAATTCACTTGGCATAAGACCGCAGAGAGGATTGTGAAATTGTTTGAGATGCTCCATCAGAAGAAGAAATTAATCAATCCGAACAAGCTCTTGAATGTGTTCGCGCCAACACCACCCGTAGAAGATGAAGAATCACAAGAACTGAAATGTAGGTCGGTTTTACTCAGTATGAATGCGAATTACGAGCGGTGTTTGATGCGGGATGCAGTGTATCCGTTGCGCCCTGAGGATGGAGTCGTGCTGAGCATTTTGAAAAACCATACACCCAGAGAGGCGGAGTCAATTCTCGCTGAGTTGGTTGCGGATGACACAGAGGCAAAGGCGATTCTTCAGAGGGTTCGGGGCTTAATTGATGCGACTACCTAATCAATCCTTTTAACGTTCTGCGCAGAAAGGAAGTTTAGAAGTGTGCTAAAGTGAGGAAGTTTCAACAAACTTACCAACTTTAGGCATTTTAGGCATTTTATTACTTTGAGTAGGAGTAAAATTATGGTATCTCGGAGGCGTTACCGATTAAAACGTCATCATAAATTTGAACAGGACGGTCACAAGTATGTGGCGGACCTTGAAACGGGCGATCTCATCCAGATAAACGATGTGGAATGGGAGATTCTGGGGCGTTATGAATCCCAGACGCGGTATCAGATTGTGGAGCGGTTAAAAGGAAAATACAAATTAACGACTATCTTTGACGGAATAGAACGTTTAGAATCGCTTCGACAGCAGGGATCCCTTTTAAGTCCGATTGTTGAACCCGTCGCACCGACGCGTGTTAAGGACGAGCAGACAGATCGGGTGCCAAAGTTGTTGGTCCCATTCCATTTTACGAATGAGAAGACGGCGTTGGACTATCTCACTGGACTGAACCGCTACCAGTTTTTGAAACATCTCTCGGCATTCGCTGAATTGGAAACGTTGGCTTTTTCGGAAATCGGTGCAGAAAAAAATGAGACACCCGATTTTGATGAGGTTCGGGTTCGGAACCTACGGGTCCCGAAAAGTAACGCCTTAGTAGCCCCGTGGTATGCCCTCGATGGATATGACGGTATCTTGCTCCTGTCGCAATTCTTGACGGACGATTTGTTATACTATCGGGTGCCTGATGTCCCGATTGTTCACTGCATAGATGGTGTCCAGCAGCTTCGACACAGTTTGCTGAAGACACTCCTGACGCTTAGCGCGTTTCAACATTCAAAAGATACGCTGGTTGTCAAAGCCTCGTGGATGAAGGAATGGCTCGCTGAGTTGGGTGTTCCCGTGCAAAATGTGCGCGTGATTCCTGATGGTATAGATGTCGTCCCTCCGATCGGTGATAAGGCGTTGGCAAAACAGCACACTGCGGCTATCTTTGAGAAACCGATGTTCACGAAGCAACCGATTGTCGGGTTAATCTCTGGATTTGAACCGAATCGTGGCGCGGCATGGATTTCTGCGTTTGCTCGCGCCAACCCACATCTGGCTGTCTTCGTTTATGACGCGATGCTGGCGGATCACTACCAACATCCGCCGGAGAATGTGGTCGTTTTCAGTGCGGATGATGAGGAGACGCGTTCGGTTCTACCGATATTTTTTCAGGCGTTGGATCTGGTATGTTTCCCTGCAATGCCGGGGACACCGTTGTCTATTGTTTTGGAGGCGATGGCGTTCGGGGCACCTTGTGTTGCGCTATCAAAGTATGGGATGCCGGAGGAGGTTGCGGGTGCCGGTGTTGCCGTGAATGCGGACTGGGATCACTTTGGCAATTTCCACGTGTCAATGACAGAATTATCAAAGACGATATACAAGTGGTTGCAGCCTTCTGAGGTGCGCGGTCTGTGTGAAGATTTTTCACAACGGATCGTTCAGCGACATACGCGGAAGGACACAGCACAGGCGATTGTACAACTGTTCGCGGAAGGTCTTCAACGAGAGACAGACGATTTTGGAACACAACGAACGCTGTTCCCACCGATTTTCTGCCGGCGGTATGAACCGGAGACGGGCGCGCTAAAGTCCAGTGTATATCGATTGGGAATCAATAGATATGATGATCTTGAGACGGCTTTGGCGGAGGCGTTGGCGGAAAAGCATACGTCTGCTGAAGTCGCATCGGTTTTCAAGCATTTTCAGTGCGGAGGCTCTGTATGTATATGATTGTGTTTCTCGCTGGAAACCAGATGTTTCCCGACTGCTGTTGGGAGACGTATCCCGCCGGGGTGAGATTCCTGGTAAAAAGAGAGGAGGTGAGTTTGAATGAAAAAGAATCTCCGCGGTAAAATCCGCGAATATATTGCGTCTGAGGACGGTAAGGTCGGTGTGAAGTCGCCCTTGACACTCGGTGTCGCAGCAGGCGGTCTGTTGCTGGCACATGCTATTGTCGGAACACCACAGGCTGAAGCACAGTGGTGCCAAGATGACGATGAATGCCCTGCTGGTCGCGACTGTGAGGGGCCTTGGGTTAAGATTTGCGATGAATGGTATGGGACCTGTATACCACATTAATATTTTCGAGAGAGTCCGCGGTGTAAACCGCAGTCCTTTCGGGACTTTTGAGCGTATGGTAGTTTTGCTGCCATACGCTCCGATATACTATGCATAATTCTGGCTTTGAATCATTCAGGACAGAAGGGACGTGCGTGGTTCTGTTTGAAAATTTCCAATAGGAGAAACGGGTATGAGACAAGTATTGATTTTTTTTCTCACTGTCTTGCTGCTGATGGGTGGAACGATGTGTCCAATTTTTGCAAAAGCACCAACAACACCCAAAATCCTGTTTACCTCTACACGCGATGGGAATCGGGAGATTTACATGATGAATCCAGACGGATCCGAACAGGTGAACCTGACACAACATCCCGCTACTGATCTTCAGGCAGCTTGGTCTCCGACAGGTGATAAGATCCTCTTCGTCTCGGATCGCCAAGGCACGCGCGTGCGAGACCTATATCTGATGAACCCCGATGGATCCAACGTCCGACGCGTCTTCAAGAAAAAAGCAAAGGGTTGGAGAGGTGATCCGACATGGTCCCCTGATGGCAAACACTTCGCTTACAAATACACGGATTGGGATGGTTTCGAGTTTGGA
>JAJDTJ010000115.1 GCA_022827225.1 Candidatus Poribacteria bacterium | reverse complement strand
CGGGAGGCTTCAGCTTTTTTACCGCCTTTTTCAATAAAATCTAAAACGCGTTTGCGTAAATCTGTTGAATATGTCATAATAGACACAGTCTATTACAAAATACAAAAAATGTCTCTTTAATTCTGATGGTCACTATAGTTTCGGGAAAGGTGCAGGTGTTCCGCAAGATCCTGATTTTCCTGATCAGAGGTTGGTTGTTGCTGATGGGATTCTTTACGGAATTTTCCGTGAAAAAGGTCCCGACATTTTCGGGGCACCCGTCGGAAGAAAAAGCAAAATTCGCATTTTTCGACTATCCGCTGACGGTAATACCCTAACGCCAGTCAGAGGTGTTCCGTCTCTTCAATTTGATGACAAACTCTACTCCGAAGATCTATCAGCAGATGAGGTGACGCTCGGCAAGCTGGCAGTCAGTGATAAGACGTTCTATATTGAATATCGGCGAGAACTCTTTAAATGTAAATCAGGTACATGGAAATGGAGCAGCACAGGACTCATAGATACTGGAGAACAACCTCAGAACAGTCGTAAAGGGATCAGATTAGCTGTTTCGGGGGAAACTGTCTATGCCGGTATGCGAGACGGTGAGCTCCTTCAATCACTTGATAGTGGCGACAATTGGAAAGACATTACACCAAACCTGCCGCTCTCTTTTAGCCATTTTAAAGAGATCATCTTTGCGGATTCAGCAATCTACATTTCAACCGACAAAGGGGTTCTAACTTCACAGACTGGGGAACACTGGCGCGTGCTAACCGACAACGAAGGTGAACGTCTGATCGTTGCGGGTCTTGCCGCTGATGACACTACGGTCTATGGTGTGTGCAGCACTGGTGCTTATCATCTGGACAGCCGCGGCAAATGGAAAAAGGTCTCCCCAGAAGTTCCAGACGGTATCCGAGAACTCGTTTTCGCCAACGATAAACTTTACATTATTACCAATCAGCGCGGAATATTTCATATCTCGCTGAAAAACGAAGTCGGTTGATACGATACGATATGTATCCCGGATCAATACGCTATTCTCTAAACCCAAATTGGGGACATTCATAAGTGTTCACTCCCGAGGAGAAAAAATGATAAAGAAATTTTCACCTTTACTGCTTATAGCATTCGTTCTTCTGACAACAGTCGCACATCTCAGCATCGCGAATCCGAATCAAACGACAGATACGCCTTCACCTGTTGCCGTTTCAAACGATAGCGTCCTGCGACTTATACCGAAAAAAACATTGGGACTTATCTACTGTCCCAACTTGCTTGAATTGGATAACAAGATTAGCACGCTGGTTGCAGCACTCTCATCGCAAGCAGGAACCTCAAAGATTCTCGCGCAAATTTTAGCAAATACCCTTGATGCTGATTTTGAAAGTTTAGCCGACTTTGAAGCCATCGGATTGGATTTGGAGCAAGATTTCGCGATCTTCTTCACCAATATGAAACCGCTGCGTCTCGATGTAGCGGTCCATCTGACAGACACTCAGGCAATGCAGCAGATGATTGAAACGGAAGTTGGCGAAAACACGGAGACAGAATATAAAGGCGTAACCTATTGGAACGCCAACGGAGATGGCAAGAATTTCACCATTTTGGACGATACGCTCATCATCTCACAGCAGCGCGAAACCTGTAAAAACATTATTGATACCCATAACGGCACACTGCAGGCTATCACAGAGAATCCAAATTTCGAGACTTTTCTTGCCGATATTTTAGAAAGTCCAGATCAATTAGGTGTCTGCTTCGATATTGAAGGCATTACCGCCTCTCTCAAGGACCCCATTGAGGAAGAATGGCAATCAATGATAGACAACCTCCGAGACAATGATCAACTATCCGTGGTGATAGGGGCCTCACTTAAAAATATATCGGGAGAACAGATGGCGTTTGTTGCACAGCTGCAGTCTATAAATGCCAAGCTTCAAATCGAAGGGACTGACATACAAATTACGCCGTCCATGGAATTCAAAAAGGATAGCGAGTTTGGGAATGTCCTCCAAGAAGTATCCGATGAATTAACGCACCTCGGAGACCTTCCAGACCGCGCTGCTTTGAACGCTGCCTTCCAAGGGAGTTCAAAGCTGCTCGCTGAGATAAGCACGTCTTGGTTAGACTTTACGCCACAAGACCTCCGAAGAAAACAAGAAAAAGGAGAGCGGCTCCTCGAACAGGTGAAGGCGTTTTATGAATCTCTGGCGGACCGATGGAGTATTTCTACCAATTATGGAGATGGCACTTTACCGAACCATCTGTTCATTTATGAATTGAAAGATGAACAGCGTGCAAAAACCGACATAGACGAAATGTTTCTGGAGAAACTCAATTTCAAGGATGCTTATGCGGGCCCGTCTACAATACACAACGGTGTTGAAATCAAAAGTTACATCTTTCCGAACCTCAAAGAGGCTTTTGAAAAAACAGCACTCCGAACCTTTGATAAAATTCTTGGTGTTGA
The DNA here is from genome assembly GCA_022827225.1 of Candidatus Poribacteria bacterium. GTDB lineage: Bacteria > Poribacteria > WGA-4E > WGA-4E > WGA-3G > WGA-3G. Next base: position 4,251 of record JAJDTJ010000115.1, on the reverse strand, counting down.
TATGATACCAGCCGAATGGCACTGGTATTACGCTTTTACCGATGGGCAGCTCCTTTTTTCAACCGGAACCAATCCGCAATTACTTCAAACGGCTCTTGATAGGAAAACCGGAAACGGTGAAAAGTTTTCTAATCATCCGAGTTATCAGGATCTCATAGAAAAATTAGGTACCGATAACAATATCCTATTGGCAGTTTCGCCAACTATAGCCTTTAAAAGCATGTTGCCAGTAATGGAACAAACGGAACTTGGGAGTTCCATGATCATACCAATGTACGCCAATATGTTCACGAACCTACCAGAGAATTACAGTATCGGTTTTTCTGCCAAGGCACGGGAGAGCGGAATTGATGCGAAATTGCGCCTCACCCTCGGTGATTTCAAACCGCTCATTCAAACCTTCGGAAGGATACTTGGCATGTAGTAGATACTGTAGGTCGTTTTCTAACTCGTCCGCAAGCACTTTGTGGACGAGTTTTTTATTTAAATACCGTTGGAAAATGTTTGGTGTGGAAGTAGAAATTGTGCAAACCATAATATGGTATAATATTATAGTCAGAATTATGCACCCATTTCGACGCTAATACGCATCATTATAAAGTGATCGGAGGTGATACCATGAAAAATAGTGATGTTGAACTCGTTCACCGCATTCTTGATGGTGATGATAGCGCTTTCAGCGAACTCGTGAAAAAGTATCAAAAACCGGTTCACGCACTCGTGTGGCGGAAAATAGGCGATTTCCATATCGCCGAGGAGATTACACAGGATACGTTTCTAAAAGCGTACCAGAAACTCCCCACATTGAAGAAACCGCAGCGTTTTACGAGTTGGCTCTACGTCATAGCCGCGAACAACTGTAAGATGTGGCTGCGTAAAAAGCGTCTGCAGACAGAGGCTATTGAGGAAACGGATAGTGCGATCTTAGAAAAGGCGACATATTCTCGGTACGTGATTGAAGAACACGAGCAGACAACGGCTGAAGCGAAGCGCGAGGTCGTCAAGCGGCTGCTTGCGAAGCTACAAGAGAGTGATCGGACAGTTATCACGTTGCATTATTTCGGCGATATGTCGGCTGCAGATATCGGTGCGTTTTTGGGTGTCTCTGTGAATACGATTAAGAGTCGACTCCGTCGGGCACAGCAGCGATTGAAACAAGAGGAATCGATGGTCCGAGATGCTTTGGAGCATTTTCAGATTACGCCACATCTCACGGAGAACATTATGCAAGAAGTTTCGCGCCTGAAACCCGTTGCACCATCTAACAGTAAACCGTTAGTTCCGGTGGCAGTTTCTGCCGCAACAGCACTCCTTATTTTTCTCATCATGGGTGTCGGTTCTCAATACCTTGTTCGCTTCCAGAGACCGTACAACATAGACGCGCAATCCGATACGACCGTTGAAATCATTGACGCATCTATCGTCCTTGATACACAGGCGAAACGGGATTTACGCAACCAAGCCGGACGTTTTGAGACGACTGGTAAGCGGAACAGTGCGGGTCCGCAAGTTTCGGAACCTGTTAGGCTCGGTGCGGCGCAGATAGAAAAGGAGACGCAACCCTCAACACAGCAGCAGTGGACACAAGCACTCGGTCCAGAGAGTACTATGGTATCAGGCTTGTATGCCAGCAGCGCAGGGGACATATACGCCGCTTCATCAGTTGGCATGTATAGATTGACTCCCAACGCCTCCGCATGGACACTCATCAACACATCCAGAGCGATGCGTGGTGCGACACAGATGGCTGAACGAGATGGGACACTCTATCTTGTTTCTACCCGTGAAGTGTTTGCGTCAACAGACAGCGGCGAGAACTGGGAAGTACTTGGTGAGCGTCCGAAAGGAGATGCTACCGGACTTGTAGCAACCGATGATGCACTCTATCTTGTCCTTGAAAATCAGGTTTTCCGATCTACCGATGCTGGTGAGCAATGGATGCCATTCGGTGATACAGTCGAAGACAGGTTCAATTTTGCAATCGCTGTTATTGAAAATACAGTGTTCGTTGGGACAAATCACGGACTCTATCGCATACAGGCGGATACGTGGGAAAAAATACCGATAGAAACTACAAACGCCATTCACTCCTTGGCTGTTTCTAAAAGTAATCTCTATGTAGGAACAGGGCCCGACCTTACGCAATTGAAGACCCCTGAAGGCAGGATGGCGTATACGGCGCAAGTGATGGGAGCCGACAATTCAAGCACGTGGGAAATTTTCCGATCCACCGACTTCGGAGATTCATGGACCGAGATAACGCCTACAAGCGATTCGCCTTTGATGAAAATCTCACAAGGTGTCAAAATTTTGGCAGCCGGGGAGACGCTCTTAGCGTTAGGTCTTATGACCAATTTCCGCTCAACGGATGCCGGGGAAACATGGACAGACCTCAGTTTCAGTTTTGATACAGGGACATTCGACATGAAAGCATGGATGGATTCAATGATGATAAGCTTGGCACCTGCCGTAACAGTAGATGAAAGCACGTTCATCAAAGCAGGGATTCTCGAACTTACACGCTCAACCGATGGTGGCGAATCGTGGCATCCATTTACCAAAGGCATCGTCGGTACAATCATATTTAACTTAGTCGCAGACAAGAATGCGATTTACACAAGCACCACTACAGGGGTCTCCAAATCCATTGATGATGGCGATTCTTGGGAACCGCTTCCGCCCAATACCAGTGAATTCACACTGCAACCCGCAGAGAACGGACAGCAGTCCAATCTGTTAATGTTTCCGAAGTTATCGGTTTCTGGCGATGTGCTTTACGTTGTCGCAAGAGACTTAGTCACAGAAAACAAAGTGCGTATTCTCCGTTTTTCTGCAGAGGATAATATGCTTGTTCCGATCCAAGGCATCCCGATTTTTGCGAACGATATCCGGGCGCAGACACAAGGTGCCGAATCGCCGATAGCCTCAAAGCAAGACATAACTGATGATTCCGTAAATGTAGAGCAGCAGACAGATGTTGAGAACCGATTTGAACTATCGCCGAATGGGTTCGCAATTAGTAACGACACGTTCTATGTGGAATACAACCAACGGCTTTTCCGATGGACACTCGGAGATCCTGAGTGGACAGACACTGGATTGATAGATACGACTCAACCGTCTGACAATCCATCTGACAGCGGTCTCCAAATCGCCGTTGAAAATCCATTTGACAGCGGTCTCCGAATCGCCGTTTCAGGGGAAACCGTCTACGTCGGAAAACGAGATGGACATCTCTTACGATCCCCTGATACTGGGAACACATGGAAAGACTTAACACCGAATCTGCCACTTCGCTTTGAGCATTTCAACGAGATCGTCTTTGGTGGCTCAGCAGTATACGTCGCGACGGACGCAGGTGTCTTGACATCGGTGGACGGTGAGCATTGGCAGGCAATTACTGATAATGATGGTACTCACACCATTATAGACCGAATAGCTGTGTTAGGGACGACGGTTTATGGTGCCGGTGATAAACGGGTCTATCGATTAGATAACCGAAATAAATGGGAACAGATTTTACCGGAAGTTCCTAATACTGTTATCGCGCTTGTTGTCAAGGGTAACAGGCTTTATATTCCAACTCAAACGCGCGGGATGTTCCACATCTCGCTTGAAAACGAAAATAATTGAGGTTTCAGAATACTATTTCTGAAAAGGCTACAGTAACACACAAACTAACAGTTTATGCTACAGACACATTGGAGGTGAATTATGAAAAGAATATCGGCTATACTCTCTTGCCTTTTGACCCTTGCACTCTTGTCAGGGTGTGAAGTAGAACTGCTTCCAAAAGACCCAACAGAAGGCCACTCAGAAGACTATAAAGTAGGGTATATGAACGGCTATGAGACAGCAGCCAATTCCGCTGAAGCGTTGGCTGCGGGGATGAGAGGCGATCTTTTCTACACACCATCAAAACTACCTAACAATGTGTTACAGAAAATTCAGGACGAGCCTCTTGAATACCAACACGGCTTCACCGCGGGTTGGAAAGATCGTGTCGAATCTGACACCATGATGTTCTATCGGATATATAATATTCCATCGGATATATCGGAGTGGCCCTAATTTCCGATGGCAGTACACCTCAAAGACATGAGTCGTTACCAATAACCCAAGTTGCTACCTTTATCCAAATAGCTGCTTTATACTCGTTGCGATAACAAACAAAAGCACTTTCAACTCAAAACCGGCTGCTGACACCGCATGAATCGACTTGGGGAAAAGTTGTTCAATGAGACTGATTGT
>JAJDTJ010000119.1 GCA_022827225.1 Candidatus Poribacteria bacterium | reverse complement strand
TCTAACATAAGAAAAAGAAATGTGATATACTCTTTGCTGTCAGGATAATACATCGGATACTCCTTCAATGGGTTGGTTTTCATTAAAGGATACCGGTTATCCTGACACTTCACAACTTATTTATGAAACACCCTCAATTAAGTAACGCCAATGTCTTTCAGGTGTTGCAATGAATCTGCTACACGTGCTTTGGCACCCGCTTCGTCAAGATTTTCGCCTTCGACACCCTCCAATTCCATGGTGAAGGGTCCGTAGAAACCGGCATCGTTGAGTGTTTGGAATACCGCTTTGAAATCGACCACCCCTACGCCGAGGGTCGGAAAATTCCACGTCCGATAGCCGCCGTTTGTATCCTTAAGGTGAACCGCGCCGACGTGTGGAACAACTTTCTGAACTTCCGAAACGGCGGTCACATTGTGGTTATAATAATAGACGTTGCCTGTGTCAAAATTAACACAGATATTCGGGTGGTTAACGGCTTGCATCGTCTCAAGTGCGATGTCGCCGTTGTGTATCAAATCCGGGTGCGTTTCCAGACAGACCTTAATCCCGCCGGGCGCGGCGTTCTCTCCGATTGCGCGGAGCCGATCGTACACTACATTCTTGTCCGTATCACCGGCATGGACGCTGACAAAGATGATATTCACACCCATCTTATCGGCAATCTCCAGTGTCGGTTGGAAATCTGAGACAGCCGTTTCGGATTGTATATCGCATCTGCCGAGCAGGCTCGTGGCGACGAGTCCGTGTGCTTTCAGTTCTGCTTGGGCTGCGTCAACAGATTCAACCGAAGGCACCCCGATTTCTACGTTTGTTAGACCGATTTCCGCCAAGTGTGTATAGGCACCCTCACGAAACTGTCGATAACTTCCTAAGTTGCAAGCAATAATATTTTCCATTTTTTTAATTTTCCTTTTGATTCGGACGAGTGAGTTTGGCGTTTTGACGTTTTTCTGTGTCTGCCGTTTTCCACTTCGTCTAAGGGATTTTTCGTAGTACTGTATTGCTCAATAAAATCTCGATTGCCAGCAGTAGCACTGCCGGTATCAAGAAATATGTTGCCAACTCTTTTTCGGCAACGGTGTTGAAGGTCTTAAATTCTGTCTTTTCAAAACGGTTGATTTCCGCATAAATCTGCTGTAACGATTGCGTATCTGTTGCGCGAAAGTATCTTCCGCCTGTTGCGTTAGCGATCTGTTTTAGTGTTCCTTCGTCGAGATAGGTTAGAACTTCTCGGTAGCGTTTGCCAAACGTTGTATCGGCGTAAGGAATACGGGCTCCGCCTTCTTTCCCCATGCCGATGGTATAAACTTTAATCCTGTCGGCTGCTGCAAGCGCTGCTGCCGTTTCGGGTGCAATACTGCCGGCGTTGTTTTCGCCATCGGTCAAAAGGATAACAATCTTGGTTTTCGATGTTGAGGTGCGCAACCGCTGCGTAGCTGTCGCGAGCGCGTCACCGATAGCCGTTCCATCCTCTAGCTGCCCAATCTCTACATCGTTAAGAAGTTCTGTGAGCACTGGATAATCTAATGTGAGAGGACAGAGTGTGAAACTTTCACCGGCAAAGGTAACGAGTCCGATACGGTCGTTTTTGCGATGTGCGAGAAATTCCTTGATGACCGATTTTGCGGTCTCGATACGATTTGCTCCCACAAAATCCTCCGCCCGCATGCTTTCCGAGGTATCAAGTGTTAAGAGGATGTCGATCCCCTGCGCGATACTGTGCTCACGGCTTTGCGAGAGTTGTGGACGAGCGAGCGTAATGATGAGAAGCGAGAGAGCAACGAATCTCAGGACCTTTAAGAGCGGCATCGCTTTGACCGAGAGAGATTGCCGCATCTTCTGAACACCGGCTGCGAACCCGTGGTTAAAGTCAGAAAAACGGATAATGGGGTGGGTTGTCCGTCTCGGCAGCTGTCGAGAAACGATGAACATCAACGGGATGACGATAAGTAAAGTTAAGAAAACCGGAGATGCTAATTGCATACGAAATCCTTTCTGTTGGGGGGCCCCACTCGTTACCGGGGGGCGAGGGTCGTGTTTCGACGCGAGTCTTGCTGTTGCATTAGACTGAGTATCCTTAGCACACACAACCCGGTCCCGATAGTGTTGACGGCAAGAAACGTTGTCCAGTCAATATAGGGCAGGGATGTTGCCATAAAATACAGCATGTAACCGAAGATCGATGCAAGCGGGCTCAAGCGACCTGAGAAGAGGGTGCTGCCGAGCGCAAGAAAAATTGCCGCTTTACCACAAAGTGCTAACGGTAGTAGGAGCGCCAACATCAGCAACATAAACGGAATACCAACGATTGAAACGGTCAATAATACAAGAATCAACGGTATCACAGCCAACATCAGGAGGCTGAAGAGTATACTTCCAATCGGTCGGTGTGTCAACAGTGTACGCACGGCGTTTACCGGCTTCGGAAATATGACGACTATCAGCAGATACATGAGAAGTAGAAGCACGAACCGAACGATTGTAAATTGGAAACCCGTTACTTTATCGGTTGCCCAAATGCTGCTATATGGGTGCATCAGAAGTTTCACGACAGCAGGTACGATCTGCCAACGGTTGCTCACCTGAAGATGCGCTATGCGTTCGAGGTTTCCGGTGACTTGTCCACCCATAAGATGAAGTGTCCCGTTTACCTGCGCGCCTGATCCGAGTTCAACATCTCCACCGAGTACCAGGACGTTCCCTGTAACGCTCCCGTGTAGTTTCGCGTTCCCGGCGATTATAACGAGCGTTGTTATTGATGCCTCTGGCACTAATTCGTAATTATTAAGGACCTTGAAGACCCGTTGCGTTTTTTTCCACTCCGTGCGCGTTTCCTCAGTGGTTTCGCCATTCTCCGAGTCTGCCGCTTCAGTCTGCTGTGTCGGATTGTTGGCAACCGTTTCCGAGGTCTGTTCTTGACGCTCAACACGCTCTACAGGATTGTCTCCTTGCGTTGAGGGATTCGATTCGGTTTTTGGTACACCTGCACCTTGCTCTTCTAAACCTTGTGCCAGAAGAGTATTGTACATAGAACTGAGTTGCAGGTGCCGGACATCGCTGTGCCGATGTTCTAATACTATAGGTTGTGCAAACAGGGGTAACACGCTAAATCCCAAAATTAAAAAGATGAATGCGATTCCTTTCATATTCTCCCACACTTTGTATTTGATGAATGTATGAGAGCATTATAGACCAATATTTCTCTTATGTCAACTCTTAATAAATTATAGGGAGACTGAATTTGTCTGAAAATTTCGTTTTCTACTTGACATATACCTATAAATCTGATACGATAGATATATCAACATTGTAAGCGTTTTCTGTTTTTTACCTAAATTACTTAAATTGTATAACACAATACGTATAATACCGAATAGGGGGGCACAATGAATTTCAGTTCTATTTTTTCTCGAAGGTTTTTGCTTGTCGGTGTAACACTCGTATGTTTCAGTTTCTTTTTTCTAAGTATTTTCGTTTCCGCAGCCTCAGCCGAAATTGATCCTAGCACGGTTGTCGGCTTGTGGCTTTTTGATGAAGGTAACGGGAAAGTTGCGACCGATGCTTCCGAAAACGGCTTGGATGGTGAACTCGTGGACGGTCCAAAATGGGTTGATGGTAAGTTTGGGATGGCGCTTGAGCTTGATGGTTCTGGGGCACATGTCGTTATTCCGGACCATGCGAATCCAACAGAAGCTATAACCGTCTCAATCTGGGTTAAAAGCCATACGGATACCTGGAATCAGCACGGTTGGATGGTTGAAAAACGCAACGCTTATATCATCCATCCTAACACAGGAACGAAAAACGTTTCCTGGCCAGTTTGTAACGGCGGTTGTTGGAATAAACCGGGCGGTTGGCGGGACGGTGAAGTCGGGCCCAATGATATTACCGAATGGCACCTGTACACAACGACTTATGATAGCGATACCGGTGAGTGGTACATCTATATTGATGGTGAAGTGGCAAGCGATATGGACCTAACTAAAAATCCTATTGACGCCGATAACGGGCCAGTCTATATCGGGAACGACACTTGTTGTGCTGGACGTTTCGCTGATGCCACTATTGATGAAGTCGCGATCTTTAGTGTCGCTTTGGAACAAGAGGACATTGAAAAACTGTATAAAAACGGTCTTGATGCTGAAGTCTTGGCGGTTGAACCTACCGATAAAATGGCCACCACTTGGGCGAATGTGAAGGTCAAGTATTAAGCAAGTTTCAGTATTAAATGGACGTTTTTGATCTTCAAATGGGTTGGAAGGTTGGAAGGAAGATAGCAAACATGGCGGTTCTTCCATCCTTCCTTAAAATCTGTTAGACAGGTGTGGGTAGGCTAAGACACTGATGGGTGTCGTAACACGGGATTAAGGACCCTTTAAAAATTCTATGGATTTCTTCAGAAAAACATAGGTTTTTAAGAACAGAAACAAATGACATTTAACTATGACGAAGAAGACGATTTTGATGAAGCAGAGGACCTTGACGAAATTGATGACTATGACGAAGTGGATGAATTTGATGATGTACCAGAGGATGATTTTTTAGAGGAGGCCGAGCCTAATACAGCACTTTCTCGTGCTTTTCGTGAAGCAACGACATCCGAAATAGAAGACGACGAAGATGATGAAGAGGAATTTGATGATGAGGATGACGATGAGAGTGCTGATGAGCAGCTGCCTACAAAACCGATAGAGATACTCCCTGAGGAAGACGACGACCAAAGTGATGCTAACGAAGGCGATGCTGACGAAAGCGATGACGAGGATGAGGATGACGAAGATGAGGAAGACGAGTTAGAACTTGAACTGCCGTCGCTTGAGTTACCGCCGTCCAGACCGGTCGTTGAACATTTCCGACCGCGCGAACTGAGCAATACTGCTTATGCCGATGCTGTGAAAGCCTACTATGAAGAAAGGAATTATCAACGGGCAATCGAAAAATTTGACGAGGCTATTGCTTACGAAGCCCAGCGCACTGAAGGCAGTCCAACCGATCCGAATGAAATCGTTGCGAAATCCAAGTACTGGCAAGCAGAAGCATACGCTAAATTACAAAACATGTCTCAATCTATTGGGATTTTCGAGGATTTGGTCGAGACTTGTCAAGGGCATTACCTCGTTTTAGCGGCAGAACGGCGGTTGAATCAGTTAAACTTAGGGAGCACCTAAACCGCTAACAGTTGTCGGTTAACAGTTTTCAGTTAAGAGGATTCTTGTAGCGGTTAGAAAAATGTCTCCAACACACAATCTTAACTGGGAACCGGGAACAGAGAACTGAAAACCATTTCTCCGAAAACTGAAAGATTTTTTTGGGAAAAAATCGTACTGAAAACTACTTTAGAAAGAAGGATTAAAAAATTTGTGGAAACCTTGAAAAACACCCTTAAACAGAAGGCAACTAATTTACGAATTCACTCTATTGCCGCCACCTCGGAGGCGGGTTCTGGGCATCCAACGACGTGTCTTTCCTCTGCGGATATTGTTTCTGCCCTCTTTTTTCACGCCATGCGTTATGACACGAACGATGCCCAAAATCCTAACAATGATAGATTCATCTTATCTAAAGGGCACGCCGCTCCGTTACTCTACGCTGCTTATGCTGAGGCGGGTATCCTCCCGACCGAGAAACTGTGTACCTTACGCCAAATTGACAGCATCCTTGAAGGACATCCAACGCCTCGTTTTGCATGGACAGAGGTGGCGACCGGTTCGCTTGGGCAAGGATTATCGCTTGGACTCGGTATGGCACTTAACGGTAAATATTTAGACCAATCTGACTATCGTGTCTATGTTCTGCTCGGTGATGGCGAGACTGCCGAAGGTGGGGTCTGGGAAGCTGCCGCTTTGGCATCGCACTACCGACTCAATAACCTGATCGGAATCGTGGATGTCAACGCACTCGGACAGAGTCAACGTACGATGTACGCCTTTGATATTGACACCTATTGCCAGCGTTTTGAAGCGTTCGGATGGCATACTATCGGCATTGATGGACACAATTTTGATGAGATATTACCGGCACTTGATCGCGCTAAAGCCTCAAGCGAAAAGCCTACTATGATCGTCGCTAAGACGTTTAAAGGGAAAGGGGTCTCATTCCTTGAAAACGAAGACAACTGGCACGGGAAGGCACTGGCGAAAGGTGAGGACCTTGACAAGGCATTAGCTGAACTCGGTCCCTTACATTTGGATATTCCCGTTCAGATTGAACCGCCTACACCTCCGGTTGTCAGTAGGGGCGAGGTAACCTTGAAGAAACCGCCAAACAAAAACCCCCTACAAACCGAACTTGAGCCGCCGGACTATCCACCGGACGAAGAAGTTGCGACACGCGGCGGATACGGTACCGGGCTCGCTAAACTCGGCACTGCGAACCGAAATGTTGTCGCTTTAGATGGAGATACCAAAAACTCCACCTACGCCGAACAGTTTATGAATCTCCATCCGGAGCGTTATTTTGAGATGTTCATCGCGGAACAGAATTTAGTAGGTGCCGGTATCGGTTTGGCAAAGCGCGGAAAGATTCCGTTTGTCTCGACCTTTGCGGCGTTTTTATCGCGGGCTTACGATCAGATTCGGATGTCCGCAATCTCACAAGCGAATATCAAATATGCCGGTTCACATTGCGGTGTCTCTATCGGCGAAGACGGACCGTCCCAAATGGGTTTAGAAGATATAGCGATGTTCCGAGCGATTCCGGGGGCATTGGTGTTTTATCCGAGCGATGCCGTCAGTGCTGAACGGCTTGTCGCAGAAGCTGCCGCACACGACGGTATTGTTTACCTCCGAACCTCGCGCCCGAAAACACCTATTCTCTATGATACCGATGAAAAATTCCCTGTCGGTGGGTGTAAGATTATTCGGCAGAGCAGCGAAGATGCCTTAACCGTTGTTGCCGGGGGTATTACCGTTCACGAGGCGTTAAAAGCACATCAGTTACTTGCCGCAGCCGGGATTGTTATCCGAGTCATTGACCTATATTCTATCAAACCGGTTGACGCGGAGGCACTGAAAGCAGCTGCAGCTGACACGAACAAGACACTGATCACTGTTGAAGACCATTATCCTGAAGGCGGTTTAGGGGATGCTGTCCTAGATGCTGTCGCAACTGAAGATATTTGCGTCCATAAACTCGCCGTTACTGGCATACCGCGCTCTGGAAAGCCAGAAGAACTCTTGGAGCATCACGGCATCAGTGCAAATGCGATTGTACAAAAAGTAAAGGATATTATTACCATATAGCTGTCAGCAATCAGCAAGAGAACGTAATTTCATCAGAACCCTCTTTGCTGACAGCCGACAGCCATTCTTGCTGATTGCTACAAGTTATGAGGAAAGATGAAAAGCTTATTGTCTTTGGAATTGTCTTCGGGGTCGTTATCCTTGTAGGAGTCGGGATGATCTTCGCCTTGCGCGTGCCGCGGTCAGTTCCAAAAACGTATCCAGCGGATAAAGGTCCCAACTTTATTGATGTTGCTGCCTATCCCGTGAAGATGCAGGAGGCTTACAACCTTTTTACGAATAAATGTAGCCGCTGCCATACCGTTGCGCGCCCGATTAATTCCACTTTCACGCCGGAAGAGTGGCGGCAGTATGTGTATAAAATGATGCGGAAACCGGGGTCGGGTCTTACGCCGAAAACCGCTGACGAGATAATCGAATTCCTAATTTACGATGCGCAGCATAGGGAGAAAAAAACAAAATGATTATCGCAATAGTATTGGGGCGTAAATTACAGACTATGGTCGGATTCTTAACGTTGGTGATGTTGTGCACTGTTGTCGGTATACAGATAGGGTTCACTAAAGGGGAAAGTATGAAAAAAGAGGGTTTTCAGGTGTCGGTAGATGGGCGACGTGTCGAATTTACGCCATCACCTATCTTTAAAGAGGGGACATGGTTCGTCCCATTGAAACCGTTCGCCGAACAACTCGGATTGAAAGTCGAATATCCGCCAGGAACGGAGCTGGTGGTCCTTTGTGGTGGTGTAGAATCGGAACTATGTGTACCGCTCAAATTCCAAAGTGGGGACGACGGTGCTGTAGATGTCGATGGTATGACGTATGTGCAGCCCGCGCACATCTCGAAAACTTTCGGTTTTGAAGTTTACAAAGCCTCAGCGAACCAATTAGAGGTTATCCATCCGACCCACCTTGCACCGGAATTCACACTGCCCGATTTAGAAGATATGCCGAGGCGTTTACGGGATTTCCGGGGGAAAAAGACGTTTCTCTATGTTTGGGGTTCGTGGTGAGGGTGCCGTGGACAACTGCCAGGGTGGCAGAAATTTTATGCTGAACACAAAGAGACGTTAAATCTGATTTCGATTGCTGTTGATGCCCAAGGCGCGTCTGTTGTACAGCCTTGGCATGATGCAGCAAATGCCGATTTTGTTACGCTCGTTGATTCGCAGAACATATTCGGAACCCGCTATAATCTGAAAGCGATCCCCTACGGTGTTATGATTGATGAGGCAGGACGACTCGTTAAAGCACCTTTCAACGTTAATGTCAAGAATCAAGAAACCCTTGAAATGCTTGAAAAGTGGCTATCGGATCCCGACTACAATACGGTGCTGCTTCGCGAGATGAAACCATCAAGTAAGACGGTTGTGAAAACGAATGCTGAAGCAGCTGCGCGTTTTCAACTCGGTCTCGTTTTATTGGAAGAAGGCAAGAAGGAAGAAGCGATGGCGGAATGGCGAAAGGCTCTCGCGTTAGATCCGCAGAACTGGATTATCCATAAGCAAATTTGGGCAGTCGAGAATCCAGACAAATTTTATGACGGAGATGTGGATTACGGTTGGCAGAAGGCACAACTGGAGAAAGAAAAAAGTGAACCGTAGACACTGTCTTTATTTAATCAACAGTTGATATTGTTTGACAAAAGTTTCCGAATGCCTTTAGACTTAGGGAGTTGACCCGAACGCTATTTCAATGACTTTGTCCTAAAAAGGGACAATTCCTCAATTCGGATCTGCGTGTTTTGCTATTTTGTGTGGAATTTTCTATGTTTTTTCGTGTTGAATGCTTCGCGTGCTTATAGTCCGGTGCTTTGGTGGCTTAAGAATAATTGTTATGCGAGAGAGTTGGCGAAATCTAATTGATCTCATTGCAAACCCGAAAGCCACGTTTACGCGCCTGAAATCCGTTCCGAAATGGGGCGTTGCATTCGTTGTTTTTTCTATCCTTGTCGTGTGGTTGGCATGGATGGTTTATCCTTTTACGCAACAGTTCCTGAACCCACGGTATGCAAGTAGTTTAGCCGATATTAAGCTGTTTGGATCTACCAGAGCAACATCTATGGTATTTGTTGCGGTGAGTGGGATTATTCTTGGAGTTCTCTGTGCTGTTGTGTTCAGTACTATATTCACCGTCGTATCGCGAGTTTTCAAGATAAATGAGGCACTTAAATTTAAACACTTCTTCGCGGCTTGGTGGCACTCTATTTTAATTAATCCATTGGTATTTTTTATCAATATTGCCTTCCTTCCAGTTTTTAAGAGCGTTGATGATATTAAGACAGTCGTTGATATAAGGATTGTTCCTGGAATGCACATGTTGATGCCATTCGTCGAAAATCAACATCTTCTGCTGTTTTTGAGTTATATGGATCTTTTGGGTATATGGAATATTTTCGTTCTAACTGTAGCGGTTGCTACGCTCGTGGAAGTGAGTAAAACAAAGGCATGTTTTACGGCAGTAATCATTTGGCTATTAAGAGTCGGCGTTGATGTTGTATTCCAAGTTTCATCTGCTTCTTAGAGGCACGTGGATGAAAAAGAGTCGGTAGAGTCTTATGCATCGGAGGAAAACAATGAATACGAGAGAAGGTTACGCAGAATTACAGGCGAAGATTTTAGAGGCGCGGCGCGTCTGGAAACGGAGTATCTTCTGGGCAGGGTTTGCTATTGTCCTGACAGGCTTGATTGCCTTATTTATGGGAGAGGCTATTGTTGATTGGTTGATGCCGCTCCCAGGTTTTGTCCGAATTGCTCTATTAATAGGTGGCATTGGTGCTATTGGTTATCTCTTATACAGGTACCTCATACAACCGCTCCGAGCATCACTGACACTCCGAGATATTGCACTTAATGTTGAACGCAACCACCCCGACCTCGAAGATAGACTCGTTAGTGCTGTCCAATTCGGAAATCGGGAGTCGACCGACCCCATTGAAGCGCACATGCTCCAACGCCTGCTTGAGGATGCCACCGAGCGTGTAAAGGATGTAGATTTTAAAGCGACAATTGATCATAGCCGCACCCGTAAACGGGTTGGCATCGCTGCTTTGGTGGTTGTCGCTTGTTGTGTACTCGCACTCATTTTTCCCACAGAAATCCATACCAGTCTCCTCCGCGTCCTTGTACCTTGGGAGAAGACCGACCCGGTTTTAACGACCAAATTAACTGTTGAACCCGGGAATGCCCGCATCCTCCGCGGTAAGAGCCTACCGATTGACGTTACCGTCACCGGAAAATCTGCTGATAAAGTTGTCTTAACTTACGAGAATACGCAGGCACAAGGGACCACTACGCCTGAGGGCAAGTCAACGCAACAACAGATCAACATGTTACAAAACCCGGACGATAAACGTGGGTTCGCTTATGAGATTTTTAACATTGACGCGGATATTGAATATTATGTGGTTGCAAACGAGACAACCTCGGAACGCTATACTGTTGAAGTGTTCGAGATGCCGAAGGTGACGGAAATTTCTGTCGCTTATACTTACCCGGACTACACAGAACTCAAACCGGTCGTTCAAACAGGGACGGGCGATATCCAAGCCGTGGTTGGAACACAAGCAGAACTAAAACTCACAACCAACAAAGCCATTCAAACCGCAACATTCTCCCTGAGACGTGATGTTAAGGAGCGGTCTTTCACGGAAAGGTTGACCGGGGCAGCCGAACCTGTCACGACCGAAATGGTTATCTCCGATGGAAGCACGCTGACAACAACTATTGATGTTGTTGAGGATGGAACGTATACTGTTCAATTGTTCTGTATTGACGGTTTCAATAACGAGATACCTATTGAATACACTGTAAAAGCGATTCCAGACGAAGTTCCTGAAGTTGTCATCAAAGAACCTGGACGAGATATCAAAACGACAAAGTTGGGTGAAGTGGAAGTCATCGCTGAGGCAACGGACGACTACGGGATCGCCGAATTGAAACTCATGTACCGCGTCGGGTCTGGCGAATTACAGGAGTTGGTTATGGAAACTACCACTCCAGAACCGGCACCTGTTGATGCACGCCAACGCCGCGTCGCCGATGGCAGTTATACGTTCTATCTTGAAGAATTTGACGTTGAACCGGGCGATATTATCTCTTACTATGCGCACGCCGTTGATAATAACACACGCACGGGGCCCGGCAAAGCCAGTAGCGATATCTACTTCATTGAGATCCGTCCCTTTAATGAGAATTTCCGAGAGGAGGAAGCTCAGGAAGGAGAACAGGAACAACAACAGGAATCGAACCCAGCCTTGGAGATGGTTGCCAACCAGAAGCAGATTATTCGCGAAACAGCAAAGCACATTAACACGAAACCTGTTTCAATTACCGAGGAATATCGCAGTGCGGTTAGGGCAACGGCGAATAAGCAGAACGAACTAATCGATAAGACGCAAAGGCTCGCTGATGAGTTTAGTTTGGCAATGCAAGGTGAATCTGCGGTCACTCCAGAAATTCTGATGAACCTGGAGGACGCTATCGCCAGCATGCGTGAGGCAGCCGATAGCCTTAATGCTGTTCAACCTGATGAGGCTATACCCGCAGAACAAGAGGCATTAGAACTCCTAATAAAAGTGAGTCTTGAGCTGCCCAAGGTCTTGACGCAGATGCGGAACAATAATCCACAACTTGCTGAAAATCTTGAGCTCGAAATGGAGGAGCTGCAAAGCGAGCTTGAAGATCAACAGAACGAACTCGATTCGGAAATGCAAGAGCAGACGCAAGAGATGTTGGATCAGGCACGTCAGATGTTGGCAGAGCAAGAGCAGCTGAGTCAACAGAGTCAGCAGATGGGACGTGAAAGCCAACCGTCTCAGAACGAGATGCAACAGAATAGTCAACAGCAGGGACAACTGTCGCAGCAGGCCCAGCAGATGTCACAGCAACTCGGTACGATGCAGCAGAATGCCCAGGGGACTCAAGGGCAACGCTTGGATCAAGCCGGTCAGGCGATGCAGCAGGCAGGTGAACAGATGCAGCAAGCCTCAGAAAGCATGCAACAGGAAGAACCGCAACTCAGTGCCGCCAAGGGTCAAAAAGCAGAGGAGAGGCTTGAAGAGGCGATCGAGCAGTTGGAGCGAGTCGCATCGGAATTTGCTGATGGGGCACTTGAAAGGGCGACACAGCAGGCACAGCAGTTAATAGAAGATCAGTCTGGTGTTCAACAGGAGACACAAGAACTCAGGAACCGTTCTCTGCAATCAGAGATGCGTCCCGAGGATTTGCGAAGGGCATCTGAGCTTGCCAACGAGCAGCGTGAGTTACAACGCGACCTTCAGGCTCTTGAGGGCACACTCAGAAACCTCCCTGAGCAACTCGGTGAGGAGAATCCGGAAGCGGCTCAGAATGTGGCTGATGCCGCAAGACGGCTTACTGAAGAACAGACCGCTGGAGATATGTCAACTGCGCAGCGCGCCCTACAGTGGCGTAGTTTCCGTGCCGCTGATCTGAACCAACAAGATGTAATAGAGACGCTGAGACAGGTACAAGGGGATCTGCAACAGGCGCGAGCCAATATGGCAAGCACCGAAGAGGAACAGCTCGAAGCCGCACTCCAACAACTTCAACAATCCAGAGAGCAGATGGAGGACATCCAACGCGAACTTCAAGCGATGGACGGGCAAGAGCAGGCGGAAGAACAGCAACAGCGTCAGCAACAACTCGCTGAGCAGCAACAGCAGATTCAGGAACGCATGCAACAGGCACAGCAAGCCATGCAGGATCGGCAGGAGGAGCAACAACAACAGGGACAGGATGGCCAACAACCCGGGCAAGCCGAATCCGAAGACCAAGAACAGGCGCGCGCCGGGGGTAGAGAAGCCGGGCGTGAGATTAACGAACTCTGGCTCGATGTCTTGGATACCATGGATTACCGTCCCGGAAATCGATCTAACCCGTTCCCGCACTACGAATTTGTTATTCGGGACTTGACAAAGTTAGAAGCCGCTCTTGAGGAACGACTCAATACGCTTCAGGAGAAGAAACGGCTTACCCAAGTTGCCAAAGAAGATGTCCCACCTGAATATCGACGACTCGTTGATAACTATTATGAATCTTTGTCGCAATAATTCAAGAACACACTGTTGCTGGCGACGTTTCAAACCTCACCAGCATAAGATATTACTACGAAGCTGCTTCCTATGAAGCACGAAGGATTGGAAATCTGTGATGGAATTTAAGGCTAAGAATATTATTACGCCTGGTGAATTGGTCAATTTGGACGATTACCCGCCGGAGTATACCGGTGTTTACGAGAAGAAAGGTCAAACGAAAAAACGCCTCAAAAAACTGCATAAGCAGCTGCTCGAACTTCAGGGGCTGCTTTATGCTGAAAGCCAACATGGCCTTCTTATTATCCTACAAGGTATGGATACATGCGGTAAGGATGGCACTATTCGGCGTGTGATGGAGGGCGTCAATGTCCAAGGATGCGATGTCTTCAGTTTCAAAGTCCCGACTGCAGATGAACTCTCCCGGGACTTTTTATGGAGAGCTCACAAAGCCGTTCCATCCAAGGGAAAAATCGGCATCTTTAACCGTTCGCATTATGAAGATGTCCTCGTCGTTCGCGTGCATAACCTCGTGCCAGAGCAGGTCTGGTCTCAACGCTATCAGCAGATCAACGACTTTGAGAGGATGCTCGTTGAGAATGGGACAGTTGTCCTGAAGTTTTACCTTCACATCTCAAAGGATGAACAGAAAGAGCGTCTTGAGTCTCGGATTAACGATCCAACAAAACATTGGAAGGTTGAGGCATCCGATATTCGTGAACGCGCTTATTGGGATGATTATATGCAGGCGTACGAAGTGATGCTCGAAAAGTGTAGCACCGACTGGGCACCTTGGCATATAATTCCAGCAAATAAAAAGTGGTATCGGAACCTCGTTATCACAGAGTGTATCGTGGAGACGCTTGAGAAACTGGACATGAAGTACCCTGAACCTAAGATTGATGTTACCAAACTCAAGATTGAGGATTGAAAATCTAAATGGAGGGATAGAGATGCGTAAAAATAAAAAGGGCACTTTTTGCCAATATGTTCTCTTAACGCTTGCTGTTGCTTTAACCTTTGTTTTCGTGGGAATTACAGACGCACAAAAAGTGTTCGTACGAACAGGATTTGAGGAATTCGCCACCGGTAACCCGCCGAAAGATTGGGAGGTAATAGGCGGCAATTTTGAAATTTCTGGTGACACCGTCAAAACCGATAAAAAAGCACTTGCTATCTTAGGGGGTGCGGATGGAGACGGACTCGGTATCCCCATAGAAACTGAAAACCCCATTATTTCGGTTGAATTTTGGGTGTATATTGAAGGCGGTGGGAGGTCTTTCAATTTCAAAGTCGCCACCGCTGATGGTTTTGGCGAAAACAATGGTTGCACCTACATCAATTGGGATGCTGGCGTTGTCCGGCTTTACGACGGTGGTGCATGGCAACTTATTGGTGATTTTGAAACCGACACATGGAAATACGTCCGTATCGTCGCTGATGTCGGCAAAAGCGAATTTGATTTTTACGTAGGCGATGACAGAGACGATGCCTTGGGTGCCAAGCCGGAAAAAGGACTCCCCTTTCGGAATCCAGCACTCGGTCCCGTCGCTAAATGGGTCGCTTTCTATGTATGGGGACAGGTAACAAACGGTTATGTGGACGATATGCTCGTGTATGAAGGAGAAGAGGCACTCGATCTCGCTGTTGACCCGACCGGAAAACTCACTACTTTCTGGGGACGAGTTAAGCGTGGATTATAGAAGCAGTCTGTAAATCTGGAGGTGGAGGATGAAAAATAGTGAAACGGTTGGTCTCACAGCAGCACAGCGACTCCATTTCGATATCTACGGTTTTGTCCTATTAGAGAACGTCCTGAATGACGATGAAATTGAACGCATGAGGGGCGCGCTCTACAGAATGAAAGCCGATGAGAACTTGGATGCCAAACCCGTCTATGCTCGTGGACGGAGCGAACACCATGTACTTTTCGGCAATCTTGTTGAATATGACTCAGCGTTATTGGAATATGCCGCACATCCAAAACTCGTGCCATTAGTTGAAGAAGTCGTCGGTGGTGCAGTACGTCTTGAGGAAACCGAAGCGATCATTAATAGTCGTAATCCAGAGGCTGAGTTAGACAAACTCCACAAACGCCGCTATAACCCAACCGGTTTCCATCGTGGGACGCAACACGGGTGGGGCACCTACATAGAACAGAACAAGTTCCACTGCATCTTTGTCAAGACGCTTGCGTATCTTACCGATGTCGGTCCCGATGATGGTGGGACGTGCGTCATACCGGGCAGCCACCGCCTGACGTGGAATCAGAGCGAAATGATTGAAGCGGCACTCTCTGATGACAAACTCGTCTACCAAGTAGAAGCATCCGCGGGTTCTGTACTGCTTTTTGCTGAGGCGTTGATCCACAGTACGACTGCCATCCGTAGCGACAAAGAGCGCGTCATCCTTATTTCTGGCTATACTCCGCCGATGGTGCGCGAATGGCCCGGCAACGAGGTGAGTCCTGAGTTTATTGAGACACTGCCGGAAGACATCCGTCCCCTCATCTCAGGAAGCGACAGTTGGCATTGGAAACGGCGATATTGATTTACCTTATGCGTGACATGGCCACATCCGCTCCATTCAAAATTGCGTAAGTCCTGTTTTTTCAGAATTTGCTATAATATCTCACGTCTTGCAGGAGGCGAAATGAGAAGTTTTGGTACCTACGGATATGTGCGTCCTGAGCAGCATTATATTGTTCCGCGCACTACGGAGGTTGCTGATTTCATCAACCGTGTCAAAGCAGGCAGATACATTGTGCTGTTCGCACCACGTCAGACCGGAAAAACGACCTTTTTCCGGTTAGCACTTAATACGCTCACGGCTGAGGATCCCACCTATTTTCCTATCCTGTTGGATTTCCAAATAATGCGCGGTGCTACGTCAGCCGTTTTTTATCATCGGTTTTACCAAATGATTTGCATGCAAATTGAGAGCATTTTTGAAAAACGCGGTGGCGCGCCTTCTGAGGCACTAACGCAATTTTTGGCGAATACAACCCTAAACGATGATTTTTCGATGCTGCTGTTTTTTAACCAGCTCGCAAGTCTCTTGGACAGTGATTCGCACAAAGAAGTTCCGGCTTTCAAAAGGGTTGTGCTGCTCATTGACGAGTTTGATGGCATTCCAAGAACAGTCATCAGCAATTTTCTATATTCACTCCGCCAGATTTATCTCTCTCAGGAGATGCAATGTCCCTACAGCGTCGGCATTGTGGGGGTCAAAAGCATCGCGCAGCTCGACTACGACCGGTCCGTCTCTCCGTTCAATATCCAAGATGAATTCAAATTGCCGAACTTCACGCTTGAACAGATACAAGAACTCTTCCAACAGTATACAAATGAGGTGGGACAAACCTTCGCTCCAGAAGTCATTGCGTCTATTCACAAACAGACTGCTGGTCAACCTTTCCTCGTGAATCGATTTGGACAGATACTTACCGAGGAGTTGGACATTCCGAAAACAGAAACCTTCACGATGGCACATTTTTCAAAGGCACACGCGCAACTCCTTGAAGAAGACAATACTAATCTTACACACCTGACTACTAATATTCGCAGAGATCGCCGATTTGAGATGCTGCTCATGAGGATCACAGCCGCTGAAGAGAGTGTGAACTTTAACCTCCGAAATGAACTTATTAGTGAACTCTTTACGTACGGAGTAATTGCTAAAGGGGCTGACGGTCTATGTGAAATCCTAAACCCGATTTATCTCTATTGCATTCTACAGACATTCAAACCGCTGATAAATGGGTTAGAGCACCACTACCTCCCGGCAGACACTGACGCGGGCTTCGGCGATTACCTCACACCTACTGGACACATTGATCTCGTATCACTCCTTGATAATTTCCGGGACTTCATCGGGCGGGCAGGTTTCCGGATTCTGCAGGTACCAGATACGCCACGAGAGTCCGTGGGCAGACACCTCCTGCTTGCCTATCTTGATCAGTTTGTTAAGCTCGTCGGCGGTGTGATGCACATCGAGGTGCAAACCGGGCGCGGGCGGATGGACCTCATCATTACCCACAAGCAGCGAAAATATATTGTCGAAACGAAAGTTTGGAGAGGTGCCAGCTGCTATCAAGCAGGTAAAAAGCAACTCGCCGCCTATCTTAAATTGGAGGGTGTGCGAGAAGGATATTATGTCGTATTTGATCATCGGGTAGAGCCAGAACCGCGCCTGGAGACCGAAACAGTTGAGGGCGTGAAAATTCGGAGTTACGTGATCCCGGTGATGCAGGAACTCCCTTCAACCATTTAGCAACTGATGTATCTTCTATTAAAAGTTCTGGGTATGGAACGTCCCGATAGATCTACATACGGATATTTTCTGACCATAGTTATCGGTTCGTGTTCTATTGTAAGGAAACACTGGAGTGCCTTGACGGACAAACTCCCAATACCCTATATCTCTATGGGTTGCCCATCTCATAAAACAAATTCCTGCCCTATCTGATACTAAGTCAAGTGTCCTACCAACTTTATTCCCCAAAATTACCGTAAAGATATACAAATCCTTTGGTTGTCCATGATATTGATCTATAGGCACAAGCGCCCAAGCGTTCTGTTCTATCTGTGATTCCCTTCGTATTTGGGATTTCCATGTACGATATACATGGAAAGACTTTACATCTCCTAAAATATGCTTATCTAAGTACTCAATTCTGAAATCAAATTTATCGGGACCTCCTGTATTCGTGTCTTGAATTACCGATAATCCTAAGACTTCTTGGAGGTACCTAAAAACGACTCGCTCAGCTACTTTGCCAACATAAATGTGAAACTGTCTTCTGTCAAGGTTTCCGTGTGTATTATCATATCCCATACGGTTATATGTGCTATGTACAGTCTCACGAGCGAAGGCCAATGCTATATCAAAATCTTCGTCTGTTATCTCAAACCACATAGAATTACATCCTCTGAAAAGTTAAACAGTAGTGATGGAAATTATTAGTTGCATAAGTTGTTGGATACCCATAAATGCCTAATTTCCCTTGTTCCTTACACCAAATTCTTTCTCCTTTCATCTTCCAAAGTCCCGTTTCAACTAACAAGAGACCCAGTTGCCACGCAATCGGAACTAATGCCCCTGCATAATTGAGATTTTGTATAATGATTGTGAGATACCGTTTTGGCTTCAATATCCTATGGGCATCGCTAAATAGAGAAACTAACCGCTGTAGATACTCTTCTACTTCCTCTATATTTCCAATATCATCAGGACTGTCACTGTATACAAGAGATTCACCGCGTCCTTCTCTCTTTTTATGGCGCGTATCTTTATTCCCACCTCTACTTTTATGGAGTGTATTCCAATACGGTGGGGATGTGAAAATATAATGAAATGATTCGGGTGGTAACCGTTCTGTATCTTTAATAACTTCCAGAACGTTCCCAACAAATATTGGATGTGAGGTGCGGGTCGCAGCAAATTCTACAAATTGGAGGTTAAGTTCAATCCCCGCAGAATACCTTCCCATCGCCTCTGCAACTTCCATTGTGGTACCTGATCCCAAAAACGGGTCAAGCACAGATTCACCCTCTTTTGTAAAAAAACGAAGGTGATCTTCTACCAATTCAGCCGGAAATGTTGCTGGATGTAAAGATATTCTTTCTCTATCATATCCGCTACGGCTAAGTGTAAACCATGACTTTGAAAACTTGATCCATTCTTTACCTGTCAAGTTATTCAGAGTTTTCTTATTTGATTTTTTATTTCGATTAGATGTCTCTGCCACTTCTTGAAATAAATCCATCCGAATTTGTACCATACCAAGACTCCTTGTTTGGCAATATGATATGCTCATTCACAAACTTTGAACGTTCTCGCTCCGATTTTCACGATAATATTTCCTTTTCCGGCGTGCAGCTTGCAAGAGGTGATAGTAGCGCGGACTATGCATTACATTCGGACGAAGGATCGGATAAAGCACACGTCGAGGACACACACGCCTCCGCAAATCTACACAACATGTGTAATCGTGCAACTGAAACAATCTACCGACGGCCTTCGGTGCAATAATCACACCAAGACCGGAAATACACATCCGGTGATTTGGGCTGATGATAGCTTTTGAATCATCCATAACGCAACGTTTCTTCTCTTTAGTAGACAGTCTTTGACACCTTCAAAGCGATCACCCCTTACCACACGCTTTGAAACGCCCTAATATGCTTAATTGCCGACTCCCGAAACCGCACATCACATTCTTTCGGAAACTGCCGGACAGCCTCGTCAGCAAGGTTTTCGAGATCCATCAGTGAAATCGGTTTACCAGTTAAATCCTGATCGTTGATGGCTATCTGGTAAACCTTCTGCGCAAAGATCTGACTCTTTGATGGTTTGTGTCCAAAGTCGTAAAACACACTGAATGACCTCAATTTATCCGAAAATGATATACTATTATACAATTATTAATGGTAAATAGCAACAAATTAACCGAAAAATAATGATATATAACCTATAATTAGCAATAAATCTCAGTAAATTGATAATATTTAGAGGTAAATTGGAAGTATTTGGAAGGAAAAATCTACAATTTAGAACATATTGAGCCGTTCAGGACAGCAATTGTGACTCTTATGGATGGAATTGAGGGAGGTGGTTGATGTGAATAGTGCGATACGATGACGGCAGCAACAACCCGCACACCGGTTCCAGATGGAAAATACCACCCCTGTGTTTCGACGGACGCGTTTTAGAGAAAACGAGTCCGATCTAAGCTGATGAGAGGAGTTGAGGCAGGGAGTTTTAAAAATAACTGCCTATGAAATATCTTCTAACAACGCAGCGAGGAGTTCCACTGTTCGTGTAGTGGAAGGGACAGGGATAATGCGAAGTGCCTGTCCTAATTTGCGGTTTTTATCTACCCATTCGAGCCGCTCGCGCGCCTCTGTATCGCCAAAGTACGCAGCATTGAAGTCTTGAACCAAGATTTGTTGCATCTCCAAAGCGAGGGAACCGGTTTTAATACCGAAATATCTTTCCAATGCAAGCAGGTGTTTTTGACTCGGTTGTCTCCGACCGGTTTCCCAATGTTTTACTGTTTCAGCATCAACATTCATTTCACTGGCAAGCTCTTCTTGTGTGACTTGTGCCATTTTTTCGCGCAAATAGCGCAAGAAATATGGATTAATGTCTGGCTGGGTATCTTGCATGTTCCGTTGTGCACTGTTTTCCACGGAGGTCTCCTATTAAATTTATAAATTGCATAGGACTTACGTACTACCTCTTAAAGTCCCCTGATAAGGGGATTTAGGGGTTTAAAGGGTGGAAGTTTCCACTTTTTGCGTCTAAGCGTCCAATATTTCCTTAATTTGCGTAAGTCCTATTTTGTTCTGTAATGGTGGTGGAACGTCTCTTTAAGAGACTTATGCTCCCGAAGTCCGCGGCATCCACAACGGCTCTTTTCCCATCTCTGCGAACAGCAGTTTCATAACCATCTCTGCCTTCAGTTCCGCATGCTCAGCGGAATCCCACAGATTATTGATCTCTCCAGGATCCGCTTTCAGATCGAACAACTCCCCATAGTCTCGGTTGTAATAAACCGTCAGTTTATAACGATCGTCGACGTAGGTTTTGACGTGCACCGTTGTCGGTTCGTGACGGTTTTCGACGATGATATGATCGCGTGCCTGTTCTGCTTGTCCCGACCAGACCGGCATCTGATCTACACCTGTCATCGGGCGCGGAATATCAATGTCGGTGGCACTCAAGAACGTGGGTGCTAAATCTACCAGCGTCTGCAACGCTTCTGACTGCTGCCCGGCAGGCACAACACCCGGATATCGAACGATAAACGGAACCCGAATCACGTCCTCATAGTGGAACGCGCCTTTCGCAATGAGACCGTGTTGTCCGTAGAAGTGTCCATGATCGGATGTGAATACAACTAAGGTGTTATCTGCCAGTCCGAGTTCATCGAGTTTCGCCAAGAT
The DNA here is from genome assembly GCA_022827225.1 of Candidatus Poribacteria bacterium. Lineage (GTDB taxonomy): Bacteria > Poribacteria > WGA-4E > WGA-4E > WGA-3G > WGA-3G. The sequence continues at coordinate 13,892 of JAJDTJ010000119.1, read as the reverse complement.
TCTTCCGATGTACTTATCCATCAGGGTCACCATACCGTAGTAGACGGCAATATCTTTAGCGAGTTCCTCCCGATCCCGCAAATGTGAACTGAAACCGTGGACACCTTTCCCACTTTCACGCCAAGCAGAGAAATCTGGCTTTCGCTGCTGCGTTAGCTGGAAGTGTGGTGGGTTGTTGTCGTGTTCGCCTTCCGTCACGGATGGTATCGTCAATTCTGCAGGATCGTACATCGTATCCCACGGTTCTGGGACGAGGTATTTCGGGTGCGGATCAAAGAAACTTGCCCAGAGGAAGAAGTTCTCGTCGTTCTGCTGATAGGCTTCCATGAGTGCGTTCGTGCGTTCCGCAATCCATGTGTCGTAGTGGTATTCCTCTGGGATGGGCCACTTTCGACGTTGACCCCGTGCGTTCCCTGTCGGTGGGGCAAAGTAATCCCGCCAGTTGGTGCATCCGTTCTCTTCCATCCAGATGGCATAGTGCTGTCCGACGTGTGCTTCGTCGGCGTGGTTACGTGCCAACTCGACATGTTCAAATCCGTAGAACGGTTCATTGAAACTCCGCCAGAAATCCAAATCTTGAAGGATCGGGTAGGATTCCAGAGACGGAAATTCCTCAGTGCCGTGGAGCGGTTGGAAATGTGCTTTTCCAACAAGTGCCGTCCGATAGCCTGCATCCGTGAAATCTTCACCGACGGTGTGTTCATCTTCAGAGAGTTTTGTGCCGAGGGACCAGGCACCGTGCTGGCTCGGATATTTCCCCGTAATAATAGATGCGCGTGTCGGTGTACAGGTAGGGTTCGGGCAATAGGCTCTGTTAAAGAGTGTCCCTTGCTGTGCCAATGCATCTAAGTGCGGTGTCTGAATTTCGGGGTTGAGGCACCCTAAGGTGTTCCAATGCTGCTGGTCGCTGGTGATGAGTAAGATGTTCGGTCTGGTTTCTGCCATAATGTTTCCTTTGTGTTGTATTTGTTGGTAGAATCAGCATAGCACTTTGCAGAGAATAATTCAAGGGATTTTGTAGGCGCGATTTCCTTATCGCAACTGAGCATGACTTGATTAAATTCGGTTGACACGCCTTGCGAAACGTGTTATTCTTTTAAACAGCATTGCGATTGCAAAGGAAAATGGATGGATAAAGAAAACCAAAACGAATCAAACACAGTTGACGACATACTCCGAAAAATAAAAGAAAAAGCGGACACTGGGGAGTATCTCTACCGTGGCGAACCTGAACGCTATGAGGAAGAGCCTTATTTTGGTAAAGTTTCTTCAAACTTCTATCGCGAGTTTTTGAAGGATGACGATTTTGATGTCTCAGCAGAGTACTTTGATATAGAGGCATTCCAAGAAGTAATGTTGACCTCAGCTAATAAGTTTTCACGTAAACCGATTAGCGAACTTGAACGCTTATCTGAAATTCAACACTGCGGTGGGAAAACAAACCTTATTGATTTCACAACAGATTATCTTATTGCGCTCTTCATGGCTTGTGATGGTTCGCGTGGTAAAGATGGCAGACTTGTATTACAAAAAAAGGAACAGATAAATCCATACATTCAAGAATCTTATGAACCGATAAATCGTGTTATTGCCCAGAAGAGCGTATTTGTTCGGCATCCCGACGGTTTTATTCAACCTAATGAGGACGATGTTATCAATATTCCAGCTGCTCTGAAGCAACCTATATTAATACACCTGCGAAATTCCCACGGTATATCTGTTGAAACTATTTACAACGATATTCATGGCTTTATCAAAGATCAAACCATCCACATGGAAGTCTACATGGCGATTTACAAAGGTCTAATCCATGAACAAAAAGGGAGTGTAGAAAATGGTGACTCCAACGCAGATGGCGCATTATGAAGAAGCTGTCAAGCACTATAGTAGAGCCGTTGAAATGCGCCCAAACTTTGCCTTACCGTACATCTATCGCGGTGATATTTACCGTAAGATGGGCAAGTTTGATCTCGCTATTAAGGATTATACCGACGCGATTTTCTGGACCCGCCAGCCCGCCAGGGCTTATCACGGTCGCGGTATGGCGTATGGTGCTAAAGATGACATTGACAAGGCGATTGAGGATTTCACCAAGGCAATCCAGTATGAACCGGACTACGCCGAAGCGTATTATCATCGTGGAAATTCTTATGTTATCAAAGATGAGTTTGATCGTGCTATTGAAGATTGTGATAAGGCAATACAGCTGAATCCTGATGCTGCTGATGCCTACTTAGTTCGCGGTAATGCTTACAGCAGCAAAGGTGAGATTAACTTCGCCATTATGGACTATAGCAAGGCAATACGACTCAAGCCCGATGCTAACGCTTATGCCGCTCGCGGGAACGCTTATAACAATAAAGGTGAAATTGATAGTGCTATTGCAGACTATACAAAAGCATTAGAACTGAAACCGAATTATACTGAAGTCTATGTAATTCGAGGGGACACATATGTACTTAAACAAGACTATGACGCTGCTATTGCAGACTATCAAAAAGTGATAGAGTTTAATCCTAATACGGTTGGTCCGTATATCCCCCGCGCGATTGCTTATGGTCTTAAAGGCGACTTTAATTCTGCTATTGCAGACTGTGAAAGGGCAATAGAGCGTAATGCAAATGCAGCAGAGGCATATCTCATTCTCGGTATGGCTTTCAGCAACAGAAACGATTTCGACTCGGCTATTGAAAACTATACGAAAGCGATCAATTTGCAACCCAATTATCTCAACGCATATTATGAGCGAGGCAACGCTTATAGCAGTAAAGGCGAATTTGACAATGCCATCGCGGACTATACGAAGGTGATAGAACTAAATCCGCGTCATAGTATCGAATGCTATTTTAATCGTGCTATTGCTTATAGCGGAAAAGGTGATTTTGGTAGAGCTGTCACGGACTATACCGTAGTCCTTCGATTCCAACCTGACCATATTCCTGCCTATGTCAGTCGTGGCAACATTTACCAGGAAAAAGGCGATTCTGATTTAGCCATCTCGGATTATACCATGGCGATACAGCTCAATCCCTTGTTGGAGATATCGTATTATAATCGTGGTAGTGTTTATGCTAATATAGGCGGCTTTGATATGGCTCTTGCAGATTTTAATACAACAATACAACTCAACCCGCGTTATGCAAAGGCTTATTATGGTCGCGCTAAGGTGTGGTTACACGAACAAGAGTGGGAAAAAGCAAAAGCGGATTTAACAGGTGCTAAAGACATGGATGTAGACATTGTTATTCTATTTCATAACGACTATCAAAGCATACCAGATTTTGAGAAGCAGATCGGTGTTAAATTACCTGATGACATCTCTGCTATGTTAATGCAGCAGGAAGAAAAGACTCGAATCCAACCCATGGAGAAAAGTCTATTTCGACCTTCAAGCGAGATTAATCGTCGCTCATTTGAAATAATAGCAAAAAAGCGGGCGCAGCAAGCAAGGTCAAATCCAAACGCTATACAATATATCTAATCTATCCCGTCTTCAAGACGGAACAGTCCTTGAACAATTGCTTGTTAATCTCAAAGTTGATTAACCCTGGATTGAGTCCATGGAGAGACACCATGCCTTCAAAGCAACATCCCAATCTCCTCATCATCATGTCAGACGAGCACGCACCGATGTACAGTGGCACTTACGGACATCCGCTCGTCCAGACACCTTACATGGACAGGCTCGCGGAAGAAGGTGTCACTTTTAACAATGCTTACTGCAATTCACCGCTCTGTATGCCATCTCGGATGTCGTTTATGACAGGTCGGTATATCCACAAAATCGGCGCGTGGGACAACGCTGCACCCCTACGTCCAGATGCAGTCACATGGGCACACAGTCTGCGCTCCGCAGGCTACGATGTGGTGCTCTCTGGTAAACAGCATTTCGGCGGCATGGATCAGCTCCACGGATTTCGTGCCCAACTCGCCCGCGATCTCCACGCAGAACGACAGCACGGACTTACCGATTGGGATAACGGCACGCCACCAGCAAAACGCCCGTGGCAAGGGCTTGCACAGGCAGGTCCCGGAACAACTGTGGAGATTGAAGTCGATGACCTCGCGGAGGCAGAGGCTTTGGCGTATCTCCGCGACCCGGCACGCCACGAACAACCGTGGGCACTCAACGTCTCGTTTATCGCACCGCATTTCCCGCTCATCGTACCGCAACGATTTTGGGACCTCTACCCGCTTGATGCGATTGATCTCCCCAACATACCGGAGGGACACCTCGAAAACCAGCACCCTGTCTATCAACGGATGCGACGCATGTTCGGGTGTGTTGACTTCCCCGAAGAGCTCGTCCGTCGCGGGAGAGCCGGCTATTATGGATTGATTACCTACCTTGACGAGAAGATTGGTAACTTGCTTCAGATGCTTGAGGAGACCGGACAGGCGGAGAATACTATCGTTATCTATACCAGCGACCACGGTGAGATGAACGGCGAGCACGGCATGTGGCGGAAATCAAACTTCTATGAGGCATCCGCGCGTGTTCCGCTACAGGTTATGTTTCCTGACCGGCTATCCGCAGGCAAGCGCATTGATGAGGTGGTTTCACTCGTAGATCTGACAGCAACACTCATTGATATCGCGGGCGCACACCCTTTAAGTCGGCTGGATGGAGACAGTCTGTTGCCTTTGATGCACGGCAACGCAAGCGATTGGAAAGATTTCGCATTCTCCGAATACCTCGCGCATGGTGTCAAGCGACCGATGGCCATGGTGCGAAAGGGACGCTACAAATTTAACTATAGCCTCGGTGATCCACCGGAACTTTACGATGTTGCTAACGATCCCGATGAATTTCAAAATCTCGCCAATGACGAGGCGTATCAAACGATTTGCCGAGAACTTGAGGCGCAGCTGTTGGCAGAGTGGGAGCCTGTTGAGATCGAAAAACAGGTTCGATTGAGTCAAAAAGCCCGCATTCTGATCGACCAAATCACTGAGGGACAATGGAGGAGACCTTCGGAGTAAGGGTTGCCAGTTATCGGTCAAGAGTCCCTTTGTAACAATCTCCTCTGACTTGGAGTACTCCGAGAAGCAGTGATTTTTTACATCAAGACCTCTTAACTGAAAACGGATAACTGACAACCGATAACTATTTATTTCTTAATAACCATTTTCCGCGTTGTAGATGATTCAGGGGTACGCAACTGGTAGAAATAGACACCTGAAGCGAGCCGTTCGCCCAAATCATTACGTCCATCCCAATAAGCAGCTCGTGCTTTGCCGATGTAGTATCCTGCCTGTTGGAATCCGAGGTTCAGGTGCCGGACGAGTTGTCCAGCTGATGAATAGATACGGATTACAACTTCTGCATCGTTTGCTAACTGATAGGGCAGCCATGTTTCAGGGTTAAACGGGTTAGGGTAATTGGCAAGCAGTACAGTCCGGTTCGGAATCAGGTCTGCTGGTGTGAGCCGCAGTTCGGTGAACGCTCGGTGAATGTCTGCGACACTGATTTCGTGCTGGAGTGTACGGATGAGACTACCGGTTGTGTCGCGTACTTCAATCGTCAGTGTATCGCCGGCAGAAACCACTGCTTGACGGTTCATGTCTGCCCAAGCAGCGTGGAAATCGTTGGTATCATCTGCTTCTGCGACTCTGGTGTGTCCATTATAGACAGTGAGCGTCACGCCACTGATGCCTTCAAGCTGCGCCCGTAGGACAAATGCCCACGCCTTCGGAAGTGATAAGTGCATCGGAGCTGCTGCCGTCGGGGTAGTGTTTTGCCAAGCGCTACCGCTGAAACTGACAACCTTCGGGCCAGTAACATTGATAATATACCCCTTTCCACCTTCAATTGGAAATCCGTTGCCGGCCGAATTTGCTGTAAATCCGGTGAGTTTTTGTGCAGCGGCATCGAATTCAATAACAGTCGTTGCACCGATTTTTTCCATGAAAGAACGCGCTGTGTACGGTTTATTCGGCATCAAGGGTAAGCTGATCATATTTAAACCTGTGCGGAGTGCGACATCGAATGCGTTTTCGTCAGCCATCGGTACAACCAGACTGTCAGCACGGAATGCCAGGTTCTGAATGCGTTCATCGTTCTCGGGACCAACGTCTGCAACGGCAAACGGTGTTTCGACGAAGTTCGCCGCGAGATGTTCTGCAAGCGCATCTTGCTCTGTGCCTGGAGCAGCAAAAGTCGCTTGCCCACCAGATTGTTCCTCTGTCATCGCTTCAGTAAGGTCAACACGATTCGTATTCGGGAAATTAGCGTACGGATAATCATCGCCGCCATCGACAAGGAAGGTGATGGTGACCATTCGGAACGTGCGATCCGCAGCGCCCACAATTTCACCGTTCTGGGCAATTGTGTCCATCGGATTTCCATCTGCGTCGGTAATAACAAGCGACTGAACCCTTGAACCTGCTGGCAGTGAAGTATCAAAACTGAACGCCATCCCTGCGATTTGTGGGAAACGTCCGGGGGTTGAACCGCCCCCGGAGGCGGCGACTGTGTGTTCGACGACTTCGAGCAGTTCCACTGCGCTTAAGGTCAAAAGTGTCAATCCGTTGTTAAACCGAAGTGTATTTTCGATGTCAATCTGTGAAACCTGACCTTCGGTTTTACCAACCAAGGCATTCGCAGGCGGTGGGAGCAATTCTCCGTAGACAGCCACGCCAATCGGTGCACGAATGCCGCCGCCATTTTTCAGGGACACAACTACACTCGGGTCAACCCGTTTTCCTGCGGCAAGATTCGCTTCGGCGATTAGGTTACCGATGTTTGTTTCCTCTGTGCGGACAGAACCGCGGTTCCCGTTCAGATAGACACTCGTTTGTCCAAAGATATGACTGTCCTTTGCAATCACGATCTTCCGGACCGCTTCCGTAATTTCGACCACACGTACTGCAGGTTCCGCATTACCGGTGTCTATAACACCTTGTTCGTCAGTGACAAAGGCACCGCTGACTATGGTGTCAATTGATTCAGGAATTAAGACACCTGCTGCGTCAAAATCGACGACCAACCTTCCGACGTATCGGTAATTCCCATCTGTACCGACGATCGCAATCGGTTCATTTGTTGCGGATTGCGTCAAGATTGGATAAGGGCGGTCTGCGGTATCACCCGGATGGAGTCGGTCTGTTTCATCTGCGAGGAGCGTGTTTGAACCACCCGCAATGATAATGTCAACATCCGTGATGTGTGCTGCGATTGCTTCATCAAGGCTAATTTGTTGGAGGTGTCCAGTAAGAATAATCTTATTGATGCCGGCTGCTGTCAGTGCGTCAACAGATTCTTGAATAATGGCTGCCAACGCCGTCATATCGTTCGGATCTGCCGGTGCAATTCCGACGTTCCCAGGTACAGAAAGGCTGCCGAGCTGTGGCGTTGTCATACCGACAACACCGACTTTCTCGCCGGAAGGCATAGTGATAACTACACTCTTAGTGATACTGTTCGGAATTGTACTCGCTTCCTGTCCAGGGGCAACGACTAAAGAGGCGAGATTACTATCAAGGCTAAAATCTAAGTTCGCGCTCAAGAATGGGAATGCTGTGCCAACATATTCTCTATCTGCGGCAATCAAACTTGCGAGCGTACCGGTACCTGCGTCAAATTCGTGATTTCCAAGTGCGCCCGCCATGAAGCCCATTGCGTTGAGCATCAGAATATCGGCGCGTCCCGAACCTTCTCTTCCTAATACTTCACGAAGGCTCTGGTTATTGCCAGCTGCGAAAAATGGACCGGGAATATAACTATCGCCGGCACCGATGATCACTGTGTTTTCGACCTCGGTTTTAAGTGCGTTCAGCACGGATGAGAAGCGAGGCGCGTTTTCGAGTGCCTCAATACCGCCCTCCATATCTGCTGCGTGGAGCAGTTGAAGTGTCGTTTTAGATAAGGGGGCCTCTTCGTTTTGGGAAAAGGCAGGCGTGAGAAGACCTAACAGTAAGATCGAGAAAACTATTTTTGTAATGTGGGCTTTCAGCCCTGTAACATTTGGAACAAAAGGTTCCTTATTCTGCATCAGAAATACTCCTTAATTAGAGAATTGATTTTAATGCCGCCCAAATGGCACTACACGCCTAACAATTCAGTTTTGTATTCTTCAACAATTGCCTCTAAAACAGATTCGGGAATATCCGCCAACTGCGACGCTAATTCCTCTTCAACGTTAACCATTAGACTGTGATCGAATGTTTCGCGTTCCACGCACGGATCAAGATATTCACCGTGTGCTTCCAATAAAACCGCCAGTCGTGCGGGTGTCAAACCTTCAGAGATGCCGTGCAGTCCCCATGCTGTGCCGCGGTAACCTTGCTCATAATCGATACCGAGGTGTTTCTGTAGGATATCTTCTCTTTCGGTACCTTGGGCATTGCTGGTTTCGAGTTCCTCCGCAGCAGCGATCGCACGCGGATCCAGCTCCACTTGGAACGCAGTCGATGCGTCCGCCGCTGCAATGGGATAAATTTTATAGTTTTCCATGATATCCTTGATTGTAGATTTTTGTATAGCGGTCAGTTTGTAGTAGGTGGTATGTTTCGTATGCTACAATCCCTCTGTACTGAATACTGAAAGTCGGCAGCCATGAGAATCTATACGACTGCTGAGAGTCCGCCGTCAATATTGATCGCCGTTCCAGAAATAAATGATGCACGTTCGGAGACAAGGAAGGCGACGAGATGACCCACTTCGCTCGGTTCGCCTAAACGTCCGAGCGGATGTTCCGCGCCGCGTGCCTCCCAATATTCCGCAAGTGTACCAGGCGAACCCGCTGCTTTCCACGCGCGTTCGCCTTGTGCACTTTTAATAGAGGTAAGGCAGACCGTGTTAACCAAGATTTTGTGAGGTAAGAGTTCTTTAGAGAGTGCTTTTGTCAAAGCGATGCCCGCAGCACGGCTCACCGAGGTCGGACACGAACCCGCACCGGGTTGTTTACCTCCGGGATGCGTGATGTTGATAATCCTGCCGCCACCGCTGTTTTTCATGTGTGGGATCACCAATCGCGCGCAGCGAATTGCCCCCATTAATTTCAGGTCTAAGTCGTCATACCACGCCTCGTCGCTTGTGCTTTCAAACGCACCGCCTGCGGATCTGCCAGCATTGTTCACTAAAATGTCGATTTTGCCGAAACAATCTGCGGTTTGTCCGATAAAGTTTTCCAGTGTCTCCGGTTTCGTTACGTCTGCCGCGATAGCGAGTACGTCGCCACCGGTTTGTGCCCGGATTTCTTCAGCGGCATCAGCTAAGACATTTTCGCGGCGTCCACAGATCGCGACTTTCGCTCCCTCTTCACATAGGCGGTGTGCAATACCTTTACCAATTCCCTCGCTTCCACCAGTAATGACGGCAACTTTTCCAGTCAATCCAAGTTCCATGGTTCCTCCATATTCTTTTTAAATGTGGTGATAATACACCATTATTGAATCAGCGAAGAGATCGCTTCCGGTACTGCCTTGAGTACATCGCTTGCGATGAGTCCGTGCATGCCCAATCTCTCCGAAACGGTGTCTCCTGCTAAACCGTGTATATACACAGCGAGCGCCGCTGCCCTTTCGCCTGATAAGCCTTGTGCCATCAGTCCCGCGATGATACCGGTCAGAACATCCCCCATCCCACCTGTCCCCATGCCCGGGTTACCGGTAGAATTGATCCACACGTCTCCATTTGCCGCAGAGATAACGGTAGGCGCACCTTTAAAGACGAGCGTCACACCGTGTTCACTTGCATACGTTTGTGCGGTACGGATTCTGTCTTCTTCTAATATAGACACCGATGTATTCGTTAACCGCGCCATCTCGCCAGGGTGCGGCGTTAGCACTGTCTCTCTATCCAAGAATGACATAATTTCTCGATTTTGCGCAATAGCGTTCAACCCGTCCGCATCAATAACCATTCGTCCGCCGAGCTTATGTCCCTGATTTTCACGTGCCAACTGGTGAACGAGTGCTACTGTATCTGGGTGTTGGGAGATCCCAGGACCTATTGCGAGCACAGATTTCGTCTTTTCTGCGAATTCGAGTATGGCTGCAGCTGCCGCTACCGATAGGCTGCCTGCCTCCGTTTCCGATAGCGGAAGCGTCATCACCTCAGGCAAAAGGACTTCTAATATTGGGTTTAGCGATTTCGGAATGGCGAGTGTTACCAGTCCAGCACCAGCGCGCAAAGCCGCCTCACTTGCGAGTGCTGCCGCCCCTGTCATACCGGTAGAACCCGCGACAACAAGAACGCGTCCATAAGTCCCTTTGTGAGAGGCGGACGGACGTTGCGGTATCCATTCTGCTGCCGCTGTTGTCCAGTGTACCTTAATATTTTGGGCATCCACAACCTGTTCCGGGAAGCCGATGTCAACGACTTCCAGTTTACCAGCAAGTTCGGCACCCGGATACACTAATAACCCTCTTTTAGGCAAACCTATGGTTACCGTTCGATCTGCTTGCACACAGGTACCCAGCGGGTTTCCTGTATCCGCATCGAGACCTGAAGGTAGGTCAACGGAGAGGATAGGTGTAGAGCATCTATTAATAGTGTCAATGATGGTAGCGATCGGATCGCGAACTGCACCGCGCAACCCTGTACCGAAAATGGCATCGATCAAGAGTTCACAACCGACGATGCCATTTAAAGCGGTGCTTCTTTCACTGTCGGGTTTAGCGTCTGACACGATCTCTTCAATTCGTAACCCGAGATTTTTCACGATTTGAAGGTTAAGGGCTGCCTCCCCAGTGAAACTATCTACTGGTGAGACAAGGAAGATATGCACATCGTGCCCAGTGTGCGCGAGTTGGCGTGCGATGACCAAACCGTCGCCGCCATTATTACCTTTCCCGACGAGGATGCCGATCCGTTGCACTGTCGGATAGTGCTGTTTAATTGCGCCGACGATGGCACTCCCAGCCGTCTCCATGAGAACGATGCCAGGAATGCCGATGCCTTCAATAGTGTCCCGATCAATTTGACGCATTTCCGCCGCTGTCACGACTTTCATGCAGCACTGTCCTGAAGTTTGTCAGCGAGCACTAACAAATGTGCTTCCATCTGCTGTGCCGCTTGTTCTAAGTTTTCTCGTTCTATCTTTACCTCTTGAACCCTCTCATCTTGATGGGTCTGAAGGCAGAAGTTCAGATTTGTACGTAGATCAAAAAGGCTCTGTTGGATATGATCTTGGAAGGAGCCTTCTGGGTACATCCACCTTCTGCCTCGCGTCTGTCGCAAGTTGAAGTGGCAGTGTCCGTTATCACCACCGAAGCAGTCGAAACGCATAATTTCGTCGTCGTAGACGTACAGTGAAGCCGCCGGACCGCGTCCACCCGCATCATCACGCCAGTATGATTCTAATCGAACGTTATCCTGTATCGGATATTCCACGAGGTCGTGTTTTCGATTTGCCATCTGTCGTCCCTCCTTGGGTATTTCTGCGTCGTTAAAAGAACCGCGCCTACAGGAACAGGTAAAAAAGTGACTTGCCAAATACATCTTGACAGTCAACCAAAGTTGCGCTAAAGTATAGCAGCATTAAATACAAGCGTCAACATCCAAATTAAAAAACAGATAATACAGATCCGGGATTCTCGGGACAACGTGGCGTCCATTGGCCGTATCCGTTTCTATAGAGCATTAGAAGTATGCTATCTGTCATAAAGCCGAGAAACTTGAATTAAATTGCTGGACCAAAGAAATGGAGCAACAACGTGCATATTTCCGTTGCTGACGCGCGAGAACTCGCGGAAACTTATTTGGAAAAATGTGGCATGTCTCCAACTGATGCCGCTATTACCGCAGATATTCTATTAGAGGCGGAACTTCGTGGAAGAAAGACGCACGGTTTTATCCGATTAACTGGAATCAAGAACCGTTATCAACAAGATGATCGGACTGACATTCGGATTGACAAGGAAGCCGGATTGTGCATCCGAATAGATGGCGGCAACCAACCCGGCTATCTCGTCGCGTATCGGGCAATGGAGATTGCGATTGAACGCGCGAAACGCAACGGCGCGAGCATCATCGGCGTTTATAATACATCCCATTGCGGTATGGCCGGATACTATGTCGATATGGCCCGAAAAGCGGATGTCGTCGGGTTGCTTTTTGCGGACTGTCTACCCCGTCTTACGCCCGAAGGCGGCACAGAGGCGCTCTTGGGAACAAACCCGATCGCTGTCGGAATCCCGTCTAATACAGTACCTCTCTTATTTGATATGTCTACCGCTGCGATTACCAATGGTGATCTGCTGGTCGCTATACGAGATAGCGCCGCAATCCCTGAAGGACTCGCATTTGATCCAGGAGGCGGACCGACAACGGATGCCGGTGCAGCCTTGAAGGGGAGCGTCCGTCCGTTTGGCGGTCATAAAGGGTTCGGGCTCGCACTCGTGACACAAATCCTTGCCGGCGTTCTCGTCAACGCCGCGACAATTCCGCCACCCGGTACCAACTACGGTCTACTCATTATTGCGATAGATCCGACAAGTTTTGTACCGTTGGCACAGTTCAAAGCAGAGGTTGACAAACTCATCACACGCGTCAAGGAGAATCCGAGAGAATCGGGGGTTACAGAAATTCTAATCCCCGGTGAACGCGCTTACCGTCAACGGAAGGTCCATCTCGCCGACGGTATTCATTTTGACGAGACACTTATCAGTCAATTAAACGGATTATAGGGACGATCACCAAATCGTACCGAAAGGAAAATTTACTATGGCAGCTTTTAAAGCAGGTATCATCGGTTGTGGCGGACGTGGGCGCGCCCATGCCCGCGGGTATCAGGCATCTCCAGATGTTCAGGTCGTCGCGTGTTCCGATCCAATTGAAAATGCCCGGGACGCTTTCGCAGAGCAGTTTGAGGTTTCCAACACCTACGAAAGTTATGAAGAGATGTTGGAAAAAGAATCACTCGATTTTGTCAGTGTTTGCACCTGGATTGCACTCCATAGGGATATGGTCATCGCTGCCGCGAACAGCGGCATTAAAGCCATCCATTCGGAAAAACCGATGGCACCGACATGGGGGGATGCGAAAGCACTTTATCAGGCGTGTGTTGATAACGATGTCGTCATAACGTTCTGTCATCAACGCCGTTTCGGCGCACAGTTCATCAAGGCGAAACAGTTAGCAAACGAAGGCGCGATTGGCGAACTCCGACGACTTGAGGGGTCGTGTTCCAATTTGCTCGACTGGGGAACACACTGGTTTGATATGTTCCTTTTTTACAATAATGACGAACCTGTTGATTGGGTAATCGGTCAAATAGATGTAGCAGAAGAAAGACGCGTCTTCGGGACCCAAGTTGAGACGAGCGGCCTATCATGGTTCCGCTGGAAAAACGGTGTTGAAGGCTTGTTGACCACCGGTGGTGTCTCTCTAAATGGGTTTGCGAATCGCCTCATCGGTACGGAGGGAATTATTGATGTCGGGGGCGGCGCACCAGTCCGACTATTACGCGCGGGGTCTAACGGTTGGGAAACACCTGATTTAAGCGACATCCCGAAAGGCGATGATACAGTGCTCTCGGTGCTTGATCTCGTGGACAGCGTTAAGACTGGACGTGAACCGGAACTCAGCGGACGCAAGGCAATTCAGGGCGCAGAACTCATTTTCGCGACCTATGAATCGAGCCGACGGCGTGCAAAAATTACGTTACCGCTCACAGTTGACGATTCCGCATTGTTGACGATGGTTGCTAATGGCGAAATCGGTTAAGTCTTAGCTCTATAACAGGCAGGCGCGGTTTACCACCGCGCCTTGTAGCCGTATGACGTTCCTTTCGGTTTTCTGTAATTTTAACCCAAGTTGCCACTTGTAAATCCATGGGATATCCTTTATAGTGTTTTTAACGCAAAAACAAAAGGAGAACCCCATGGACTTGACTATTGTAGCACTTTATACGATTTGTGACGATCTTTTAATCTCAATCGGGCAT
>JAJDTJ010000134.1 GCA_022827225.1 Candidatus Poribacteria bacterium | reverse complement strand
TGTTATTGAACGTTTTTTTCATCGGTTGAAGCAGTATCGTCGGGTGGCTACACGTTATGATAAATACGCCTGTCGCTACCTCGGTTTCGTGTATTTCGCAGCTATACTCATCACCGCTAAAAAAATGTAAACACTACGTAGGCACATTTATAGTAAAATCGAAAAATAGATCAACACTTAAGAAAACAAAAAACCTATACATAGGCACTTTTCATTTAACAGAAGACGGTTCGTAGCGGCGAGGTTTCCTCGTCCGTCTTTCAAGATGGGTCCTATCATTTTTACATGTCACTATAAATAACCGTGTGCATTGCAAAAGATGTGGTAGACATTGCAAAGAATATGGTATAATGATAGCTGAAAATGCGACTTGAAAAGGAGACCGAACCTGTGAGTAAAACAATTTCATTGGACCAGCTTCCTCGTCAAATTGAAAACTTACTGCGGGCAAGTTCTGAAGAACACGAGAGTCTTGTTCTTGAACACAAAGGGAAACCTATAGCAGCGATTGTCCCGATGGATGAGTATCGCAAATGGCACCCGAACGAAGATGAAAACGCCTTTGACTACGAACTTCCTACGGATCTGCTTGAGGCATATCATAAATTATTGGATAAGAAATTCTCGAAGGGTTTAACACCTCAAGAGGAAGTTGAGTTGACCCAGTTGGACCAGCAGCTTAACGACGCAGAAGCAGCTCAACCGCTCATACAATCGATGCAGAAGCGAGAGGCTTTGCGAGATGAGAATTGGAAACAGAGATTTGAGGAAGTTGTTACCAAATTGCGTGAATTAAAGGAATTGATGTGAACCAAAGAACATCTCCTCGTATCCAGCGACAAGAATTGCCGCCTGTGATGCGAGGCAAGACGGGATATCGGAATGCTGAGCCTCATCTCCGCAGGGACTTTGGTTTCCGTTGTGCTTACTGCGGTGTTCACGAAGAGATAAAGGGCGGTCCCCAAGCCTTTTGCATTGACCATTTTAAACCACGAAGTAAAGGCGGATCTGTCAACGATTATACCAACCTATATTGGGTCTGCATTCCATGCAATATGATAAAACATGACAAATGGCCGACAAGTGAGCAACTTCGCCGTGGATACCGTTTTGCTGATCCGTGTCGTGAACAAGATGCTGGTATTCATTTCATTGAATCCGACGACGGTTTACTTCAATCGCTTACACCTTGCGGTGAATATCATATTTCGACACTCCGCCTCAATCGCTCATGGCTGCAGCAACACCGTCGGGACCGCACTCAGAAATGGGCACGATTCAATGAAGCCTATCAATTGCAGATAGAACTTGAACGCGCCATTGAGGCACGACCAGCAGACGATGCAACTCGGATGATGCAACGCTTGCTCTCTTTCCTGTCCCAAGAGATTGAAGCCTTGCGAAGTGAATTGGCAATAACCATCCCGATGTTGCAACCCCAGGAATTTGTACAATAAAGACTGAAATAGGATTTAAGAGGTAAATGAAAATGGGTTGGCAGAAATTAAAAGAACTTATCCAGTCAATCAGTTATAGCGACTTTGAAAAACTCGTTGCTAGACTACTAGAATTGCACCTTGAAACCCCTTTTGTGGTCGCCAGATCCGGTGACCAGCCAAGAGGAGATGCCAGAAGTATGTCCGGTGATGTATCAATGCAAGCTAAGAGATACACCGGTGAGAACCCTCCTAATGCTAAAACCATTGAGGGAGATATTCGTGGGGCGATACGTGAATCACCACATCTCCAAGTGTATGTATTAGCAGTCACCCGCGATACTGAACAATTGAGTCATACATTGGATGCCATTGCCAGAGAAACCGGATTGGATATTGTTACTCTTGAACTTTCTGACGGGTTATCAGAACTCGGGGCATTGTGTGTTACCTTCTGGAAGGATATTTGTCCCTTTTTTGAATCTTCAGACCACTATCAGGATCAAGAATTACTAACTTGGGTTGGAGAGATGGGGGATAATTCTAGAACGAAGGAGAAAATAATTAAGATCCAATTAAAACTGGAGTACGGAATTCAAACACGAAGGCATGTTCAGGAAGTCGCTAAAAAATATCTCTTGGGACGCTTTAGTACGGGCAAAGGCTTCAACCCAATCAACTTGTCGGAGGCAATAGAACGGAAGTCCTTAGAATCAAAAATCGCGGATTGGTGGGAAACCGAAGATCCACTTGTTTGTTGTCTTGAAGGTAAGGAGGGGACTGGGAAGACATGGCTTGCTGCCAAGTGGATGAATTCAATTTGTGAGAGCGAAGATATTGTCACCTTTTGGTTAGATAGTAAAGACTGGAAAGGGCACATGTCCATATTTGATTTGCTTTACACCTGTTTTAGTTCAATCTATCCATCTTACGAACAAGGAAAAATCGCTAAACTTCAAAACAAGCCCGCAAAAATCTGGCGTAAAACGCTTATTGTACTTGATGGTGTTAATGAATGGGGTGCGATTGAGGCAGCACAGCGAATTCTTGACGAATACCTAAAGTCCGGGAGTGAATGGAGAGGTAGGATTCGTTTTTTGTTAACTACCCGTCCTTTAGATAATTACCCAGATTTTGAGAATTATTTGTGGAATGGGTGCCATAAAATTTCAGTTGTCCCTTTTGACAACTCTGAATTGCAGGAGGCACTAACCCGAAAAGGACTCCAACTTGCTGACTTACCGGATTCATTGAAGAATACTGCAAGAATTCCTCGTTACTTTCAGACGTGCGTTCAATTACGGCATCAATTTGGTTCATTCAGATCTGTAACCACAACATTAATTTTGTGGGCAGATTTGCTTGGCAAAATTGAACGAACAGATCCGCAGATTAAACAAAAACTTGGTTGGCACCACGCCAAAGACGCCCAAGAAATCCTTTCAGATCTTGCGAAGCAAGCGAAGTGGACCAATGTTGATACCGCTCCTCAAGCCTCTGTTCAACTACTTGAAAAATACTTTTCCCACTACCGCGAGATACGTCATGATTTGGAGGAACAGCGCATTACAATTGAAGCAGGACTACTTCATGCTAAGTTGAGTGAAGATCACATTGTACTCGGTTGGGCACTTTATCTTTCAAACCTTTTCGATTGTACAGAATTTACCGGAATTCAAAATTTCGCCGAGGGTTTCCAAAACGTACTTGAGCCAATCCCTTCAGAAGATCTAAGGACTGAGGCATTATTCCTTGCTCTACAAATCTCGGCGATATCTCCAGACGCGGGTATTTCAGATGACCAACTATCACAAAAACGAGCCGCTTTGATACTTGCATGGTCCAATAGCCACAATGCAAGCGTCACTGACGATAGGCTTTCTTACTGGACGGAAAAAGATTCCGATGCTTATGCTCAAGTTGTTGAATTTGAATTTGAGAACCACAATGTTCCCAAATATGAAGAAATGCTCATTGAACCGCTTGCGAAAACGTGGCTAAATAAAAAAGGTCAGATTGATCGCTTAGCTTCGCGACTTAAAAAATGGCTTCTTCCGACACACTTTGTTAACTCACCAGAAAACCGAATCCATACGGATTTTAAAGGACTTCAAGTGCCTGTGACGAGGTACGACCGCCAAGTCCAATTGTCAGCTGCTGCACTCTCAATCTTGTCACAGAGACCAGATCCTCAATTCCTGGAAACACTTGCACGTTGCTATGAAACTTTGGAACGTTATGAAAGCCAGGATAAAAACATCGGCGTACTGATGCGTTGGGGATACACCGAAGCGTATTTAAACGATCTACGCTCATTAGCGGAACAAGCCCAAGCCAAT
This sequence comes from Candidatus Poribacteria bacterium, assembly GCA_022827225.1. Taxonomy (GTDB): domain Bacteria; phylum Poribacteria; class WGA-4E; order WGA-4E; family WGA-3G; genus WGA-3G. Next base: position 30,391 of record JAJDTJ010000134.1, on the reverse strand, counting down.
GATGAATTGTTATTAAAAGGGGTTTACGGACTGGCAGCTAATCTCGGTATAGTGAATTTACCTCCTATATTGCAACGTCCACCCTCGAAAAAAGAGAAGGAAATACGTGCTGGTATTGCACAATGGAACCGTAGTACTCCTATCAATCGCCTCCGTGATCAGGAACAATTACTAACAGACGAGTCCCCTGAAGCTAATGTGGACGGTAATTACCACGGACTTGACCATTTAGTGGTTCGGACAGATTTACCATGCTTGACTGAACATGATAAGATTGAAATCAAAAAACTTTTGCATCACATCTCAGTAAATGCTGAATTGGGTAATAGTCGTTCCGCCTCACTTGAGGGTTTTTGTGTGGAAAACTTGATGCCGTGGGTTGCCAAATATGATCCCGAAAGTTACGCTGAACTTGCCTGCGGTCTCAAACTAAACGCTCTAAATCAAAAATGGGCGCAAATTATACTTTCGTCAATTCAGGGACTTATTTTTAAACCGAAAGATTGCGTGAAAATTACGGAAACAATTTTGGGAATGCAGCAGCGTCTCGTTCCAGATATCCAGGCGGACAATTCGTCATCTGATCCTATCTATTTGACTTCCTTACTGACAGAGATTCTTCTGTTTTCTGCTCCTGAGGATAAGTTAACAGACTGGTTTAAATTTCTTGCTTCATATGAGCCACTTAGGGTTTCAATTTGCAGTGAATTACAGCGGAGTTTGCTTGAGGAACTATTACCGGAGCCAATTGTGAGGATAGCACAACAAAAATTGGAATCATTTCAATCCTCATCATTTGATAATCAAGATTTGCCTAGTAGCGAGTCGAAAGAGTTCTCAGAGGATGAATTCTGGTTTACGCTTTACACTTATGGTATCCGAAATAATAAAAACACAGTAAAGTGGGCATTGGAAGATTTAAAGATAAGAGAACCTGACTCGGCAAGAACACTTCCAATCCTTCGATTAGCATTAGGAGATTCAAATCAATTTTTGACTGAAACTTTAACTAATAAAAAAATGCGTGAACATCTTTTGTCCAAACATGGTAAAAAATTCATACTACCTATTTATGACGGTGGAGATAATGTCCCTGCCTATGATACACTTAGATTATTGTTTCCTCTAGAAATTGTAGGCTCTTTTCTCTGTGTCCCGAATAGGCAGGATGATCTTTCACGGTGGGGCGGAGAACTTATGGAGTGGTTGTGTTCAATTCTTCAAGGTCCTGAGGGAGATTTTGATTCTGTCAGAGAATTAGAGTATACGTTTAACCAAGAGGCTCTTGAAAGTTGGGCAGGACAGAACAAGGTTGATTTTTTGCAATTAACAGACGAATATCTCACTAGACTCTCCAAAGCCCCACGGTATTACCAAGCATTGTGGGACTTCACGAATACTATTCTCTGTTTATTATTGCGTTTCCAACCGGATAGAGCAGTGAAATATTATCGCGAATGGAACACTGAAGGTTCCAAAACGGTTTACTTAACGCACTACGGAGTAGAAACCTTTTTTGTTCAGCTCTGGCAAATTAAGGATTGTAACTTAACTGAACATCACCACCTCAGGTGCAAACTGCTAGATGAATGTTTAAACGACGAAAAGATTATGTTTATGACTCTTGCCGCTTTAGCTGGCGGAGGCGAGGATGAATTATGGAATTTGGTGACACAGAAATACTTAGTGAGTCCGTATGCAAAGGAACGCAATCTGGGTGTTTCGATTTTACCGTGGTTTGGGCAAGACAAAGCGGTTGAGGAACTTGAGCGGTTGAAATCAGAGGATTCAAATCGATGGGTTCGTGATCACGCTACATGGGCGTACGAGGTTGCGCAACAAGAACGAAGTTGTCGAGAAGTGTACTGGAAGGCACTGCAAACATGTGATCCGTTCCAAATTTCTGCTGTTTTTGAGCGAATCAAGCCTGCCTTATCGCCTACGGCTCAATGGTGGCATCGCCATAAAAATAAAGCAAAGGTCTATGAAGAGCTGCAAAACTGCGATCCCAAACTTCTTGCTCTGGTCGAGCGATTTTGGCATAGATGGGAGAATTCTTTGAAAACAAAACGTAACTTTGAAGTTTTTGGGAGAAAACTTCGTGAGTATTGCCGAGGTGAGAAATTTTTAACTGGTCGAACTCCGCGAATTGCCCCGTGGTGGAAACCAACTTCTAATCATGAAAATTGATATAGGCAAATAGAGATGAATAACATAGAAAACGCCGTTGAACGACACTATTTGAGAGCAGTTACTTTTCTCGTAATCCTGATTTTGGCGGGGGCAGCCTTCTGGGGCGTACGGCGGTTCGCACCCGCAATGTTCCTCGGAAAACCCGATCTGATTGCCGTCCCGAACGATGCGCGTCCACAAAACCGAACGAACGCCGGAACACCGAATAAGCCGGAACTTCTTAATATCAACACCGCATCCGCAGACGAACTCCAAACACTTCCAAATATCGGTGAGGCAACGGCACAAAGGATTATCGACTACCGAACGCAACACGGCGACTTTAGCAGCGTAGACGACATCCAGAACGTCAGAGGGATCGGCGCAAAGACGCTCGAAAAACTAAGACCTTTCATCAATGCCAAGTAACTAAACGTCTATCCTACCTGTCTCCGTAAAAATGTACCGAACCGGCACATCCCACGTTTCGGGAAAAGTGTCTTCTACAACCTGTATCTGATATGCCAATCCGATCGGAATCGCGTGCGGACAGTTCGCGAGAAACCTATCGTAGAAGCCTTTACCGTATCCGAGGCGATACCCTTTACGATCAAAGGCGATACCGGGAACAACGATGAGTTGCAGCTCCGCGATAGGAAAAATCGGACACGCTGGACTCGGTTCCAACATACCGTAACGATGAGGAACCAAATCCGTTTTCTTGCTCCGTATTCGCCGCGGTATCAAGCAATCCCGTTCCGTATCAACGACAGGGGCAGAGACCTGCTTTCCCGCATGGAGCAACCCTTCAAGGAGACCGTCAGTTTCGACTTCACTCCGCATGCTCAGATAGAGCATCACAGCATCGAAACCCTCACGCTGTATCCAACGCGTGATGGAATCAACAATCCGTCGGCTGAACACGGCACGGACCTCCGGTGAAAGTCCGTCGCGCTCGCGAAGCACTTCAGCACGGACGCCTTCGCGTTCCATTATATTCTTTCCCTATAGGTGTGTGTCCATTGCCTATTTGTAATAGCGGACTTTTCCAGCGACCTCTACGGTATCAACGATCGCCATAATCACGGCATCAACCGGTTTGTTCGATGTGACTTCAGTCTGCCGCGCCGAACTTCCAGTCGCAACGAGAACGATCTCGCCGATACCCGCGCCAACCGCGTCTACAGCGACCGTATATTTCCGGTCAACTTCTCCGTTCAGGTCTATATCTTGGACAACCATCAATTTGCTACCGACGAGTTTCTCATCTTTCTGCGTCGCCACGATTGTCCCGGTAACTTTTCCAAGGGTCATTTAATTAAAAACCTTTCCTATTCGGTGAGGATTCCATCCTTCCATCACCGAGTTTGAGATCCTTCGCTTTGCACCGTTTACACTCATAAAATTATACACGAAACCCACTGAAATTTCAACTGACAATCTCTAAAGTGCATCCAAAAATGTGTATAAACACTGAAAAATCTTTTAATCCTGTGTATCCGAGTTCTGACAACCGATAACGGTTCCTCTGAAGCGAATTGACAATCCACTAATTCGTATGCTAAACTATTTCTAATACATAAAATGGAGGGAACCTTGAATCGAGATCACGCAGATGTCATCATTATCGGTGCCGGTATTATCGGGTGTGCCATCGCTTACAACCTCGCCAAGCGGAACGTGAAACCGTTAGTCATTGACAAAGCAACGGGTGTCGGAACAGAAGCCTCGTGGGCAGGGGCAGGGATTTTAACCTCACACGCCTCAACATACGAACCGTATCCGACGCTCTGCCGCGCCAGCCTTGCATGCTATCCGACGTTGGCGGAAGAACTCCGCGCAGAAACCCAGATAGATATCGAGTTTATCCGATCCGGTACACTGTCGGTATTTTTCAATCAAGCAGAGGCAGCAGGACTCATCGGACTCGCAGACCGGCGCGTGAAACGCGGCTTTTCAGCGGAAATCCTGACAGCTGAAGAGGCACGGCAGTTAGAACCGGCACTCGCAAAATCCATCGCGGGCGCAGTCCTGTTCCCTGAGGATGCACAAGTACGCAACCCAAAGATGGTGACCGCACTCGCAAAAGGCGCCGCAAACCTCGGCGCACGGTTCCTACTCGGTAACCCCGTCACGAACTTCGTCAAAGAGGACGAACGCGTTATCGGCGTTGTTGTCAACGCCGAAACCTTATACGCCGATACCTTCGTGATTGCCGCCGGGTGCTGGGCAGGCACACTCATTTATCAACTCGGCGTGCCGATACAGGTCGAACCTGTGAGAGGACAGATCGTCCTCGTTGAAACGATGCCACCGATCTTTCAACATATTGTTGACGGGTTAGGTATCTACATCGTACCGAGAGCAGACGGCAAAATTCTACTCGGCGCAACCGTCGAGTACGTCGGTTATGACAAGACCGCAACCGTCGATGGCGCGAAGCAGATGATCGATGCCGGTGTCGCCATAGCACCACAACTCGCGAACGCTACCTTCGTGCAAACCTGGGCAGGTTTACGTCCCTACGCTAAAAAAGGACCACTTCTCGGTTACTTGCCAGGATACGACAATGTCGCCTTGGCGACCGGACACTTCAAAAACGGGATTCTTCTTGCACCAATCACAGGACAACTCATCGCTGAACTGCTCACAACCGGCGAGCCTTCGCTGCCACTACAGCCGTTTCAGCCAGAAATCGCATAGCGAAAACATCACTGAAAATCGAAAATAAAGGTGCAAATTTATTTTTTTTCATTTTAAATGAATTATCTCAAAATATACGGGTTAAACTATTGAGAATCTTTTTTTTCAACTAAAAAAGGGGCATCAAACATTGCCCCTGTCTGATGATTAAACCTAAGAGGAGGGTTTATATAATGTATCAAAGTGTTTTGTGTTTAACAACGGCAACAACTCACACATGGTGGGTTGGTAAGCGTGTATGGAATAGCGGTAGTAGAAACAATGATAACGATTGCGCTTTAGGAGAGCGCACTTCAAGAAAGGCACGGGCATCTAAAACTGCCGACGTGCACCGTTGTTGGACTACGACTCGATTATGGAGAAGGCACAGGCCAAGGAGCGAACAAGCAGGCATCCTCCACTATAAGCCGATAATGGAAGGAGGGTCACTCGCCTTCGCTTGAAACGCTCCTCGTTTGAGGAGATAAGCATGTTACATACTGACGAGCAGTTGATGCTCTCTGTGAAAGATGGAAACAGAGACGCATTCCGAATTTTAACCGATCGACACTATGCAAACACTTTAAGTTTTATCTATCGATTTGTCAAAAACAAGACACTTGCGGAAGACCTCTGCCAAGAAACATTTCTACGGCTGTGGCGATGCGTACCAACATACCGTCCTATCGCCAAATTCAGAACATTCCTTTATCACATCGCACGGAATGTCTGTTTGAAACAGTTGGAAAAAGAGCAGAGAAACCCTCAGGTTGAGTCATTAGATACACCACACGGAGATGGTGATGAATATTCAACCCCGATCGCTGTTGCTGTAGCCGATACACGTTATTCACCGGAGGCACTGCTCATCGCCAAAGAGACGGACGAGGCGATTCAGGCTGCAATCGGTAAATTATCGAAAGAACACCAACTCGTGTTCCGTTTGACAGAAGTTCAGGGTATGTCTTATCAAGAAGTCGCGGAGATCCTCGAATGTCCGATTGGGACCGTTGCCTCACGCAAAAACGCCGCGATTCAGCAACTCCGGAAATTTTTGGCTCCTTACAGAGCCAATCTGTAATATTGAAACCTTTTGACTGTGAAGCACTCTGACGTGTAACCGCGTGTCAGAGTGCTTCTTTTTTTTTTCGACTTTCACAACGAAAATTCAATAGACAATCCACATTAATTGGTGTATGATATGACTTAGGTATGGAGAGAAAATCGGACACCTTCTTAAAAAACCTCAGACAAAACGAATCGGAAAAGGATGAGACAATGCAAAACGCACGTTCCGAAGTCAAAGCACTCACCTTCGATGTTTTCGGTACAGTGGTAGACTGGTACGGCTCAATCGTTGCCGAAGGCGAAAAGTTTCGGAACACCCACAATATTGATATTGATTGGGCACAGTTCGCATTGGAATGGCGCGCCGGATACGGCCCCGCAATGGACAAGGTTCGACGCGGTGAATTGCCGTGGCAGAATATTGACGCGCTCCACCGACGTATTTTAAACAGATTGCTCGATACGTTTGAAATTACCGGCTTAAGCGAAACCGAGAAAGACTATCTAAATCGCGTTTGGCATCGACTCAAACCGTGGCCCGATGCCGTTGATGGCTTGGAACAACTGCGTAAACAATATATCGTCGCAACACTTTCAAACGGCAACGTCGCGCTCTTAACGAACATGGCAAAATTCGCAGGACTGCCGTGGGATTGTATCCTCTCTGCCGAGCTCACACGGCATTACAAACCCGACCGAGAGGTCTATCAAACCGCTGCGGATCTGCTCGCGCTATCTCCTAATGAAGTCATGATGGTCGCCGCACATCCCGGAGACCTCCGCGCAGCACAAGCCGTCGGTTTTCAAACAGCACTCGTACCACGACCTTTGGAATACGGTCCTGACAATACCCGCGAAGTAACCGCACACCCGTCCGACCTCGTCGCCAGCGATTTTAACGAACTGGCGGATTTGTTGGGGATAACATAATCTATAAATTTGCGGATAGATTGCCCACATTTTGCCTTTCTCTAAGCTTAAAGACCGTTACAAAAACGCTAAAGACTTTAGAACACAAACACATTACGGAGGAACGAAAAATGGATTTCCAAGAAGTTTCCGAAATCGCGCAAGAAATACCCTTACCGGAACACACCGCGATGACGCTAGAGGAATTTCTTGCACGCGATATAGAAGGATATGAATACGTTAAAGGAGCGTTAGTCCCCATGGCAGCGCCGTCACTTGGACACGCTAAGATTAGTACAAGAATTACGCATTATTTGTTTACGCATGTCAGTGCAAATGATTTAGGTGAGGTGTATGTGGAAGCCGGATTTCAGGTCGGTGAACGCGGAATGAAACCGGATGTCGCGTTTATTTCTACAACACGCTTGCCTGAAGATGAAAGCAAAGGCTCCCCTATTCCGCCTGATTTCGCTGTTGAGGTACTCTCTCCTACAGATATTCACTGGCGCGTTGCTGAAAAAGTACAAGCTTATCTGGAGGCAGGGACCCAGATGGTATGGGTCGTTGAATCTGTCATGAAAACGGTGACGGTGTATCGTTCAGCAACTGACATTAAAGTATTCACCATCAACGACACGCTCACCGGTGAGGATGTTGTGCCGGGATTTGCCTGTCAAGTCACACAACTTTTTGAATAGGAACGTCGTTCCTAAACGCGAAGGAGAAAACACTATGGACAAAATCCGAATCGCTTTTATCGGTTGTGGTCCCATGTCCACACAATTGCAACAGTGCATACCGATGATACCCGAATTTGAATTCGTCGCCACCTGTGACCTCGTTGAAGAGAAGGCAGCATCAAACGCCCGCAGGTTCGGCGCGCTCCGCCACTATACCGACTACAACGAGATGTTCAAAAACGAAGACCTCTACGCCGTGGCTGTTGTCGGTAGACCGGAGGACAAACTGCATCGGGACATCGGCATTGAGTGTCTCAAAAACGGTTATCACATCTACACCGAGAAACCGCCCGCGACGACTGCCGAAGGCGCGAAGATGCTCGTTGATGCCGCAACCGAGACCGGCAAAACCGGCATGGTCGGCACAATGTGGCGACACGCACCCGCACACCAGATAGCCAAACAGTTGATGAACGAAGAAGAATTCGGCGCAGCCTGCCAATACCATACCCGATACCTCGCACCAGGGCCGCGTCTTCAAGAAGCAGGATCGCCTTTCGCGTGGTCCTTCATGCTTGATCAGGTCATCCATCCCACTGATTGCATGCGCTTCTTTATGGGTCAAGTCAGCGAAGTCTTCGCCATCGGCACCGTTGATGCCGCATCAAGCACTGTCTCAATATCCGTGAATCTGCGTTATGAGAACGGCGGTATGGGGACAATGACGCTCGGCACCGGGCCCGTCTTGGAAGCAATGATTTTCGTTAAAGGCACCGGTAATCAAGCGATTCAGGTGTTTGAAACGCGAGAATTGCGCCGTTATCGGAATCCGACATGGCTCGGTTTCGGCGGCGGCTATGCCGATACACCCACTGAAAAGTGGGACATCAACACCGCATACCACGGCATCGGCAGACCCGGTTATCTCGAAGAGATGCAGCACTGGGCACAGTCCTTAAAAAATGGAACACAGCCGCACGCCAGTCTTGAAGATGCCTACCAGAACATGCGCGTCTTAGAAGCGATCAGCCGTAGTGTCGAAACAGGAGAAGTCGTCCAAATTCCAGCATAATGGAAACCCTCATGAACTGGTCACCGCGTGTAAAACCCATCAAAATCCGCCAACTTTACCGATACGCCCGACTCGGTATCTACGATGATTTGCTCCTACACGATGTCGGTTGGGAACTCTATGCGCGTTGTACGGATATTGCCACAGTTGCCGATGTTTACCGCGAAGGGCGTGTCCCCTGTCCAAAGTGCAAAACGAAGATCAAACGCCGAATTGACCCACTCTTCAGTACCGGCGAAGGCGGGACTCGCGAGAACTGGTTCCACTGCCCACACTGTGCTAAACGGCTCCTCTGGCGCGACTGCCGACAAACACTCCGAGACACCCCGCGATGTTTCGATTGCCGCAGCGTTCTATACAAAGAAGTTATGTTGCGATGCGCTTGCGGCAAAACTTGGTCACAGGAAGCCTATAGTCACTCGGTAAGAACGCGTGTCCTCTTACCGTGTCCGCATTGCCTTGATCTCGTCCGCAGACCAGACCCATCACCAAGAGATCAAACTGTCAGGGTTCGGAAATCCAATCCTGAGTTACAATGTCCGAAGTGTCAAGCGGTCGCGCTCCATCAGCACGGCAATATCGAATGTACAGTCTGCGGCTACAAACGCCGGTGGCGGGATTATCGCAAAAGTCTAAAAAAGAGAGACGAAAAACTCGAATGTCCGAACTGTAGGTATACTTTTAGATGGCAGGCGTGGCGTAAAAGTACCCGTCCACTGAGGACAGGAAACCCAAGACCTGCGCGGGAATTCGTCAAAAAATGGAGCAAGTGCCGCACCGCACAACAACGTATGATACAGATCGACACGCTCCTTCAGACCCTACACGGCAGAGGTCCCTTAGCACCGCTGTTCATCGATAGCGGGGAACACAACATCCGCCAAATGCTCGACGATCTGGCATCATAGAAGAAACGAATGAAAATGTATCAACTTTCAGATGAAATTCTTTCGTTCTATAGACAGACGCAAGAATCTAAAAGACTTACAAAGGATGTCCGAGGACAGATAGAATTCGCGCGGATACAAGAAATTATCACGCGCTATTTACCTGAATCCCCCGCAGTCGTTTTTGACATCGGTGGTGGTTCGGGTCCTTACGCCTGTTGGTTAGCAAAAGCAGGTTATGAAGTCCACCTCGTGGATCCTGTGGACTTACACATTGAACAGGCGAAGGAAGCATCCAATCAACAGCCAGAACACCCGATTGCCAGTATATCGCTTGGCGACGCACGGACACTGCGTTTTTCGTCAGCCTCTGCGGACGCTGTTCTGCTATTGGGACCGCTCTATCATCTGATAGATAAACGTGAACGGCTGCTTGCTCTGAGGGAAGCATATCGCGTTGTGAGGGACGGTGGCGTTATGGTTGCTGCTGGTATCTCACGGTTCGCCTCTCTACTCGATTTTTTCTGCAAGGACCGATTGGGCGACTCCATATACAGAGGTATTGTTCAAAACGACCTCGAAACGGGTTATCATCGGAACCCAACAGAGAATTTAGAATTTTTTACGGATGCATATCTTCACCGTCCAGAAGAACTCGGTTCTGAAGTGGTCGAAGCCGGTTTTCAGTATCAGGCGACGCTCGCTGTCCAAGGACCAGCATGGCTTTTCGAGTCGGTTGAAAGTTATTGGATGGACCCTGACCAACGCGCCGTGGTTTTGGATTTGATTCGCAAGATCGAAGCAGAACCATCAATACTCGGCATGAGTGCACATATCCTTGCCATAGGGAGAAAATAGAAGGAGATTGATAATGTCTGAAGGTCAGGCGGTTCGCAAGGCGGAAATACCCGCTACAATTGAATCGCTACAAACCGATTTCAGAGCACTCGGTATCAAAAAGGGGATGGTCCTACTCGTCCATTCGTCCTTGAGTGAGATCGGGTGGGTTTGCGGTGGTGCTGTCGCTGTCATTATCGCGCTTCAGGAAGTCTTGGGCGAAACGGGAACGCTTGTGATGCCCGCCCACTCGACCGACCTCAGCGATCCGAGTCAGTGGGAAAACCCGCCCGTCCCTGAATCGTGGTGGCAAACAATACGGGAGACGATGCCTGCCTACGACCCGGACTTAACCCCAACGCGTTCAATGGGTAAAATTGCCGAAACGTTCCGAAAGCAGAAAGACGTTTTCCGCAGTACGCACCCCCATAGCTCGTTTTGTGCCCGCGGTCCTCAAGCATCGTCTATCATAAATAACCACGCTTTAGCTTACGGCTTTGGTGAACACTCACCGCTTGCCAGAATCTATGATTTACAAGGTTTTGTTCTGCTCCTCGGTGTCAATCATTCGAGCAATACGTCCATACACCTCGCAGAATACCGAGCAGATTTTCCGAGCAAACGCATCGTGCAGGAGGGTGCCCCGATCACACAAGAAGGTTCAAGAGTATGGACCACCTTTGAGGACATCAACGTAGACGATTCGGATTTCGATCGCCTCGGTGAAGATTTCTTGCATTCTGATGCGGGCAAGGTAGTTCAGCGCGGCAAGGTTGGCATCGCAGATTGCCAACTCCTCCCACAACTTGATATTGTGAATTTCGCCGTTGATTGGCTTCGGAAGAATAGGCAGAAGTGAATCCACTAAAAGAATTGGCTTTTTCATTTTCTGTATGTTATATTATAAATACCTGAAGCTGCAACCTAAATAGGAAGAAAAACATAGAAGGCGATCTATGGAAAAGGAGCGGCTATCGTGTTAAGACGTTTTAACGAATGGCGTGCTGAACATGCACAAAGCCTTGAAAAAGCCAAAGAACAAGGTATTGAACAAGGTATTGAACAAGGTATTGAACAAGGTATTGAGCAGGGGCGCGCAGAAGCGTACCAAGCCATCGCCGATTGGAATAAACGCCGACTTGAAGCCGAGGCGAAAGGCATTCCCTTCAATGAACCGCCTCCGTCACAGAACGGACACCAGCACGGATAGACCCAAGGAGAAGTCAGATGGAAGCCCTAAAAGAACTTCGCGTATCCAACGATGCAATGAATGATACGGAAGAATTGCGACACCGGATCGCAGAAGAAGGCTATCTTTTCTTTAAGCAGCTGCAAGACCCTGACAAACTCTGGGCATTGCGGCGAGAGATGCTAACGACTATGCAAGAAGGCGGATGGCTCGTCGCGGGGACCGACCCGATGGACGGCATCGCCGATATTTCCGCCCAGTGCACCGAAGGCGATTCCGAATACACGGATGTATACCACGACGTCTATAAATTACAAGCCTTCCACCGCTCCGGACACTGGCACGAAGTCGTCGATATGGTGGAGAAAATTATCGGTAGAGAGGTGCTACCGCATCCACAGAAGATTGCGCGTCTCTGGTTTCCCAAGTATACCGCACATACAACACCGATACATCAAGATTTCGTTCACTTCCAAGGAAATTTCCAGACCTATACCTGTTGGGCACCCGTCGGAGATTGTCCGATAGCGTTAGGCGGTTTGGCAGTCCTCCCCGGTTCGCATAAGATTAATAAGGTCATGGAACACCACTTTTCGCTCGGTGCAGGCAGCTTGTGCGTTAGAGAGGACGAGTTATCAGGTGAATGGCACTCCACAAACTACGAAGTCGGCGACACGCTCATCTTCCCCGCTTTGACCATCCACAAAGCACTGCCGAACTTGACTGAGGATCGGCTCCGTGTATCGCTCGACAACCGCTATCAGGCTGTCGATGATCCGATCGCTGAGCACATGCTCGAACCGCACCTGAACATCTTCAACGCCCTCAAATGGGAAGATGTCTACCGCAATTGGGAATCCGATGAGCTGAAATATTATTGGAGAGACCGTGCTCTGACAGTTCTGCCAAGGGATTTCAGTTACGGGAACAAAGGATTTGAAGAAGCGTTGGAATTGGCGAGGGACGGAGACGAACGCGCCATTATACACTTAAACCGTGCCATCAAGCGGGACGCAACCACCGAATTGGCACAGCGAGCAACAGCAGTTCTGAAAGAAATCAATGCCGGAGTAACACAGTAATGAGTTTTCACTACAAAGACATCGTCCCATGGGGCAGATCGTTTGATGAATACCTTGATATGTTCAATCTCTCTGAGGACGACTTGGCACGCGACATCGTCGGTGTAGGCGACGGGCCCGCGTCGTTCAATGCTCAGATGCACCAGCGCGACACACCAATCATCTCCGTAGACCCAATCTACCGGTATTCTGAGGCGGAATTGCGTCAACGGATTCAGGAAACCTACAAAGACATCATCACGCAAGCTTTCAGAAACCGAGATAAATTCGTCTGGACAAGATTTTCGTCTGTTGGTGAATTAGTGGCATTCAGGAGACAGACGATGGAAACGTTCTGCCAAGATTTCGAAACAGGCAGGCAACAAGGACGGTATGTCGTCGCAGCACTCCCAAATTTACCCTTCCCTGATCGACACTTTGACCTCGTGCTCTCCGCACATCTCCTCTTTTTCTACTCAGCGAACCTGGATCTCGCATTTCATCTCGACGCTATCCGAGAACTCCTTCGCATCGGAAACGAGGTGCGAATTTTCCCTATCGTCGATGTGAACAGCAGCTTTTCTCCTTTAGTACTACCTGTTATTCGTGCGCTTGAAAAAGACGGAATTACTTGCTCACTTGAAAGCGTTCCGTATCATCTCCAGAAAACTGGCAATCAGATGCTGCGATTACGGAGGTCAGCACTTACGCCACTTCGTTTACTGGGAAGGTTTGAAACGTCGCCAGCGGCGTGTATCAGTAGCGACGGATAAGAAAATTGCATAAATCCTAAGCGTGCTAATTACCCAAATCAAGAATTATCACTTCTGTGTTGGTGTTTCGGAGAGGTCTTTGACGAATTCATACGTCCAATCTACGACCCGATAACCGCAGTTGCTATAAAACAGGAAGGCGCGGTAGTTTTCCCAATTCGTACTAATCGCTGCATGCCGATACCCGACCTTGTGCATCTCTTGAAGGGCGGACTGGAGTAGGTAGCGCCCCAGACCTTGTCCTTGAAAATTGCCTTCAATACCGAGCCAAACCGTATGGAGCCAGTCTTGCGCATCCGGATGGCTGGAAAACTCGCCACCACACACAGACTCACAAATGCCGACCTGTTCGTCGCCTCGGTAGGCTTTCACAGTACAGTGCGAACGTTCCCGACACCTGTCTTCCCACTCCACGGATAGCTCCACCGGCAGATTTGGGGGTATCGGTGTAACGGTATAGTTTTCCCAGTCCAAAAATACCTCCCCTTCGCAACGTCGGTAGCCGTTGAACCCGAGGAGTCCTTGAACTTGGTCGAGTGCATCCGATAGATAGGCGTGTCCGAAATGATAGAAACGGTATCGATAGTCTTGTGAGAAAGCGAAGATTCGGGAAATATTATGTGTTTTCAGATAGACTTCCGCTTCTGCAAGCACGGCTTGTCCGACACGCCGCGCGCCGCGTTCGTAACCAAAAAACCGAATAACACCAACGTCCTCTTCCTTTCCCTCGTTATCCCTGATCTGACCGATGCCGACGTGGATAAACGCTTGCACAGCACCATTTATCGCTGCAACAAAAGCGGTCTCGGAGTCGATGCCACCTTCATGTATATCGGCTTTTCCAGTGGTAACCCCGCGTAATGCGACAGCAAATTCTTCTTCTTTTACGGGGTAGCAGTGCGGAACGTTGGCGGTCACACGATTGTAAAATTGCGTCACCGGCGTTTGCAAATCAGCGGTATATCGGACTATCTCCATCTATTCTCCTTTACGGAACGTCCCACAATAGGATTGTTCCGTCATCACTACCGCTAGCAAGTGTGCGACCATCCGGCGAGAATACAATTGACCTAACAGGCAAAGTGTGCCCTTCAAGCCTCTGTTTATACAGTCCTCTCTTTGTATCCCATAAATGAACCTTTCCATCTCCACTTCCAATAGCAAAGATATCACCTTTTGGGGAGTATGCCACGATATGCATCATAAGCTCTATATCCTGTCCAAATATTTCCTTATGTTGTCTTGTCTTTATATCCCACAATTGGACCCCCGAACCTCCACTTGCAAGCGTCTTTCCATCCGGAGCGTACGCTATCGAGTGGACAATATCTGTATGCTCTGAAAGGGTCGGTTTGTATCCTCCTGTCACTGCATGCCAGAACCGGATTGTTCCATCACTGCTTCCACTCGCGAGCGTGCGTCCATCTGGTGAAAACGCGACCGAATAGACAGCCTTCTCGTGTTCGAGAAGCGTCTGAATCTGTTTGCCTGTGTTAGCATGCCACAACCGAATCGTTCCATCATTACTTCCGCTCGCCAGTGTCCAACCATCTGGTGAAAACGTTACGGAACGGATATCATCCGTATGTCCTTCAAGCGTCAACTTGTGTTTTCCGGTGTCTGTATCCCATAATTGGATCATACCATCCCAACTGCCACTCGCGACTGTACGATTGTCCGATGAATATGCCACAGAAGTTATACCACCGTCATATCCTTCAAGTGTCAACTTATGCTGTCTGGTATCCACATCCCACAACCAAATAGCGTCGTAACACCCACTCGCTAACGTTTTTCCATTCGGAGAAAAAGCCAGAGAAGAGACTGACTGTGAGTAGCCAGAAAGTATAACTTTATGTTGACCGGTATCAATATCCCACAATCGAATCGTACCGTCCCAACTGGCACTTACAAGCGTTTTTCCATCGGAAGAAAACGCAACCGAATACACTTTATCTGTATGTCCAAGAAACGTCTGTTTGCGCTGTCCGGTGTGTACATCCCACAGCCGAATTCTTTTGTCACCACCACAACTCGCAAGTATGCGACCATCCGGAGAGAAGACAACAGCACCGACCTCTCCAGCATGCCCACCGGCAAACGTCGGTTCGTATCGTCCCGTTTCAATATCCCACAGTCGGATTCTCATATCGTCACTCCCACTCGCCAACGTTTTACCGTCGGGTGAGAACGCAACCGAACTAACCCTATTCGTATGACCTAAAAACGTATCTTTATGTTCGCCGGTGTCAACATCCCATAAACGAATCGTTTGGTCCGAACTCCCGCTCGTGAGCGTTTTACTATCTGGAGAAAATGCAACCGAATGGACTGCATTTGCATGACCGGAAAGTGTCCGTTTAAGTTGACCGTTAGTCGTATGCCACAACCGAACCGTCTCATCATCACTCGCACTCGCGAGTGTCTGACCGTCCGGAGAGAAAGCTAAGGAACGCACATTGGATGTATGCTTGGAAAGGACTGCTTCCTGTTTTTTTCTACTGATACTCCACAACCGAATTGTGTAGTCATTACTGTAACCTCCGCCACTTGCGAGGGTAGCACCATCGGGCGAAAATGCAACAGCGCGGATTACACCTGTATGTCCTCGGAGAAGAGCAATTTCGGTACCCGCCTGCATATCATAGAGCCAAATCCCGGCACCGCTTGCCAGTGCAAGTGTTTTACCATCTGGCGAATACGCGAGGGCCTCTATGAAACCTTTGCCAAGGCGCGCTTTGGCACCTTCCGGCAAATTCAAGTTGGTATAATCTTGAGCAGAAGCATCCCACGAAAACAATACAAAAAGGAAGGATAAAATAATAATAAATATTGTTTTCATTTTCCTATCTCCGAGTCGTTCGCTGTATTGGGATAAAACGAAATTAACCTACCCTATTTTCCAAACGATAGGCGCGCTTACAAAGCACGCCTACCGAGTGGAATCAACTCCCAAAAAACCGACAAGTATTCATCGTTTCTGGACTTGGAAACTCGCATCCAACGCCTTCGTAACCCGGACTTGTGATTCTTCAAGGTGCGCCAAACTGTAATCGTCAAGCCTCCCTTGCGCATTCTGAAGCACAGCCTGTATCCCACTGTTGATCTGTCCAAGATGGTAGCGTGCAAGCGACCTTGCGTCTTCAGGTGTTCCGCTATCCGCGTCTAATACCAACTTAATGAGCCGCTTCAGATGCTCACGTTGCAGCGCACGCCGGAAACTGGAGATGAACGCATCCGTATTCGACCACTGCTTCTCTCCGACATTCCGATCCAATTCTGTCCAAACCGCG
The DNA here is from genome assembly GCA_022827225.1 of Candidatus Poribacteria bacterium. Classification (GTDB taxonomy): domain Bacteria; phylum Poribacteria; class WGA-4E; order WGA-4E; family WGA-3G; genus WGA-3G. Next base: position 13,768 of record JAJDTJ010000134.1, on the reverse strand, counting down.
TCTGTAATACCTGAGAAGAGTTCCGGTAGTGTGAACGCGTCCTCACCTTCCGGAAACTTCAACTCTGTGTCCTGAATACGCGAGAGGACGTTCGGATGGAGCAAGCGTCCCAAGATGCGGTTCTGATTGCTCAGAATGGCACTATGCACAGGGTAATCCAAACGCGTAGAATTCCCACTACTCGATCCCCAGTCGCTCCAACGCGTGATCGCGAGACTGTTGAGCAGATCCGGTGAGAAATCGAAGGCTTTATCTGAGAGTGCGTGCTCTTTGATAAATTCCAGTGCTTCACGCTGTTTCGCCGCCGGGACAGGCACAAACGGTAGCCGTCCGTTCTCATCGCCACGATGGTCCCGGTGATGGTACTGTCCACCGATATAACGGCTCGCGAGGTACATCGAATAACCGTGTTCACCGAGCAGCGACCCGAAGGCGCGCCTGACACGCTGATACCCCATCCCCTCTTTCGTAACCTTGTCAGCAATTTTATCCCAGAGTTCAACGACAATCTCGCGACGTTGCTTCGCAAAATCGAGCGGGTCCGAACCGAGATCCCACCGATTGACGAGCGGGTCTAAATCCCTACTCTGGTATGCGGACGCATCACCGTCCGTACCGTACGTCAATCCCGGTGTTGCGACGCGGGCAGCGATCTTCTGCAGCTCCGGCAATTCCGCTTCAGGGCTGCTCCCACCGATCGACTTGTAAGCGTATTCGACCACCCAATAGTCCCACGGTCCAATCGTCGTTGTATAATAGTCTCCCTGTTTTTTGCCTTCAGGTGCGATGTTCACAGCGTCATATTCCATCACAGAACCGAGGAGTGCCTCATCGCTTTTCTTATTCAGGTCACCAAGCGAATGAATTGTACTCGCTTTAAAGTTATGGCGTAATCCCAAGGTATGACCGACTTCGTGCATCGTCAGCGATTTCAGTGCCTGACCGATAAACTCTTCCGGCAACTCACCGTCTTCGCCGACCACACCGCGCGCCTGCAGCACGCTCGCCATGAATCCCATCTGGCGTGCCAATCCGGATGCCATCTGACACTGGAAGCGTGAGGTATCATCTATCGGGTGATCGTGTTCGTGGTCGAGTTCCTCGAAATACGTCACATACTCCCGCTGCCACGATCTGATGAAACTGTCACTGATAAGGATATCCGCATCCAATATCTGACCTGTCAATGGATTCACACGCGACGGACCGATCGCGAAACCGGCATCAACGACCCAGCGGATCGTATTATACCGGGCATCTTCAGGGTCCCAATTCTCATAATCTTGCTGAATCCGTGCTTCAATCGCATCGACAAAGCCTGCCTTCTCAAACGCCTTATTCCATTCCAAGATGCCTTGCCGAATATAAGGACGGAAACGGTGTGGCACCGTCTTCTCAATATAGAAGATAATCGGATCCTTCGGCGGTGAGAGTTCCGCCTTCTTATTCGCCTTCTCCAGATGCCAACGGTTGACATACCGGACATACGGCGCATCACTGGTTTGGAGCGAATAATCTTTGACGACGGTCATGAAGTGCCCGAGCCGGTCATCAGCGAGCCGCGGTTGATAGTTGTTTGATGGAAGCTCGGAAAGACTGTAGTGCATCGTCAACTGGATACCGCGACTGTCCGGGACAGTGGTCCTACTGCCGCTCGCTGCGTACACCGCCTGAACCCGCAGCTCGACGTTCTTAGGGAACCCTTTGATTGTCCCCCAAGTGCTACGCGTTTTGTCGAACCGGGCACCGCCGCCGATACTCCCCGCTAAAGGCAGCAGGTCAGACATAAAGACGGGTGCAACATTCACCAACAGACTCCGCCGTTGTGGATGTATACTTTCAATCTTAAGAGAGAATAAGATAGAGTCGCTGTAACTGTAATCCACCGCTTGCGCTGTCGGTGTCCCTTTATCAGCCCGGAAACGCACATTCTTTCGGACAAGGTGCACACGGTCACCAACGCGCCGCCAGACGAGCAACCACTCATCCATCGTCATCCCAGAGATTAGGTAGCCTGTCCCTAACCCCCGTGCAAGACTAATCATGCATAGAAAAGGCTTGTCTAACTGGGACGGTTGTATCTCGCAATAGAGATTCTCTTTTTTCTCGTAAAGCCTAAAAAAACCTTGATAGCTTTTACTGTCTTCGGTTACTTTTGAAAAATCTTCAAACTCTTTTTTCTTCTTTGCAGATGCCTCTTGCGTCGCAGGCTGTGCCGCTTCCTGCGCAGACACCGCAACGCAATAACCGCTTACTAAAATTAAACATGTCCAAAATGTCAATAGGTATCGCATCGTCTTTCTCCTCATTTTTTTCTAAAACCGTTCAAACTAACCTGAACAAGTATATCATGTTTCTATTTTTTTTACCATAGAAGTTTCTCGCCTAATTAGAGGTATAATGAACCCGCCGACTGCCATCAAACGAGATCCGCGGCCAATCCCGTTCCCAGTTCTCGGAGTGGTACGGGATATAATGACACGCCAACGCATGCCTACGGGTCCCCGGTTTCAAAATCTTTGCACCCCCGTGAATCAACTTCCCATCAAACAAGATAACATCTCCCTGATTCACCATGACCTGAATTACATCCGTACCGTTTTGACAAACGAGTTGTGCAACTGTTGGAAAATAGCGATTGTGCTGTTGCAACTCGTACGTCTCTCCCGGTAACAGCGTCATAGGCACATCGTCTTGCGTAATCAACCGTCTCCTATGCGAACCGGGTTGTACCACGAGAGGCCCGTTATTCTCATCCACGCTGACCATCGCAATCCACGCCGACATACAGTCCGGTAAATAGTATTGATCTTGGTGAAACGGATGCTCCGACCCCTCATAAAAGTGCATCGTTTGGACCCCTTCCGGTTCATCTCCAAAACAGTCCGCAAGGGGTCTATGCAAGCGTGGATCAATAAATAGGTCCAGCACATAAGGATCGTAAAGGTGCTGATTAAAGGTTCGGGCACCGTATTTATTCTGCTGAAAGAATCCATCAAGTTGCTTACGTCCAGCGTGGAGGTCTTCAAGGTGTTCCACAAAACGTTCACACTCGTCCGCCGCAAAGACACTTTCGAGCACGAGATACCCGTTTTCCTCATAGAACCGCTTTTGTGCCGGTGTCAACCCTGTCCCTTCAGATGCCATCTTTCCTCCTTATCGTGTGTCCTGTCTCGTTTAAGTCCAAAGAATTTTATCACGAACCTGAAACAGTTGTCAAATTTCCGATAACCCCGTTTCTTGTTTCCTTGTTGAATACCGGACAAAAATCTGTTAGGATATTACGAAAAAAAGATAGGAGAATTAACAATGTCAGAGAGGACGACACTTGAGAGGATTTATCCGTTCTTCATCGTCAAAGACCTTGCAGAGTCGATTGACTTCTACAACCAAAAACTCGGTTTTCAGACGGACATACTTGTACCAGAAGAAGACCCGTTTTTCGGGATCGTATCTCGCGATAACGTGCGGATACTGCTGAAACACATCACCGAATTCATCCATCCCGTACCAAATCACACACGGCACGAGTGGGCAAGATGGGACGCTTTCATTTTGGTTTCTGATCCTGACGCGCTGTTTGCCGAGTATCAGTCTCGTGGCTTGGCATTCCACGAACCGCTCGCGGACACCAGCGACGGTCTCCGTGCATTTGAACTCAAGGATCACGACGGTTACGTGCTATGTTTCGGAAAACCGCTTTAATTCGTATCCTTATTTTTTCACAATTATGAGACTTTTTCACTGCGGATTGCGTCATTATATTTAATCGGGTTAAGGTGAGTGAATGAACTTTCCATTTTTAGATTTTAGAGGTGTCCAATGAAAAACAGTGATGCTAAACTCATCCAGCGCGTCCTTTCAGGCGATGATACCGCCTTCTCAACACTCGTACGAAAATACCAAAAACCGGTTCACGCCCTTGTGTGGCGAAAGATAGGGGATTTCCATATCGCTGAGGATATCACACAAGATACATTCCTAAAAGCGTACCAAAAACTGGCAACGCTAAAGGATCCACAGTCTTTTGCCGGTTGGCTCTACGTCATAGCGACGAACCACTGCAAAACGTGGCTCCGAAAAAAGCGTTTGCAGACGCAGCCCCTGGAAACTACCAGCAGTGCCGATTTGGAAAAAGCGACGTATTCCGAATACGTCATTGACGAAAACGAGCAGACAGCAGCAGAAGTCCATCGCGAAGTCGTCAAGCAGCTACTCGCGAAACTGCAGGAGAGTGAACGGACGGTCATCACGCTCTACTACCTCGGCGAAATGACGTATGAGGAGATCAGCAAATTTTTAGGCGTATCGGTCAGCACGATTAAGAATCGTCTCTACCGAGCGCGACAGCACCTCAAAAAAGAGGAACCGCTGATTCGAGAAGTCTTAGGGAATTTCCAAATCACCCCGAATCTCACAGCGAACATTATGCACGAGATTTCGCGTATAAAACCGATTGTACCATCCAACAGTAAACCGCTCGTACCGTGGGCAGCCGCCGCTTCCACGGTTGTGGCGATGTTGCTAATGCTCGGCATCGGGAATCAACAATATGCAATCCGTTTCCAGCAGCCTTACAGCCTTGATGCAGCATCGGAGATGACAGTTGAACTCATTGAGACACCCCTTGTACTACACCGCGTCTCAAAGCCAGATACGCGGACGCAGATACAAAGCATAAACGCGTCAGGTAGAAGCCATAAATCTAAACAGTCATCCAATAACACCGTCGCCCTCGTTTCAGAAGCACACGCAGACAAAATAATCGTGGATTATACGAAATGGGAACTGCCGGAGGAAGCGAAAGTACGTCTCGGAAAGGGTAACATTAATAGGATCCGATTTTCGCCGGATGGCAACGAACTCGCCATAGCAAGTAGCATCGGAATTTGGATGTACAGCGTGGCGACTGGAGACGAACTCGCACTGCTCACCGGGCATACAGCAGAGATTCAGAATTTAGCCTTCTCTCCTGACGGACGGATTCTCGCCAGCGCGGGGAACGATAGAACGCTCCGATTGTGGGATACCGAATCCGGACAACAGTTGGCGGTGCTATCGGACGAAGGCATCTCACCTTGGTCTATTGCATTCTCACCTGACAGTACCACGATTGCCAGCGGTAGCCGCACAATTCAGGTGTGGGATGTTGATACCGGAAATCCCCTCGCTACACTAACAGGACACAGGGAGTCAATTGGCGCATTGGCGTTTTCACCCGACGGAAAAATTCTTGCCAGCGGATCATGGGACATGGCAATTAAATTGTGGGACATCGCCACAGAGGAACAGTTATCAACACACCCCGGTCAGGCATTCGTTTTTTCACCCGACGGAAAAACCTTTGCTGTTATAGGCGAGGATCCAGAAATCCAACCGCCAGAGGTCACAAACGACACACCGCAAAAACCGGATCGCCAAAGTCCATCAATTCGCTTATTGGATACCGCTACAGGAGAACACCTGTCAACACTCAGCGGAGAGACATTGGCGTTTTCACCGGATGGCAAAATCCTCGCAAGTAGGGACATAGATCAGACGATTCGATTGTGGAATCCAGCCACAGGAGAGCAGCTGCGCACCTTCATTCAACCCCAACCTACGGATACCAATCAGGGACCTCGCAGGGTTAGGCGTCCGGCACCACAGATTAAGACGTTGGCATTCTCACCCAATGGCTCTACTTTGGTAAACCGCAATGACCACGGCACGATTCAATTGTGGAACGTTGCGGACGGTAGACTTCTCTCCACAACAGACACACACACAGGACCAGGGCTAATCTATAAATTTGCCTCGGTGTTCTCGCGAGATAAACCGATCTTCATGAGTGCTGACGAGACCGGAGCAGTTCACACATGGAGGACAACGACTGGTGACCATCTCTCTACTTTTAATCTCAAAGGGCACGAGGACTGGGGAAGCACGTTAGGATTCTCTGCTGATGGGACGACCCTTATGAGTGTCGGCTCGTTAAGGCAAGGCAACACCAACCGGTCTTGGGACATCGACAGCAATAAAGAATTCGCACCGATGATGCTGCCACAGTTGAGTGGGATACAGGCTTCCACATTTTCACCGGATGGCAAGACCCTCGCCGGTGTAACGGATAATACGAATACGATCGGGTTGTGGGACCTTCAAACCGGCACCCGACGCGCAACCCTTGTAGGGCATACTTGGTTCGTCGAAACCACTACTTTTTCCTCAGATAGTGGTCTCCTCGCAAGCGGAGACAGGACAGGCGCAATTTATGTGTGGGATACAGTGTCAGGACATCGCAAGAAAACACTCGAAGGACACCAGATGTCGGTTAAAGCGCTGGCATTCTCACCAGATAGCAGCACACTCGCAAGCGTGAGCCACCGAAGCCTTCGCTTGTGGGACATTAGCACCAGCACGCTTCGCGCAATCCTTATAGATCAAGAAGACTCAGGACAGGCGGACACATTAGCATTGGCATTTTCACCGGATGGTAAAATGCTTGCAAGTGTCGGACAGGGTAAAGTGCTTTTATGGGATGCTGAAACGCACAGCTTGCTATCAGAACTCGTGAGACGTGGCCCGCGGATTAACACCTTAGTGTTCTCGCCAGATAGTACGATCCTCCTCATCGGATGCAGCGACGGATCGATAGAGATGTGGGATATCGTGACCTACACCCTCACATCTACCGTCAAACCGCATACGGCGCGGATTGAGGCACTGAAATTCTCACCAGACGGTAGAACCCTCGCCACTGGAAGTTGGGACAGTACGATCCTCCTATGGCACTGGGCGAGCCTCGCAGCCAAATAGCGATCCGCAAGAATGTAGAAAAAAAAGACTCCTTGTAGTATAATGAGGTAAGAACGTTTTTCGCAACTCTTATGACTGTCGTGCGAAGGCACCACGCCTCACACCCTCATTAGCACTCAAGGAGTCTATCTATGAAAGTCACAAACGTTGAGCGTATCCTTGTAGATGTCCCCTTCACCCCGCGTCAACAACAGATTACCACGCAGAGCGTGTCAACCGTTTATAACTGGTCGATCCTCGAATTGTGTAAAGTTACAACCGATACCGGACACATCGGTTGGGGCGAAACCGTCGTCCACTACACTTATTCGCGTGTCAGCGAGGCGAGCGTCGAGCGCGTGATTGGACAGAGTCCCGCCGAACACATGAACGACGATTCACTCGGCGCCGGCTTACAGATGGCACTCTTCGATGTCGTCGGTAAGATTCTCGAAGTCCCCGTCTACCGACTCCTTAGCAACCCGTGTCGGGACGCGGTTCCGATTTCGTGGTGGTGTATCGATGCCTCCCCAGAAAACTGGGCAGCGGAAGCCGCGGACGCCGTGAAGAACGGCTATACCAGTTTCAAAAACAAACCGCGCCCGTGGTGGGATATCTCCGCACAAGTGGATGCCGTCGCAGCGGTCGTGCCATCAGATTTCAAATTGGACCTCGATCCCAACGGCTCCCTCCGCGATGCAGAAACCGCCATCCCCGTCCTGAAAAAACTCGCCACACATCCAAACGTAGCCATGTTTGAGACACCGATCCCACAGAGCGACATCGAGGGCAACAAACAGATTCGCCAAGATGTCGGTTGCCAGATCGCGATGCACTTCGGTTCACCGCCTTATACAACCTGTATCCGTGAAGATGTATGCACCGGGTTCGTCATCGGTGGCGGTAAGTCTCGGGTAGTCCGTGAGGGTGAACTTAGTGCAGCGGCGGATATGCCGTTTTGGCTTCAAATCGTCGGAAACGGGTTGACCACGACGTGGGCAGCGCATCTCGGCAGCGTACTCACGCACGCCACATGGCCCGCCATCACTTGCATTAACCTCTACAGCGACCACCTGCTCACACAACCCGTACAAGTAGCGGATGGATGCCACAAGGTGCCAGACGCGCCCGGATTAGGCGTTGAAGTCAACGAAGACGCAGTCGAACGTTTCCGCGTCCCTGATGATAAATTAGAGGCCGACGGTTACACGATCCATCCTGTGCCGCGTATCATCAAGACGGCTGTCTATCCTGATGGAAGTTGCATCCACATGGCGGGCGACGGATTGAGTTACTTCAACGCCGGTAACGGCAAGGCACAAGCGGAAGGCGCACGCCTCGAACTCACCTTTGACGACGGCACCGACGAATGGGCAACCCTCTTTGAAAAAGCACGGGAAGCACCCGTCCACGGACAGTGGTAGAACCTCCGCAAGTTTCGTTCTGTTTGGGTCATCAGCTCCGGTAGATGCGGTTGGGAAACCGCATCTACCGAAAACTTGAACTGTGATTTATTTCATTTTTCTGCTTCCATTGATTAGAGTTGTGATTAAAGGTAAATGCGTATTGAATGGTTCTGTCGTGTTTCGTGATTCTGTTGACAAACAGCAAATGTTATAGTATAATCATTATGCACAGTATTGACCATAAAGTTAAAATTAATGGAGGTACACAATGACTGGGAAAAGAATGACCGTGGAGGAAATGTCTAAGAAATACCCAAATGAATGGCTGTTTATTACTGAACCTAAAACTCAAGAGAATACGACTCACCTTGTGTCTGGGATAGTTCAAGTTCATAGTAAATCGCGCGATGCTGTGTATGAAGCATCAAGGAAATTCAAGGGGGATGCAGCGATAAGGTTCACCGGTGATTACACATCTCAAGAACAAAGACCAAAAATGCCCTTGTATAGACCCAGAAATCTAAATTAACGGACAAATAAACCCTTATTGTATTTTATAATCTATACTACAATAAGGGTTTACTGTTGAAAGGGGAGACTTTGATAAACAGTAATAGAATACCTATCAAATATAGAGGCGGAAATGAATATATTACAGTCGAATGTAAGATATACTCTGTTGATAATAGTTACTCTAAAATATATGATTTAGTGATCGATACTGGGGCAACAATAAGTGGAATTAGTGAGCATGTAGCAATACAATTAGGTTATGACCCGTCAGACCCTTATTATACTGAGGATTTTGATACTGCCGGAGGAATAGAAGAAAAGTTGCCTATAATCCAACTTAGCAGAATTGATATTCATAATCTAAATGTTGAAAACCCCAGAATATTATGTAACAAATTCTTTGATGAAATTAATATACACGGCGTTCTTGGGCTTGATTTTCTTTCTCACTATAATCTGAAGATTAACTTTGATGAGAATTTTATGCAAGTCTGTGAAAGGAAAATTAGAGTTATTACACCATAAAGGAATTACAAATGGCATCAAAAACATTAAAACAAAAAATTTACGATTCGCTTAAATCGGGATACTTCAGTGAAGCAACTGATCTTGTTGATGTCTCCGACGGTTTTGATGATCTTGTTCACGTTGTTATTGTTAGCCGGAAATTTGATGGAAAACTCGCGCGTGAAAGGCATAATCTAATCTGGTCGGAGTTGACAAAGCAGCTTTCAGATGAAGAATGGGGACATGTATCTTTATCTATTGGTGCAAGTCCAGAGGACGTTAAGACCTTGTGACAAAACCTTGTATGTTTCCGCAACCAGGAGTAAAATAAAAAGGCAGAACAACGTTGACTTCTCCGCAGCAACAGCGTGCCTTGACGTGGCGTGTCTTGGGCATCTTTGCTATCAGCGCACCGATTAACTGCTATTTCCTCATCCAGATGGAGCTGGTGCGCTATACCTTTCCGACATGGGTCGTCCCGCTCTCCAATGTCATCTTCATCCTCACAGCGGTGATGATCATCAACGCCATCATCCGTCTCTTAAAGAGCAGCTTCGCGCTCGGACAAGGCGAACTCCTACTCCTTTATGTGACACTCAGTTTCGCCACGACACTCGCCGGATGTGATGTCTTACAAGCGATCCTCTCCGTACTCGGACACAGCTTCTGGTTCGCGACCGAAGAGAACGAATGGCGCACCCTATTCTGGCACCATCTCCCGCAATGGCTCACCGTTTCCGACAGAGACGCACTCCGCGGCTACTATCAAGGCGAATCAAGTCTATACCGTCCGCTCCATCTACAGGTTTGGCTGCCGGTGGTCGGTGCGTGGCTGTTGCTCTTTGGGGTGATAGCGTTCATCTTCCTCTGCCTCAACACGATCCTCCGACGGCAGTGGGCACAGCGCGAACGGCTCACCTTCCCCGTTATCCAACTCCCATTCGCGATGACGAATCCGGCTTCCGGGTTCTTCCGAAACAAGCGGATGTGGATCGGCTTCGCAATCGCCGCCGGTATCAGTCTGTTCAACGGGTTAAGCCATCTCTATCCCGTCCTTCCGAATATCCCCGTAACACGGCGGTTCTTCAGATTCCATGACCCACCGTTCAGTTACTACGGCACCATCATCACCGCTTTCTATCCGTTCGCTATCGGCATTATGTTCCTGATGCCGTTGGATGTCCTTTTCTCAACGACTTTCTTCTATTTCCTCTATCGGAACGAAGTCGCTTTAGCACGAGCGATCGGGTGGAGCAGCATTCCACGCTTCCCGTACCTGAACGAACAGACGGTGGGCGCTTTTGTCGGGCTCTGTCTCTTCTTCGCTTGGACAGGCAAACGGCACTTCAAGGCTGTCCTGCAAAGCGCGATGCAGTCTCGTGGACGTGAACCGCCACTGCAACAACAAGATGAACCGATGCCGTATCGTGTCGCCGTCTGGGGGTTCGTCACCGGTATCCTACTGTTCGCATTCCTGCTCTACAAGGCAGGCATGGAACCTTGGCTGGCGTTGACTTTCGCGGTCCTGTTCCTCATAACACCGCTGGTAACGACGCGTATCCGCGCCGAGTCCGGTATCTTCGTCCACGCCTACCACTGGCAGGCACCGCGATACATATTAAGCACCGTCTTAGGGACGCACCGTCTCGGGGCACAGAACCTCACCGCACTCTCGGTCTGCTTTTTCAACCGCGATTACCGTCCACAACAGATGCCACACCAGTTAGAGGCATTCAAAATCGCAGAACTCGCTAACATCAATCAACGGCGGATGCTCCTTACAATCGTTATCGCCACCCTTTTCGGTGGACTCGTCGCTTTCTGGGTACAACTCCATCTCTATTACCAATTCGGTGCCGATTCCGGGTACTACGGACCGTGGGCACTCGGCTACGGTAGACAATACTTCCAACGCCTGACAAACTGGATTACTTACCCGCTCGGCACGGATTGGCTCGGTGTGATGTTTATGGGGATCGGTTTCTCCGTGATGATGGTGCTGACTTATCTACGTGTCAAATTCTTCTGGCTACCGTTACATCCGCTCGGTTACGTCATGGCGAGCAACCAAGAGATGTCCGACCTCTGGATTCCGTTGCTCATCGCATTGACGTTAAAATGGCTCATCCTCCGGCACGGTGGCATCCAGAGTTATCGGCGTGTTATCCCGTTCTTCTTAGGGTTAGTCCTCGGCGATTACCTGATGGGCAGCACCTGGAGCCTCCTAAACATCCTCCTAAACACCACAATGTATCAGTTTTACCCATAGTCGTCATCTCTGTAGCATGGTTTCCCGTTAGGCTGCGCATCGTAGCATAACCTGTTAGTTAGCCGTCATCGGTTCCAGCAATAGGCAGCTGTCAGTGCCGTAAGTTGGGTTGAACAGAACTGAAAAGATGGACATAGGTATATCTTTCTCGGTCCCAGGCCGATAGATTCGGTTTCCTAACCGCACCGAATCATATCTGCAGAAGGGGTTCTAACCCCGATTTCTGCTGTTAAAACTTCGGCAATTTTCACGAGACTTCGGGCGAGAAGCCCAATCCTTTAGGTTTGGGAGGAAAGCCCGCTAACCTCCTGTGTCTAAATAAAACGTGACATAAGTCTAAAAATGTGGTATCATTAACACATTCACTGGTTGAGAGTATCATCTTCCGAAACACATCGGAAGTCTCAACCAACCCCTATGATACGAGTCAGATGATACGGGTCAGAGTGGATGTGGATAATACCCACAAACAACGTGCCAATCGGAAGTGATGGCACATGGTATACACACAAGGACGTGTATGCAAGTAACTCGAAAACATAAGAACGCTCGTTCTCCTTCCTTAATCGGAAGTGTTTGAGGTTCTATCCGGGAAGCATAGAGTTAGCTTCCTAAACGCCCGCTTGGGGCGTGCAGTGGCGGATAGGTAAAGTTGCGAGCCGAGACTGCGGAACATAAACTGCCGAGAATGACGGGGCAACTCTTAACAAGCCCCCGACTTTAGTCGGCGGGTACATTGACAATCAACCAGTGTTCCAAGTCCATTTGAGGTTGTCTATGAGACCGTTTGTGATCAAGCAAAACAACTTGAACGGACCATGCACCGCCAACTTTCTCAATATCGTCGTCCACGCCGAGAGTTCTTTGAATGTTCAGTGGAATACGCCATTTCTTTGCTTGAACATTGGCGAGGTTGTCACACTAACACTGTCCGCATAGATGGCATAAACTAAGGAGAAATATACAATGCAACTCTGGGAAGATCAGACAATTGTGCATGCACTTAAGCATGCCTTGAAAAGTTATGACTACTTAGAATATGACGAGGTAGGTTCTAAACACATCAACGCACTAAAGGTAAGAGTTAAACCGGATAATTTAAGTGCTAAACGCGATTTTTCGGTCGCTGGGAATATCTGTAAAACTTTAGAAAAAGAAACAGGAAGGCGTTTTTTCGTGCCTGGTGTTGTCACAAATGGTGAATCGGATTGGAATACGAAGTGGACCTGGTTCAATGTGCGCGAACAACCATTCCATAAAAATGTAAAGATAACCTATCCAAACAATAGAACTGACCCTCTCATAGTGGAGTGCTATGTCGGAGAGTTTATGAATCTTTTTGTAGGTGATCCACAAATCACACATTACGCCGACGAAAACGGAGAAATAAAAGTTGAGTTTCGCGTTGTTGACCGAAAGACTGGAGATACGAAGTGTAGCAAAGCAACGAATGTAGCACTTGACTTGTTAGCGAAGACAGCAGCTGAAATTATAGCTGAGTTTGCCCGATAGAGGTATAGTTCATGATAGAATGGTTAACAGTAATTACGGGTGCAGTTGTAGCAATTGGCACTGCTGCGCTCGCGTTTATCACGTGGCGGTACGTTCGTCTAACAAGGCAGCTCGTAGAAGCCTCCTACAAACCAGAAATTATAGTCTATCTACGTGCCTCCCCAACGTTAATTCGCGATAATTTACAAGTCAATGAAACAACGCTTTGTGTAAAAAATGTAGGTTCGGGCGTTGCCCGTAAAATTGAGTTTGGAAATAATCTCTCTTTTGCGCCTTATGGTGGTGAACCGCTCGAAAACATCGGCTTCCTCAAGAATGGAATTGATGTCCTCGCGCCAGGACAGGAGAGAAGACAGAATCAACCCAGTGTTGCAGATCCATTTGGTGACTTAAGTCAATTGCAAGTTACAATTCCCGTTAATTATGAAGATTCGCGGGGCACAAAATATTCTGAGGCTTTCCCTCTTGATTTTACTGAGCCAGATTTATTGCCGACGCAAGGCGACCGCTAATGAACAAATGCTACTTCGGCGATAACCTCAAAATCTTACGCGAGATGGATGACCAACGCGTCCACCTTATCTGCCCTAATCCGTAAAATAAAGAGCGAACATGCTTCTAAAAGAGAACAATTATGTACATCGTACTAAAGTTTGGACAATTTTAAGAATTAAGGTGTTTTAAAGCAGAAAAAGAGGTATCCTTTCATAAACAGACAAAAGTTTTGAAAGGAACGTAAAAAATGGACCTCCTTCTCTGCTTAGGAGATATTCTATCGGATTTT
>JAJDTJ010000132.1 GCA_022827225.1 Candidatus Poribacteria bacterium | reverse complement strand
CAAATAGCGGTCTCAAGATTTTTTGCCAAGTTCAATGAAAAAACAAACTCACAGAATATTAATGTCCGTTTTCAAGACGATACACCCCTGCCTTTTGACAAGGCAGCATAAGTTTACAATATCGTCCAAACTTTAGTATATCTTTAGCACTTATTTTTTGCGGTTATGCAAGTTGGACGGATCTGAAGACACAGAAGATCCGCAACGTTTGTTCGCTCGGACTCCTTTACGGCGGGACGCTGAGTCAACTGATGGCGTGGTATCTCGGCATAACAACGCCGCTGTATGTCTTAGGACTTTTCTTCGGGAGCGGTATTATTGCTTTTGGATTCTATTGGTTCGGTATCTTCTCACCGGGCGATTCCAAGCTCTTTTGGGGGTTGTGTCTGATTTTCCCGCTATCACTTTTTAGAGACTTGAGCGGTAGTTTGAGTTTCCCGCCATTGATTCTCGCACTGAATATCGTCATTCCTTACTCGGTGGGCTTGTTTGGATATCTACTTTTCAAATTTGTGTTGATGCCGAACAAGTTGGTGCTGCTTCGCGGTTTTGTGATGTCAAACTTTCAAGGAGCGGCACTGCTTGAAAGACTCTTCAATCTGCTTTTCTTCATCGGTATTGCGACAGCACTGACGTATCTATTGGAGCTACTGGAATGGCAACCTGACCGATTTGTGAGTCTAATTTTAGTTTTGGCGGCGTTTGCTTTGGTGCAGCGATTGTTGTCAGTGGTTCCGAAAACTCCGGTGTATTATGCTGTTATTGGGTTTGCATGCGTCTGGGTCTCAATCCGCTCAGCACCGTCTGTGGCAGTGTTTCTTTCGGGTTTCGCTTTTTTCTTGGGACTGTATCTCGTCGTTTTTGTTCTTGCCAAACAGTTGGTCCTCGGTTTAGCGAGCATAGCGTTAGATAATGCCGTTGACGTGAATGGACTGCGGGTCGGTATGATTCCGGCGGAACAGATTGTTCGTGTTGCACAGCCGGATGGCAGTGTCCGCTACGAGAAGAAACAGGTTGCGTTTTCAAGTGGTCAGGACGACAACATTATCGTGTCGCCGAATCCTGCAGGACTTGATGCGGAGGAGATCGCGCACTTGCAAGACCTTGCAGCGGCAGGTGCACTTGTGGAATTTGAGAACAAAATAAAGATTCAACCGTCTATTCGCTTCGCACCAGTGATTTCTATCGGTGCGCTTCTGACGATTTTTTGTCAAGGACCGTTTTATCTGAAACTGATGGAGCTATTTTAATTGAGTTATCAGTTAGCAGTTGTCAGTGGCCAGTTGCCAGTTAAAGAAAGGAAACTTGATGAACCAGACTCTCACTGTGAGGCACTCGTAACTGGAAACTGGAAACTGGAAACTCGTAACTATTCCCTCTGATAACTGACAACTATTACACGAAAGGATTATAGATCAAGAGATTTTGATTTAGTTTGTTTTATGAAACGTGCAATTTTAGTTTTAATACTTTTGACGGTGGGCGTGACGTTACCACCCCTTTATTCACAATGGGCAGAATCTCATAGACGCAAACAGATACAAGAGGCGAAACAACAAGCACGAACAGTTTTCGGAGAAAGGTTGGAAACGGTGCTGTTAGAACTCGAAAGCGGCGAACCGCCTTCTGTGGTTGTCTTGTATACCGGTGGCACGAAAAGCCACTTAGAGCCGTGTGGATGTTATCAGGAGCAGTCCGGCGGATTGCCGAGACGTGCTTACGTTGTCGAACAATTTAGGAAACATGGATTCCCGACACTTTTGGTAGATGCTGGAAATATTTTTGATGGAGAGGCGGCAATAGATACGCGCCGCTGCGAAACGAACATTAAGGCATTGACAGCGATGGGGTATTCAGCGGTAGGACTGAGTGAATCAGATATGACATACTCGGATGCCTATCTGAACCGGCAGCGTGCTGTCGCGTCTTTTCCGTTCTTAGCACCCGATGGAAGGCGCGATAATTTCACTCAATCATTCCTCATTAAGCAGGTTGGGAAACACGCCATTGCTTTTGTTGTAGGTGAAGCGTATAAGGAAACAGTATCGCAATCAGATGTTGTTGTGGCTTTAGGCGATCCCGAAGATTCCAATCACATTGATGTTGTTATTTGCCCTAATGAGATTGAAGCAAAAGCGTCTGAAGATGGACCGCTTCATGTCGGTTGTAAACCTGAAGGCAAGACATTAGGTGTGTTGGCATTTTGGATGGATACGAGCGGAAAACTGGCACGCCACTACACAGCAGAATTGGCGTTGACTGGGGATGTCGGTGAGTCTGAATCGGTACGTCAGCTGCTGACAGATTTTTATCGAAATGTTGCGGTTGAAAGTCCATCGCAAGACGCACGGCTTTTTATTCAGCAATTTTTAGAGCAGCAGCAGGAAAACGGATATGCCTCAGCGGCAGCGTGTCAGCGATGCCATGAGCAGGAATATCTGCAGTGGTCTGCGACGCGGCATGCTTTTGCCTATGAAACACTTTTGAAAAAGGAGCGATACTTTGACGCAGGGTGTGTCTCTTGCCATACGACCGGTTTTGGATATTCAACCGGATTTCAGATCGGAGAGCAAGATTCAACGCTCAAAGGGGTGCAGTGCGAAACGTGCCATGGTCCCGGCAAGCAGCACGTCGGTAACCCCAAAAAAAGCAATATCCGCAGCGGGGCGGATACATCGCTCTGTTTGGAATGCCACGACACCACACATTCGCCTGGTTTCACGGAGGTGGTGGCACTGCATACCAAAGATGTTGATCATAGCCGCCAACCGATGAACTTGGAAGAGCTTTTAACATCCCGTATCGCACGGATGGGGAAGCCGACGCTCGAACTCTTTGTGATGAGTTATTGCCCGTACGGTGTTCAGGCAGAAGAAAAGATAATCCCGATTGTCAAGAAATTTGGCGACGCAATCGATTTCAAACTCCAGTTTATTGCACAGGAGAAGGAGGAGCCTTCCGCACAGGATATAACACCTTTTGTGAGCCTTCACGGCTACCCCGAAGTCGCAGAGAATATCCGGCAGCTCCTGATCGCACAGGAGTATCCCGATCGGTATCTCGACTATATTCTCTGCCGCGGCAAAAGATTAGACAAAAGCTGGGAGGCGTGTGCAGAGAAACTCGGTATCGACGTGGCAAAGATCCAAGCACTGTTTGATAGCCCGGAAGCCGAGCAGCTCTTCCGAGAAAATATCAAACGCGCCACGGAATTAGGTGTTAGAGCCTCCCCGACGATTTTGGTGGACGGGCATAAATTTCAAGCGAATCAGTTATTACGGGCAAGTGGGACACCCTGCGAGTAGAAAAGATTTATGAACTTAGACGCAACTCCATGCGTTGAATCAGTTTTTAAACATTTTCGGCGGGGCAGCTCTACTCCTACTTGCGAGGCAACTCGTGCTGGAAATGGGTTTCCTGACAACGATACGGAAACTAATCCCGCTGGAATGGAGCACCAGCAGAAAGGAGAAACCCATAGATGAAGCATAACATCCGTAGTAAAATCAGCGACTTCCTCAAATCTGAAGAAGGACGTGTCGGTGTTAAATCACCGTTGGCATTGGGTGTGGCAAGCGCGAGCGTGTTGTTGGCTCAGATGATGGTTACGCCGCCCGCGCAAGCACATGCAGAGTGTTATCATGGGAGCTGCCCGGAGGGCGAATATTGTGCGATTCAGTGCTACGGAACATGGAGTTTAGGCACCTGTTACGGTACAATGCACAGTCACTGTGAACCACTTAATCCTTGATTGGGTTATTTAAGGATTGATCAATTTGTTGATAATCCGTTTCTGGCGGTTCGCTGTCTCTGATGGGGACCGCCATTTCAGCAACCTTGAAGGCGATATTAGATGAATCTTGATATCTTCCGAGCATACGATATTCGCGGCGTTTTCGGCGTGGACTTTGAACCGAACGATTTTTATCGGATCGCGTGTGCATACACCACCTGCTTTCAACCAAAAACTGTCGCCGTTGGGCATGATGTCCGCGAGAGTTCACCGGAATTGTGGCGACAGGTCGCGTCGGGTTTTCAAGATTCAGGTGTTGATGTCTTGGATCTTGGTCAGATTTCAACAGATATGCTCTATTTCGCTGTGGTGTATTATCAGATGGGTAGTGGCGTTGTAATCACCGCATCTCATAACCCGGCTGCGTCCAACGGTATGAAGTTAGTTGGGCAGCACGCCACGCCGATTTCCGCAGATACTGGCCTCTTTGCGGTGCGTGATGCCGTTCGGGGGGGCATTTCGTTTGCGAGACAGAACGGACACCACCGAGGAAACCTTTGGACAATACCGTTTTTGGATGCCTACTTATCGCACATTCGTTCTTTTGTAGATTTGCAAGGGTTGTCCGAAAAGCGAATTGTTCTCAACGCCAATGGTGGACTTGCAGGGCAGATCGCTGATCGGTTATTGGTAGATACACCGATTCAGGTGTGTCAACGGTTGTATACGGAACCAGATGGAAGTTTCGCAGAGATTCCTGGGGGTAGACCGGATCCGCTGAGACCCGAGAATCGGGAATTGACGACAGCAGCAGTTCAACAAACAGGGGCGGACTTAGCAGTGGCGTGGGACGCGGATGCCGATAGGTGCTTTTTCTTTGATGAGACAGGAGCGTTTATTGAGGGTTGCTATATCACGGCGTTACTTGCGGAGAAATTTCTTCGGCAGCGGAGAGGGAGTGTCATTTTTGATCCGAGAGCGGTGTGGGCGGTTGAACATGCTGTCATTTCTAATAAGGGCAGACCAACTTTGAGCCGATGTGGGCACTCGTTTATCAAAGCCGGTATGCGAGAAAGTCAGGCACTTTTTGGTGGAGAGGCGAGCGGACACTACTATTTCCGAGACAATTTCTATGCGGACAACGGGATGATCCCGTTTCTGTTGATGCTTGAATATCTGAGTGTTCAAGGCATATCGCTTGCTGAAGCCGTGAATCACCTGCGAGCAACCTACCCAGTCTCCGGTGAGACTAATTTCTCGTTTGAAAGGCGTTGTGAGATACGAGATGCGTTGGATGCGGTCAATGCCTCAATCGACTGTTGGGGGGATCCGTGTGTTGAAGCACCGATTGACGGTTTGTCTGTGAGGTTCCTGTCGGGTACGGGGGGGTGGCGGTTCAATCTCCGCGAATCGAATACAGAGTCGCTGCTACGACTCAATGTTGAAACGATTGCGGATGCGGAACTTCTCATTGAGAAGACGATGCAAATCAGTGAGAAACTTGAAAGCATCGGCGGCAAACGAGAAACGAAATTCCGATGGGAGACGTGAAAATTTGCTGAAAAAGGCGCGAATCTGAACGAATTTATTAATATTTTTTATTTTTTGTCATATTTTGCACGTTTTTTGCCAAAAATTAGGGTCTTTAATAAAAAACAATTGGAAGGTTGAAATTTAAGGATTTAGATATGCTATTGTGTATAATATACTCTTAACGAGAAGAAAGAAATCTGTTATAGTGAAATCCGAATTTTCAACCCACTAAAACAACACAGTTAAACTTGCTCATCAGCGATGGAGGATCCAATCATGGAGAATGATGCCCAATTGATCTACAGAGTTTTGTCGGGCGACGATGAAGCGTTCACAACGTTGGTCCGTAAACACCAGAAAAGTGCTCACGCGCTCGCTTGGCGGCGAGTTGGTGATTTCCATTTTGCTGAAGAAATTGTGCAGGACGCGTTCCTTCGGGCATACAAGGGACTTCCAAAGCTAAAGGATCCCAACCAGTTTCCTGGATGGCTTTATGTTATTACCAATCGACTGTGTAATAATTGGCTCCGAAAGAACAAATCACTCATAAAATCAGTGGAGGATATCCCCGTGGTAGAAATGCAGCAAATGTCTTACGAACGTTATATATCGGAGGGACACGAAAAAGAGGCGAAAACATCTCGACAAGAACTTGTTGGTCGGCTTCTGGCAAAACTGCCAGAGAGTGAGCGTACCGTCGTGACACTCTACTATCTCGGCGAAATGACGACGAAAGAGATTAGTAAATTTCTCGGTGTGTCGCTGAACACGATTACGAGTCGGCTCCAGCGCGGGCGAAAGCGTCTAAAACAGCACGAGGAACTTTTGGTTCGAGAGGTGCTTGGGAGTACGCAATTATCTGATAACTTTTTGGAGAACATCGTTCAGAAAGTGGCTGATGTGAAATTGACACCTGCTCCGACAGGGAACCCCTTACTACCGTGGCTGGCTTTTGGTGCAGCCGCGGTTCTGGTGACAATACTGCTGTTGGGTTTGAGTCATCAATATCTCGTCCGTTTCCAGCAGCCGTATAGTTTTGAGGCAGAATCTGAACGGACGGTTGAAATTATTGACGCGCCTGTCGTTCTGAATAGTGAGGCGAAACCGGCTGTACGCAATCAGGCAGGGAGTGCTGCTGCAACCAATAGAAACGGCGATAATGGTGTGCAGGTTTCTGCGTCGGTTTTAGCTGCTAATGCAGAGGACGAGTTGGTTAGACTTTCGGAGTCGCGGTGGATGCCGATATCTGGCCCCGGAGGTAGTTCCGTTTTTGATGTATTCGCTACGTCCGGAGGGACAGTTTACGCCTTTTCACAGGCAGGGACCTACAGATTAGTCGCGAACGCGATGGCGTGGGAGCCTGTTGCGGTTGATGTTCCGATTGGAACGTTGCGAGTCCCTATGGCGGAGCATGACGAGGTGCTTTATCTTGTCTCTAACGATATGGTGTTTGCCTCGACCGATGACGGCGAAACATGGAATGCTTTTTGTGATCTTCCAGCGAGGGATGCTATCAAGTTTGTTATCAAGGGTGAAACAGAAGCAAGTCTTACGATGTATCTTGCTTTTGAGAAGAAAGGTATATTCCGATCCACAGATGCTGGTGAGCAGTGGACGCTTCTTAACGATGGATTGATGGACAGGACGATTTCTACGATGGCTGCAATTGGAGACACAATATTTGCTGGCACAGACAGCGGTCTCTACCGTCTTGACGCGAGTGTTTGGGAACGGTTACTTGAGGAGGTGCCTGGATCTATTTACTCGTTAGCGGTCTTTGAAGGCAGTCTCTACGTCGGCACAGGTCCTGATTTTCGGACGTTGCCACAGATTGAGTCAAAGTCTGGAAAGATAGCACAAGCGATGTATGACAATAATTCAAGCTACAGTAAGGTTTTTCACTCCACTGACTTGGGAACGTCTTGGACTGAGATAACACCTACAGATGGATCTGGACCTATCAAAGCAGTAACGGGTATAAGTTTATTGGTCGCTGGTGAGACAATCTTAGCACAAGTCGGCACCGAGTTCAGGTCAAGGAATGCCGGACAGACTTGGGTTAACCTTGGGTTTGAGATAGATTCGCTAATACAAAATGCTTTTCCATCTGCAGCAGTGAATGAGAATACATTTTACAAAGCGGGTCTGTCTGGTATTCATCGGACGACTGACGGTGGTGAATCGTGGCATCTGTTTATGGATGGGATGGTGGGAGCTGGGATGCTGGATCTGGTCGCGATTAATAACAGACTCTATGCGCATACCGAGGAAGGCCTCTTCCAATCAACAGATAGCGGAGAATCGTGGCAAGTTGTCCCGATTAATGATAGCGAAGTTAAGCCCAAACCGGTCAAAGCGGGGCAATCTCGCCTCAATTTATCTGCTGGTTCGCGGTTAACGATTGCTGGCAATATCCTTTACGTAATTACGCCTGAAAAAGACGATTGGCGCGTTTTTCGCTTATCAGTTGATGGCAATACACTTACTCTGGTGCCAGGGGTTCCCGTTTTTGACGTAGATGTTCCGTCTACAAATAACGGAGAAGCGGCACAGGTTCACGCCTCTGAGGGACTTGAAAAAGTTGATGATTTATATGCATGGTTCCGTAAAAGACATGAGGGGATTGGGGCGTTTGGTGTCAATGGTAAAACGTTTTACGCGGAATATAAGCGTAAATTGCTCAAATGGCAACTCGGCGATTTGAACTGGAAAGACACAGGTTTAGTGGATACGGGCGAGCAGCCTGATAGTGATTTGAAATATGGGTTCAGGTTAGCGGTTTCAGGGGAAACTGTCTACGTAGGAAAACGGAGTGGCAAATTGTTCCAATCGCTTGATAGTGCTAACAGCTGGAGGGACCTTACGCCGAACCTCCCACTTCGGTTTACCTGTTTCAAGGAGATTGTCTTTGCGGGGTCGACAGTTTATATTGCGACAGATGCCGGGGTCTTAACCTCGCAGAGCGGAATGCATTGGAGCGTGATTGCTGATGATGTCGTTATAGACAGGTTTGCTGTGGACGGTTCGACAGTTTATGGTGCCGGTGATGTGGGGGTCTATCGTTTGGGTGTTGATGACAAGTGGGAACAGATTTCGCCGGTGGTCCCGGGTAAGGTGCGATCGCTTGTTGTTGATCGCGATAGACTGTATGTTGCGACCGAGCAACGCGGGATGTTTTATATCTCGCTTGAGGAAGATAATTACTTGGTAAATCATTAAATTTAACAATTTTGCTATATTTTTTAGAAAAAACACAAATTTTTTTCATTTTTTGTCATATTTTGCACGAAAACGGCTTAAAAAATTGGTCTTTAACTATTATACATTGCGACTTGTGCTAGTTGTTTTCTCTATCCGTTGTGAATCAAGGGTTCGCGTGTTCCGTGATAAAACTCAAAGATGTCGTTCGCGCATAAACAAACTCCATAAAGGAAAAATTAACTAGCACAGCGCGTTATACATTACAAAAGAAGGAGACTTATGTGAAGAAATACATATTGCTGCTGCTTTTTTTAACTGCTATCGTCGTCGGTCCATTTGCTTATCAGCGGTGGAGTGAAGCAAAAAGATTGCGGCATATCAGAGAAACAAAACAAACTGCTGCACAGATTCATGCCACACCTTTGAAGGATTTTCAGCAACAATTAGAGCAGACTTCGCCAGATCAAACAGTGCTGGTGCTTTTTACAGGAAACACACAGGCACACCTTGAACCGTGTGGTTGCTTCATCGGTCAGTCGGGTGGTTTACCCAGACGTGCGACTGCGATTTCGAGTATTAGGGATAAAGGGTTCTCGTCGCTGTTGGTTGATCTTGGTGGATTTCTTCCGCTTGAACCGGAGCAGATGAAGTCTGATGTGTTTGATCAGACGACTGAATTAGACCAGTTGCGCGTCCAAACGACTTTTACGGCGATGGAGATGATGGGTTATGATATGCTTGTTTCTTCTCAACCGGAGGCGAACCTCGGTGAAAATTCCGTTGATCAGGTCTTGACGGACCACCGTTTTCAGTTGTTAGCTGCTTCTTCAAAAGCATCCTCTCCAGAACAGCGTCCCTACTTGATAAAAACGGTTGGAAGTAAGCGAATTGCACTGATTGAACTCTCCTTGCTTGAAACTGGACAAGCAGCATCCATACCGATCAAGCTGGATTCGCTTATGTCTGAAGTTCAGGCACAAGCAGATGTTGTCATAGTGTCAAGTCACCTTCAACCAGAGGTGAATAAGAGACTTGCCGAAAAATACCCCAACCTCTCAGCAATTATGAGTCGTGACACCGGAGAAACGGAACGGGTTGGGAATGTCCTATTGACATATTGTTATCCGCATGGGAAAACGCTTGGTGCATTAACCGTAACTGATGCAGCCGGAGAGACTGCAGCCACGGTTGAGCAAATTGCGCTAACTGAGGAGGTTGACGACGATCCGAATGTAAGGAAGTTGTTGAACAACTTTTATGAACAGGTCGCCAGCGACCCACAATTGCAAGTTGCCAGTCATCCGCTGTTTTCCTCAGAGGCGCTTGAACAGGATAGCAACAATAGTTATATCGGTTCTGAAGCATGCCAAGAATGCCACCAAGAGGAATTTAACCAGTGGTCGCATTCTTCGCACGCAACTGCTTTTAATACGTTGCAGATCGTTGGACGAGAATATTATTCAAAATGCGTTTCTTGCCACGTCACAGGATTTGGCTATTCAAGCGGATACCAGGTTGGTGCCGCAGACAGAACTCACCTCGCTGAGGTAGGATGTGAAACTTGTCACGGACCGGGTAAACAGCATACCTATACCCCGCTTGCCACAAATATCCGTGGGAAAGTGGAAGCGTCAACGTGTATGGAATGCCACCAGCCAGAACATTCTCCTGGATTTGAGCAGATTGTTGCACAGTTGATGCCAGAAGTTGATCACAGTCGCACGGATCCAAGTCTAAAGCAAATTTTGGAACAACGGGGGCGCGGTCCTATCAAACCGCAGGTTGAGTTGTTTGTCATGTCTTACTGTCCCTATGGTGTTGATGCGGAAAGGGAGTTGCTTCCGTTCCTTTCAAAATATATTGATAAGATTGATTTTAAGTTGCGGTTTATTGTCAACAAGAAGGAGCAATCAGAAGGCGGAACCGATGAGGATCCCGAGTTTACCAGTTTGCACGGAGAGACAGAGTTGATTGAAAATCTGCGTCAGATGGTGGTTGCCGAGTTTTATCCAGACCAGTTTTTTGATTACCTGCTCTGTCGTGTGAATCATCTGAAAGAAGCGTGGACGCTGTGTGCCGAGAAGGTCGGTCTGGATGTAACGAAGATCGCATCAGTGGTAGATACCCCACAAGCCAGGCACCGATTCTTGCAGGAAGTCGAACGGACAGAAGAATTAGGAGTCCGAGCTTCCCCGACTTTGGTGATTGATGGTCGAGTTATTAGAGGTCAACTTTGGCGTGGAAAGGTCAGGGAAACCTGTCAATAGGTTTTACCTCCTCACCTTGAAGCACATGTTACGGTGAAATTAGTATGTTACAATTGCCCAAAACCCTGCATAACGTCCATAAATTCCGGCATGGTGATCGGATGTATGTCACGGATGTGGTGCAGTGTAAAGTATTAGAAATTGATGCGATAACCTGGGATATCCTTGAGTTATGCACATCTTTTACAAGTGATGAGATCATTGATAAACTCGGTGGGAAATATAGCCAAGAAGAAGTTATCGCAGTACTGGAGTCTCTTGCTGAGGTTGAACAGAGTGGACTACTTTTTTCTGATCTTGATAAGCGGATCTCCACGACAACAGTGGCGGACCGTAGATTAAGAATTTTGGTTGTCCAAGGAAATCCGTACGTTGATGACCTTACCCTCGTTGCTGGTGGCGTAAGAGTTGCGCACACGCATCTGGTTAAATCGTTATTGTCTTATGCTGATGTGGAGGTTATGAACGACACGGATAAACTATTCGACGATGGGGTGCAAGGCATTGTTTTTCGACCTGAAGACAAGGCTTCTCTGCTGAAGTTAATTCAGAGAAAATACGATGGTGTGTTATTGCAAAGACATACAGACACTTCTTTTGTTCCGCTGCTCAGATATATCAATGCGCCGTTTGTTGTTCCTATCTATTCGCTTCGCGGTCACAATGGAGAATCCATCAACTCTGCTTTGCACTGGTATTCTGCCATGCGAGGGTTTGATGCTTTTCTAACACCGACAGAATCTGTAAAAGATTTCTACTTGTCGTTCGCATCTGATGCTGATACATTCCAGACGATCTTGTTGGGCGTTGACCTTGACCTGTTTAAACCGATGGACAAACATGCTGCGAAGCATGAAGTCGCGCAGATGCTGAATAAACCTGAGCTTATTGATTCACCGACTGTCGGATTTCTATCGCGCTTTCAACCTGAAAAGGGAGCTGGCATTTACATAAAAATAGCCGAACTTCTCCCCGAGGCACGTTTTCTGGTGACAGCTCCAACGCTTAATTTCTACGAGCAGCAGCGGTTACCACCAAATTTGATCTATCTTTCTCAACAACCGCGAGATCGATTGTCCTATATTCTCAATGCTTTTGATGTATATTGTTTACCGTCAATGGTAGGTGAAGAAACATTTGGGCTTGCAGTCTTAGAAGCAATGGCTTGTGGTGTCCCGCCTGTTGTTCCGAGATTCGATGGTCTACCTGAGGTGGTTGGAGATGCCGGCGTTATTGTACCTGCTTCGGAATACCCGGATGAGATTGGCAGTTTCGCTGGCACCGTTTGTCCCTTCGCCATGTCAGAGGCAGTCAACGGACTTTTGAACGATAAAGATAGGCGATTGAAACTCGGTGAGAAAGCGGCGCAAAGAGCACGCAATTTTACATGGGATGCAACAGCAACGAATTTTGTAGCACTCCTTGAGAAACTGACGAAAATTCAGAAGTTAACAACTCGACATCGAAGGGAATTCCCAATATCGTTCACTCCTTATCTTAACCAAAGCCAGAGACGTGTTGGATATAGGGCAGTTCTGAGCAACGTCACAAATTTGAAAGAGCGCCCGCTCATGTTCGATGGATATGTGCAAACGGTTGATGAAGGGCTTGCGCTAAGCTTGATGAATAAAGGGCATGGGATCCATGAAGTGGAAGCGGTGCTTCAACACCTCTGCGGCGAAACTAAGGCGAAAAGCGTCCTTGAAAAAGTTTTGGGTTTTCAGCAAGCGACCTCCTAACGGATTGGAAATTATAAGATGATTCAATTTCCTCAGCAACTTCACACAATTCATAAATTTCGTCTCGACGACGAGATTTACATTGCCGATTTAGAAACGGGACATACAGTTCCTATTAACGAGATTATTGAAGAGGTTTTGGAGTGTTGTCTTGATCTGAATACAGACCAGATTATTGAAGCGTTAGCAGTAAAGTATAATCGGTTTGAGGTTCTTGAAAATTTAAGTTTTCTGTCTAAACTTAAGGATATAGGGCTTTTGTTCTCATCGATTCCGGATCGGGAGGATAAGTCTTCGATTTCTGACAGACCCAAAATTTTCGTGACATCAAGTTTTTTAGATCAGAGAAGTACAGTGAGTTTCTCGCTAAATACGGCGAACCATCGTTTATTGACGACGTTGGTCAACCACGCTGAAGTCTATCTGGGATTTCCAGAGGTAAATGGAAATCGAGAGGAAGTTGAGAAGGGGTTCGGTGTTGAAGGAATTAAACCGATCTTTTTTCCAGACCAGAATCGAACGGATTCTGTCATCAAGTTTATACCAGAAGATTGTGACGGTATTCTGTCATTATCCCCTCTTTCTGTCGGTGAACAAGCCTTTTTGAAAGTCAACCGTATTCCGTTTTTCGTTCGAGTATGTAACGAGATATTGGTGACTGACCGAGGAATTAATGGGACACTTGAGAAATATATCGCCCTAAGGAACTATGATGCGCTTGTTTGCGATGCATCTTGGGTTGCCCCTTTCTTTTCACAATTGGCTTCTAATACTGAGATAAACGGCTTCCACTGTGTCCCTTATGGAGTTGATGTATCTACCTTCCGACCGATGGATAAAGTGAATGCTAAACGACAGTTGGCACAAGCCGTCGGAAATCCGAAGATCTTAGACCAGTTATTGGTGGGTGTGGTTCCGGAGTTAAACGTTAGAAATGCTACCGCGTTGTTGCGAGAACTTTCTGCTGCGAACCCCGATGTACATTGGCTTGTGATTCACCCGGCTTTAGAACACTATTTCAGCACGAGCGAAACAGTCAGTTTCTTTAGCATTCGTAACTTTCAAGACACAGAAGCCAGTCCTTTTGTATTTAACGCCCTTGATATGGCGGTATTCCCAGCCGTTTTGGGAACGTTGAGTTCTTATCTTCTCGAATTTGCGGCATGCGGGCTTCCGCTCATAGTTTGCGGATATAATGAACCGAGCGAAGTGGCGGGTGCGTGTCGATTTTTACAAGTTGAACCGTCTCCCTTTGATTCATTTCGCCCGCCGATTGCGTCTATATCCGAAACGATTCGGCAGTTGGTGGAGAATAGCGATGAAAGAAAGCAACTCGGCATGAAAGCGAGAAAGGTAGCGGTATCTTACACGTGGGATGCAATTGTCCGACAACTTCTCAATCTCTTTAGCGAAAGTGAAAAAAAACGGATGGCCAATCACAAGCCGATGAGTCGATTATTGTTTACGAAGCATTACAATCGCGCACAAGGGGAACTTGAGTGCCGGGCACTTGACTTACTTGGTGCTTCTCCTATATATGAGATTGAAAAGGCGATTGCCATGACGCTTTGGGATAGGCATACGCATAAGGAGATGGAAGCATTACTCTCACATCTCTGCCAAGATGCAGAGCGGGTCAAACAAATTTTGGCAGAAGTGCGTGAAATTTGATTGTGAACGTGCGAAAAATACATAGAGAGATTTTGGAATGTAAGCCTTTGGCTTGCTAGATGTTGCGACGATATAAATTAATCATTAGCATCAACGGATTTGGTATAAAATGAAGCGTAGACGCGAGCGATACACCCCTTGGTTTTGTTCTTTGGTGCTAATGATGTGGCTTGGCTGGCGGAACGTTAATTCGTGCTGTCAGCGGTCGTCGTGAACTCTAAAAGAAAGGAGGTGATATTCATGCAAAGACACATTTCACCGATCGCCAAGCAACGTATCAGCGACTTCTTCACGCAGGAAGACGGCAACGTTGGTCGGAA
>JAJDTJ010000082.1 GCA_022827225.1 Candidatus Poribacteria bacterium | reverse complement strand
CTTTGTAGCATAGGCTGTTAGCCTGTGCATCTTCGTGCTGAAAATCGTAGGAAACACGCCATGTTTTTCGCAAAAATGACCACTTTTCACTGAAAAACGGTGTTTGTGCGTCTAAAATCACATAGGTAGCAAGTTAGGTTAAGTTAGTGGAACAAGATTTACGGACAAAGCGGATAAAGATGAAAGGCGTTGGAATGGAAGGGTGAGAGATCGAATCATGGGAGCGTGGAAGTGTTGGATGTTCAGAATCTGTGTAAATCTATTGATAAGAAACCTTTTCTCGCGGACCTGACATTTCAGGTGGGGCATGCGGAGTGCCTCATCCTACTCGGTAAAAACGGGGCAGGCAAAACACTTCTGCTCAATATCTTGGCAACCTTAGTTAAACCCACATCAGGCACCGTTTCTATTGACGGGGTCGATGCATTTACAAACACAAAACAGGTGAGTCCCTCTATTGGGTATATCCCTGTTGGGTTTGAAGGGTATCCTGAGTTGTCCATCGTGGATTATCTCAATTTTTTCGCCGATGCATACAAATTACAGAAGCGCGAGCGTGCCTCAGCAATTGATACTGTGCTTGAATTAATGGACATCAACCCGCTACGCGAAGTCAGCATTGAAACTTTATCAACGGGCGAACGCCAACGTCTCCTCTTCGCAAAGACCTTTTTACACGAACCGCAGTTGTGGCTCCTTGACGAACCGCTTGCACCACTTGACCCGAACGGACAAATTGAGATGATAGAACTCATCGGTGAACTTCGATCCATGCAGAAAACCGTTATAATTGCAACCAATCGCCTCGAAGATGTCTGTCGATTCGGTAAGGCTGAGTCGGAAAACGAAACGCTCATCGGCATTTTAAACGATGGACGATTCGCTATGCTCAAGACGTTCCGCGAATTACGAGAGGAAAACGTAGAGACCACCTCGCCAGAAGGGGTCCATGAACTGTTTGCGGAACTTACAAATTAAAACTTGTGTTACAAAATACTGGAGGTTACAAAACCGTCATGTCAGATATAGGTGCGTTCTTTCACGAAAACGGATACTATTTCGCTAAAGGGGTCTATTCCCCCGAAGAAATTAAAACAATGGAAAGCGACTTCGATCGCGTGGTGGATCAGCTCCTCAAAAGCGATGAGAACGTCAACGCGCGTTGGGGTGGCAGATTGATGGATGCCCTTGATGGTGGTGAATCCGTCATCATCCACACCCACAATATCCAGAGTTTTTCCGGAGTCTGGTTACAAGCGTTCATGCAAGAGAAATTCCTTGATGTTACCGAAGCCATCCTCGGACCAGATATTATGCTGCACCATTCCAAACTGTTCTGTAAACCACCTGAAAAAGGCGCGCCTTTCCCGATGCACCAAGATTGGCAGTATTTCCCTTCCGTCAAAGACAGCATGATAGCCGCGATTATCTACGTCTCGGAAGCCACAGATGAGATGGGCTGTGTACGGGTCTATCCAGGCTCCCACAAGCAGCTCGGACGCACCGACGGTATGATGGGTAGTGGAAAAAACGCTGAAGTTACTGACCGATACCCGATTGAGAACGCTACTGTTTTGGAAGCAAAGCCCGGAGACGTGCTTTTCTTTAGTTATTTCACCCTACACGGCTCAATGCCGAATCGATCGAACCAGACCCGAAAAAGTGTACTCGTCCAAATGCACGCTGGTGACGATGAGATCGAAGCCGAAAACCGACACACCAACGTCCAATTGGTCCTGCGTGGCTGGAACCATCTCGCAACCCGTTCCTCTGTTGGGAGAATTAGATAAATAAGACTTACGCCCTTCCCTTGCAGGCGGGGTTTGATGAGGTTTAATAATTTAATTCGGTAACGCATCAACAACCTCTTGGTAGGAGCGAGTGTTTTTGCTTGGGTATTTCTTGTCGCTCGCGATCCATTTACAAGAACGAAACATAGCCCGTAATGAAATGGAGGGCGGATATACGAAATGGCAATTCAAATGCCAAAACCGCCCTGAACGAACCGCAAGGAGTCCGAGGTTGATAGTTAATCAAAATCATGGGATTGCGTAAGTCTTATTAGAAAAAACAAAACGCAGCCCTTAATGAAATGGAGGGCGGATATACGGAATGGCAATTCAAACGCTAAACCCGCCCTGACCGAACCGCAAGGAAAATTAAAATTATGATTAGAGTTGGAAAAATTAGTATGGCGCATGTCCACGCAGGTGGTTATGCCCGAAGAATTCACGAAAACCCCGAAACCGAACTCGTCGCCGTCTGGGACGAAGAAGAATACGGTGGCAGGGCAGCAGCGGAACAATACGAAGTCCCATTCTACACCGACCTCGATGAGATGCTCGGTCGCGACGATGTAGATGCAGTCGCTGTGGATGCCGTCACGTCCGACCATCCGCGCGTGATGATCGCCGCCGCTGAAGCAGGGAAACACATCTTCACCGAAAAAGCACTCGCGATTACCGTCGCCGAATGCGATCCGATTATTGATGCCGTTGAGAAAGCCGGTGTAAAATTTATGATTTCGCTCCCTTCACGCGCGAACCCTGAAATCCTATTCGCAAAGAAGGCGATCGATGATGGACTCCTCGGAGACATCACGTTCGGTAGGGGCAGGATCGCACACTCCGCTGCACTGGATAGTTGGTTCAGTGGCACGAGCGCGTGGTTCGCGGACCCCGAACGCGCAGGCGGCGGCGCGCTCTTCGATTTAGGATGCCACCGTGTCGATGTTATCCGATGGTTGATGGGTGAACCGAAAAGCGC
Source organism: Candidatus Poribacteria bacterium (assembly GCA_022827225.1). Taxonomy (GTDB): domain Bacteria; phylum Poribacteria; class WGA-4E; order WGA-4E; family WGA-3G; genus WGA-3G. The sequence continues at coordinate 19,036 of JAJDTJ010000082.1, read as the reverse complement.
TATCGCCAAAATCAACAACTTCACCGGCAATTTCCCGATTGACGACAACAGTGTCTCTGTCGTTGAATTCGCAAACAAGGCACTCGGTGTAATTGATGTCGCATGGACACACCGTTCCGGCCCGAACATGCTCGAAATCTACGGCACGGAAGGCTCGTTTGCTGCAGGACACGGCGAGATGCATTTCCAAACCCGTAAACTCTCTGATGAAGAGAAGGCGGAATATATCGCCAATGCACCCGCTGCACCCCCAGAACCGATGCAACAGTGGATCAACGCCATTCTTCGCAATGAACCGATGACGATTACAATCCAAGACGGACGTAACCTCACAGAGTTGATGCAGGCGTTCTATATGTCCTCTGAGCAGGGGCAAGCAATAGAATTTCCGCTCTAATACAAAATTAACGGGATTTATCTTATTTTCGGACGGTAGGTGCGGTTTTGCGGTGTACTCACCCAAATTTTGCCCACACGCGGCAAAATTTGTCATTGCTTTACATTTGCGACGTGCATTCCTAACCGCACCATAAGTGTTAATTTGAAAAAAATAACCGTCTCAGTCCCCAGGCCGGTAGGTTCGGTGTTTTTGCTGGGGTGTTTCCCTCCTAACCGAACCGGATCCTACGCGGAAATCTTGAAGACTTCAAAACCTCTTCAGTCCCGTAGGGCTTATTTGCTTGGGTGTTTCTTCACAATGTTTATAGCAGCTATATCTACTTGATATACTTGGATGTGCGAAAGGTATGAAAAAAAATAAAGACGAACAGGTTACCGGTATATCTAAGGCACGAACTCTGGAGGAGATAGCCGACTATTGGGACACACATAGCTTGGCTGACCACTGGGATGAAACACATGAAGTCAATTTTGAGGTACGGATGCAGCGAAAGTGTCGTGTAACGCTTACCCCAGAGATCTATGATAAAATAGAAAAGCAAGCACTGGAGCAGGGAATCTTACCGGAAACTTTAGTTAACTTGTGGTTAGCTGAACGCCTCCAAGCCATCGAATCATCGTAGGTGATAATTGCCGAATTTTACTTGCCTACTAATCCAAATTGAGGACAATTATGCAAGACTATCAACCTATTTCACTCTCCGCTCTGTGCAACGTCGGCGCAGAGATTATCGGGGCGAACGTAACCCCAAACATCGGTTTGCAGACGTTCCACGGACTCCCATTCGACATCACCGAAGGCGCAAACTGTTTCTTAGGCTTCGGTGAAGGCATCAACACCGAGTCTGTCCAAGTTCCTATTAATGCGAACCCGAAACGAGTCATCTTTGTACATCGACTCCTTGAGTCCCGTATCCAGGAAGGTGAACCCATCGGTAGACTTATTGCAAACTATGTTTTCCATTATGCCGATGGTGAAACAGTTAGTGTTCCGATTCGCGAACGCTTTGAGATCGGCAGCGTCCCACAGGGATGGGGACAACAGACCTTCCTTGCCATACCTGACCGACAAGATAGTTTATACCCACGCCACGAAGGCCCATGGGGAGCAGCAGGCAACCGACAGACCGAAGCAACCCAAGGAACACCGCATGACTACTATTTATGGGGGTGGAAGAATCCGAGGGAAGATGTTGAAGTTGCCTCAGTTGAAATTCAACCACAGGACCGCCGGTTTATCGTCGCAGCAATCACGCTCGGCTACCTTGACGAAAACCCGATACCGCGGCGTCCACGCAGAGAAGTCAAAATCACGCTCCCACAAACCGACGATGCCGACAAACCATTTAACATGGAAGTCAATGTTGACCGCGGCACCGCCACGTATCCGTATCCGTTGCCAGAAAACGATCCCGATGCCTTTATCAATGACGACTTCAAAGGGTGGGGTGAACCCCAAAGCAACAAAAGCAGCCCCGCATATACAGAAGTATCCGCCACACCTTCTGCTACAGTTGAAGTCAAGAACCACGGCGAAACCCTCGGCACCGTCAACTGGGGAGAAGTTCAAGAAAAAGGCAGCGTTCAACCCAACGAACGTGTCAAGGTAGAAGTCATCGACGCCGGTAGAAACTGGGTTCACACAACTGTAATTGACGAGGACACAAGCAAACCTGTACCGTGTCGTATCCATTTCCGTTCGCCACACGGCGTACCCTATGCACCGCACGGACACCATGCACACGTCAACTCAGACATGGGCACATGGCACGTGGATGTCGGCGGCGATGTACGACTCGGACAGATTAGCTACGCCTACATTGACGGTACGTGTCAAGGATGGCTCCCGCGCGGCGATGTGATTGTTGATGTCGCCCGCGGGTTTGAATATACGCCGTTGCGGACAACTGTTAACATAAAACCTGGACAACGCGAATTAACGCTACGGATAAAACGCTGGTGCGATATGAACGCCGAACGCTATTTCAGCGGCGATACGCACGTCCATTTCCTCTCCACACAAGGCGCCCACACCGAAGCACAAGGCGAAGACCTCGGCGTTGTCAACCTCCTCCTCTCACAATGGGGACACCTCTTCACGAATACGGAAGAATTCATCGGGAGACCTACAACCTCTGCAGACGGACGGAGCATTGTCTACGCGACTCAGGAGAACCGTCAGCACGTTCTTGGGCATCTCACACTGCTCGGTCTAAAAGAACAGGTTGCACCCTGGTGTTCCGACGGACCCGGAGAAGCAGAACTCGGTGGAAACATGGAGGTCACGCTTTCGCACTGGGCGGATGCCTGCCACGCACAAGGCGGCACCGTCGTCTTACCGCACATCCCGAACCCGAATTGCGAACCCGCAACGCTCATCGCTACCGGACGCGTGGATGCCGTCGAATACCTTACCAACGCCATGTACGGACACATCGAGTACTACCGTTACCTCAACTGCGGATATAAATTGCCACTCGTCGGTGGCACAGACAAAATGACAAGCGATGTCCCCGTCGGTGTCTATCGCACCTACGTCCATATCCCTGATAATGAGGAATTCAATTACGATAACTGGTGCAAATACATGAGCGCGGGGAACACCTTCCTCAGCGGGGGTCCCATGATCCGACTCAGCGTTAACGGACAGCCGATCGGTAGCACGATTAACCTACCCGGTAACGGCGGCACCGTGGAAGTTGAAGCCTCCGCGGATTCCATCTTCCCGATCCACACCTTGCAAATTGTGCAAGCCGGACAGGTCGTCGCTTCTACCGAAGAAAATAACGGGACACGCCAGTTACGTTTGAAAGCGAACCTGAAAGTCGACAAACACTCGTGGATTGCAGCACGATGCGGCGGCCCCAACTATGCACAAGCCGTTCCACACCACGACGGATGGCGGCGCGGTATCATTGCACATACCTCGCCGATCTACATCGCCGTCGGCGGCGAATGGTGGATGTTCGACCCAGAAACAGCGAACTATATGCTGACTTTGATTGAGGGCGGACTGTCCTACATCCAGCAGACAGCGCGCCATCACGAACCCGGCACCGTAACACACCACCACGGCGAAGACGATCATTTGGAATTCCTCTCTCGACCCTTCCAAGAGGCACGAGAGGCAATCCACCGTCGGATGCATCAATTGGGTATCCCACATTAGACGAGTCTGCTATCCAGTTTCAAAGTCCGGTACCCGCTTAGATCGTAGGGGCGAGGTTCCCTCGTCCCTACAGCGAACCTATTTCAAAATTCTAAGAGATTTGTAGGGGCGAGGTTCCCTCGTCCCTACAGCGAACCTATTCCAAAATTCTAAGGGACCAAACCAATAATTTTACACAGTTCTTGTAGGTTGGGTTGAGCGATAAAAGACAGATAACTATCAGGTTTCAAAGGAGATACTGTTTTCCAATGAACCGTTGATAGAAACAGGCATAGCGAAACCCAACAACATCACCATTGGGGGTAAACATGCCGAAAGAATTAATAGCCATCGCACCAAGGCAACCTGTTTTGCGAGAATACGAAGACGGTCCGCTCCCAGCAGATAGCGTCCGCATTCAAGTCGAATTCGGCGCACCCAAACGCGGCACCGAACTAACAGCATACTACGGATACAACAACGCAAACTTTCCACTCAGACTTGGGAATATGTGTGTCGGAAAAATCATTGAAATCGGAGATGACGTTGAAGGTCTCGAGATAGGAGAACGCGTCGCCAGTCATGGGCACCTCAAGGAGACACACACGTGGCGCGCAGGCAGTGTCCTCAAAATGCCTGAGAATATGACGTGGAAAGAGGCGGTCTGCTATGATCCATTACACTTCGCAATGTCAGCAATCCGTGATGGAAAGGTCCGCGTCGGCGAGCGAGTGGCTGTCTTTGGACTCGGCGCCATCGGCTTGATGACGGTGCAGATGGCACGGATTGCAGGGGCTGACTTCGTCGCTGCCGTGGACCCGCTCGAAAGACGGCGGAAAGTCGCTGAAAAGACAGGGGCGAAACTTGTCATCGATCCAACCGCCTGCAATGTCGGTGAAGTGCTCAAAGAAGCGACCGGCGGACTCGGCGTTGATGTCGCTGTAGAAACGAGTGCTGTTTACGAAGCACTTGATGACGCGCTTCGCAGCGTCACTTTTGAAGGAACGATCGTCTACGCTGGACGCGCGAAAGCGTGTACAGGCGGGCTTGATCTCGGTGCCGTCGCGCATGTCAACATTCCCAACATCATCTTCGCTCGTGCCAATAGCGATCCGAACCGCGATCATCCGCGCTGGAATTTCAAGCGTATTATTGATACCTGTTGGAAATGGCTCGAAGAAGGCAAATTCGACTGTGAAGATGTCGTTGACCCAGTCGTGCCGTTTCAAGATTCAGTCGAGGCTTACATAGAGATGGACAACCATCCCGAACGGAGCGTCAAATTGGGGGTGTCCTTTGGTTGAGGAGCCTGTGGTTTCCAACGCTTCTAACCCAAAAAACTGAGCCTGAAACGTAGTGGAAGGGTGTTTTTGCTTTAAAAATCATTGATGGGCTACTGATATGCAATCAAAAAAATGCCGAGTACCATCACGACAGCTGCGACCAGGCGGCGCTTTGTATAGGTCTCTTTCAAAGCGTACCCGCCGAGCAGAACAACGAAAATAACAGAACACTGCCGAACCGCGGTCACGTAACTAACCTTTTCTGTCATCAAGACGTAGAGGATGAGCGAATAGGAGGTCAACGAAAGGATAACAACAGCAAGGGCACGTTTCCATTCTGTGCGTCCAATCTCTGCAATCTGCTGATGTGGAAACCGGGTGAGGCAGGACAATCCGTAAAGGACTTGCGAGATACTGTTCTCCATTAAATAGTAGGTGACAGCGCGCCACAAAGGGACATCCATCGAATAGCGACGGAATTCAGACATCCCTTGCTTGTCTATCAGCGAGTATCCGATGACGCTCGCCAGCGTGGCATAAGCCCAAAGGGCATCAGGTTTGCCAAGGTAACGAAAGAACGTCTTGAGCTGGATACGCGCCTCGCGTTGTTGATAGAGTACTATAGATGCCATCACACATAGGATACCGATCATGCCTTGCACCGAAATTCGTTCGTTTAGGAAGAGGAAGGCAAAGAGGGGTAAGAACGCTGGTGCAGCGCGGGCAATGGGATAGACAAATGAAATCTCACCAACGGTATAAGCGTGTGTCAAAAACAGTTTGTATAATAAGTGGACGAAAGCGGAGCCAGCAATATAAACCCATACCGGTTTCGGAATTACCGGTTGCTTGATACCAAAGGCAACGAACGCTATTGCTACAGTGTAAAATCCGCACCAAAAAAAGAGGATGCGGGTATCTCTGCTGGATTTACTATAGAAATTCCAGAAGGCATGGCAAAATGCTGACAGTAGAATTAAGGCAATTGAAGTCGGGTGCATAAAATACTCTATTTGTTTGTTCTGTTTATAACGCTCTCTGGACACTTACAGCCCATATTTTCGCTAAATTCCGAAAAATTATGGAATTTACCCTTAACTTTTCCGATTTCATTTCTATAGTTAAAATAAGAGGGATCAAAAATCAATCTGCCATGATGGATGGAGGTGATTTGGCTGCATCCATTCTTCAAGTATAACTAAAAAAAATCGTCAATATCACAGAAAGGTGCTATGATATCCATGGAGAATTCTTTTGGGTATGAATCTGGTTACTTCATTATACCAGAGGAGTCTACCTCTTGAAACTCCTATTTCTCATACCGAGCTCACGTTAAATCCAATTTGTGGGGAGAAAAATAAAATGAGAACTTTATTTTTTATCTACTGCGTGGTATTGATCCTAATATCTTGTAATCCCACCGATCAGGCTTCAGAAAAAGTTGCCCGTAAACTCACTATTGACGTTGCCACAGAAATCGGTCATGATTTTGGTGAAGGGGGTCTCTATGTCCAAAAAACAGATGATTTTTTGACATTACGCTCTTCAAGTTTTACCACTTCAAATAGATTCCCGGATCGCGTACGCGTTTTGTTTGCAAATGTTGTCACCGAGTACGAAGGTAAGATATTTCGATATCCACTCACCGTGGGAAAGACATGGGAAGACACGTGGAACTCGACGGATAAAACCACACTTGAAGGTTATGAAAAGGTAGAGATTGCCCTTGGCACTTTTCCCACGTGTCTCAAGCACAAAACGGTTCTCACCGGTGCACACATCGGCAGTGAATTAGAAAAAGCACTTGTTAACGGAACCCGCTATCTCTGGTTTGCCAAAGGTATTGGAATAGTGAAAGTACGGTACGAACATTCTAACGGCATCGTCACTGAAGCCGAATTAATCAACTACAAAATATCGGGTGAAAGTGAAGCGTACTTCCCTCTGAATATTGATTCGACATGGACCTATCAGTGGAAAAACGACTATTACAACGAAGTTTTCATTGAAACGGCTCATATTGGTATCAACCATGATACCAGCGAACAATTTAAAGGCAGTTTCCATCTTGCCGTCAAAGTTGCAAGTGAGAGCGGTGAAGCGTTAGGTGAAAGGAACTTCTATATCGCAAAAACCGCCGCGTCTTTAGAATTGAGAGCGGCAAGTTCAAGACCCCGCATTAAGTCCACTAAACCCATACTATATCCTACAAGCATCTTTTCAGATAATATCAGCACCTCCTGGCCCGAATTGTTCCGATTCCCGTTAACTGTAGGAAAAACGTGGACAGAAGAGGGATGGTCAAATTCATATCTACAAACGATTATAGAAGATTACGAACCCGTTAAGTGTCCTGCAGGGGATTTTCAGAAGTGCCTTAAGCATAAAACTATCTTCACCGGTGCTGAGGCTGACACTGAATTGAAAAGCTCACTGATTAATGGCACACGCTATCTCTGGTTCGCAAAAGGTGTCGGACTTGTGAAGATGCGATATGAACATGCAAACGGCGTTATAACTGAAGCTGAATTAATAGAATATAACGTACCGGAGAAAAGCAGAGCCTATTTCCCACTAAATGTTGATACGACGTGGACTTATCAATGGCATAACGATTACCAACCCAAACCGATTATTGAAAAACTTCAGGTCAAGGACCCTAAAATTTTACCCGAAACACCCATTAAAAAGGCATCCTACGTCGTAACTATTGAGGATCCGTATGATCAAGCCGAAATGCGGGTCGATTATAAATTAACCCCTGAAGATCCGAATCTTGCGGAATCCCCTGGAGATCCGAATCTTGCAGAATTGCAGTTACGCCTAAACGGCGATAGTGATTACATTGTGCAATATAATCAGTATACTCCTAAGAACAGTGAATCTAAACCAATGGATAATCCTTTCTCACGGAGTGTAAGGGTAGAAGAACCCCGGCCTGTAGGTTTTCCGTATTTTAAGGATTACCCTTATCCCGTTTGGAAGATTAAGTTTTTTAAACATAAAAACAAAACACCTATTACTTTAAACTACGAAATATCGCAAAGATACGCTGAAGATTACAAGGCTTTTCAAACTACACGGCACGGATTTGCAACAACAAATCCAAGAACACAACCTTATTTCCGAGAGGATTGCATGCTTTGGTCAAGTGGTGAACTGTTTATTGTCGGTGGAAGAACCGACAATATTGAGGTAGAATTCAAACTCCCCAAAGGCTGGCGGGTGCTAACCCCTTGGAAACGTATCGGGCTCACAGGACACCGGTTCTCTGTAGAAAATCAAGAAGAATTAACCACGAACTATCTGCTTATCGGGGAGCATACTGAAATTGTCGCAAAATCTGGCAAGACAGAGGTCGTGATGGGCATAGGCGGCCACTTGAAAACATCAAAGGATGAGATGAAACGCACCGTCGAAAAGTTTCTACGCGCATATTCAAAACTTTTTAAAGACGGACCGGACAGTCGTGTGACGTTTATATTAAATCCTTCTGAGATGGAGGATACCTTGGGCGCTGAAGGACAAGGGCGAGGGCGGACTGTTAACATCCTGATGAATAGCACTTTGAATGCAGCAAGCGAACATCTATGGGCACCCTTTCTCGGACATGAAGTGTTCCATATCTGGAACGGTCTTACTGCGCTCGAACCTTTTACATCAAAGGAAAGATGGTTTCTCGAAGGTGTCACGAATTACTATTCCGACATCACGGCAAAGCAACTCGGCTATCTATCTGAAAGTGAATATTTGGAACGTCTCGAAAGCGCTTGCGAAAAGTATCTGTCCGTATCTAACGAATTTGCGATAGGGGACGATTTCAGGGACAGTCGTTTGCTCTATGACGGAGGGAGCCTTGTTGCCGCATCATTAGACTTACAGATACGGCATCTCACGAAAAACAGGAAAAATTTTAATCACGTCATACAGCAAATGTATCGAAAATTTCCCGACAATTCTATAGAATACACGCAGCGTGATATTATTAGAACTGTCAGTAAGGTCGCAGGTAAAGATTTTGATAGGTTCTTCAAAACCTATGTTACCGGAAAACAGCGGCTGCCACTGTCAGAATATTTTGATAAAGCAGGACTCAATGTTCAGGTAACTTCCGAAGAATTGCCCACTGCTGATTATGTCGAAGAAGTGCTTAAGGCGAGTCTGCAACGTGATACAGGCGTTGAAGTAACCAGTATCAATGGCTCGCGGATTGGCAGCCTTAAAAAACTCCGAAAAATTGCCAAACACTGGAAATCTGCGGAAGCGGTAACGTTGAGTTTTGAAGAAAACGGGAAGCCAGTTACAGTAACTACCACATTGAAAGGTGTTTCCGATAATCCACCGACGGAATCTGAAGTCGTTGTACGTATCACTAAACAAGCAAAGCCAACGAAGTTACAACGCGCCATCTTCGCCGGCATTTTAGGTAAGCGTTGAGGAGGCGGAAAATGAAGACTTTATTTTCTATCTTTAGCCTGATTTTTTTAGTCATAATTTTTTCTAGTCCACTCGATGGAGCTGTCAATACAGTTGAACGCGACCTCACTGTCAAAATTATGTCGGATATCGGCGTAGGCTTGGGAACAGGGACTTTTAACATAAAAAAAACAGATGCGTTTCTGACAGTATCACAATCCACACTTGCCCTGTACGGTGGAACCACACCAGATGCTATGGGAATGTTGTTCAATAACCTCAGAACCATGAACTCTTATCGTAAAGATGGCGAAATTCGTCCAAATCTATTCCAGTTTCCATTGGCTGTGGGCAGCACTTGGGAGTGGGATGAAATCTCTTCAGATGGACGAAATTTGCAAGCGCGGGTAACCATAGAAAACTCGGAAACAGTTACGGTTGCCACAGGCACTTTTCCAGACTGCCTCCAGCATAAAACCGTCTTCACCAATACTAAGCATGAAATTGGTTTGGGAGACACGCCTGCATTCGCCAAAGTCAAGAACGCGTTAGTTAATGGGACACGCTATCTCTGGTTTGCAAAGGGTGTTGGCATTGTGAAAATGCGGTATGAACATTCCAACGGAATTATTACTGAAGCGGAATTGATTGACCACCAAATACCGGGCAATAGCGACGAATACCTCCCTTTAAACCACGGCACGATCTGGACCTACAGATGGCATAACACCTATTATGACGAGACATTCATTGAAAAAGTTCAACTCAGCGGCGAGGACACTCCATTTTCTAATCAAATTTGGCGGGACCTTAACGTCAAGGTTAAAACAGAAAAAGGTGAAGATTTAAGAGAAGGCGTTTTCTCAATTATTAAGACGGATAGTGCTTTAGCACTGAAACGTTCTGTCTATAGGGGCCTGTCTACTGCAAAGCCCAGCGTGCTTCTTAAACAGCCGTTGCTGAATAATATTGCTGCATATCATGAAACAGATTTACTTCGGTTTCCTTGCACTGTAGGAAAGACTTGGACACAACCTGGACCTCACCGTTCGTTGGAGGCGATTGTTATAGAAGGTTTTGAACAGATTAAAACACCTGCCGGAACTTTTCAAAATTGCCTTAAGCAGAAAACTGTACTGACAGGGGCAACTGCTGGCACAGCGGAGGAGAATGCGCTAATTAACGGAACGCGTTATCTCTGGTTTGCAAAAGGTATCGGGATTGTCAAAGTCCAGTACGAACACGCAAACGGCATCGTCACTGAAGCCGAATTAACTGAATTCCAGGTACCACGCAAAAATGAAGAATACCTACCCTTAAACCTCGGAACAACCTGGACTTACAAATGGAAAAACAAATATCACCCTAAAGGGATTATTGAGAAATTTGATGTAAGCGGACCCGTAGACGTGCCAAGAATTATCAATCCAAAGAATGGCACAGTTTTTAAAAAAGCGGTGTATGTCGTAAGTGTGGATGGCGATGATCCGCGGCGTGTAAAGGTTACCTGCCAATTAACGCCAAAAGAGGAATGGCGTTTTCTGAAAATCCCGCTCCTCCGTCCTCTGAAAATCTTACTTCATCTCCACGGTTCTGGAGCTTATATTCGCGACGTAACCTTAGTAGATGACAGCGGTAGAAAACCGAGTGCCCGCAGCTCCACTAACGATATATGGGAATTTACATTCCGCAGACATACGCATGACCAGGATATTAAATTTCCGCTAACGTTAAGCTACAACGTATCCCTGGCGCACGATCAGAGGCAATGGGTGTCGCAGCCTCCCACGGGAGCATTACCTTTTAGTAGATTGGGCACTACACTATGGACAAGCGATGAACTTTTCATCATCGGTAAACAGACCGACGAAATTGAAGTAGCGTTCAACCTGCCCGAAAACTGGTGGCGTGTATCAACATCTTGGCAACCCGTCGGAGACACTGGCGACCGCTTCGCCGTCACCGATCAGGCAGAATTAACAAATGCTGTCCTCCTCATAGGCCAGCATGCTGAAACTCGTGCAAAATCTGGGAACACTGAAGTCGTACTTGCTATCAGCGGCAGGTCTAAGGTGTATCAAGATACGATGCTAAACACAGTTGAACAGTTTCTACATAGGTATTCAAAGGTCTTCAACGGGGCACCGGAAGATCGCTTTGTATTTTTTATCCATCCTTATGAGAAAAAAATTGGAAACCGGACGCACGGGTACGGTACCGGCCGCAGCATCAGGATCTCAATGGATTGGACTTTAGATGACGCAACGAAGCATGAGTGGGCACCTTTTCTTGGACATGAAGTGTTCCATATCTGGAACGGTCACATCGGACTCAAGCCCTTTTCAGCAAAAGAATTGTGGTTTCGTGAAGGTGTCACGAATTACTATTCGGACATGACTTCAGCTCGGCTCGGTTATTTATCAGAAAGCGAATTTCTGAAAAAGTTAGAACACGCGTGTGAAAACTATTTATCTGTACGCCCCGAATTTGCTATCATTGATGGTTCTACTGATGCCCGACTTTCATTTGCAGGCGGGAGTCTTGTCGCTGCAATGTTGGACCTACAAATCCGCCATCTCACAAAAAATCGGAAAAATTTGAATCATGTGATGCAGCCGATGTATCGCAAGTTCGGAGATACGACAAAAAGATATACGCAGCGCGATATCATCCAAACCGTCAATAAAGTGACCGGAGAAGATTTTGAACCGTTCTTCCAAACCTATGTTACAGGGAATAAACGGTTACCGCTACTGGAATATTTCAACCATGCAGGATTAGATGTACAGATAGAATACGACAAAGAATTGCCGACAACCGGTTATGTTTATGGTGTGCTTAAAGCCAGCATACAGCAAGAAAATTGGCGTTTGATTGCTGTCAACAGTACGGAAGTTGATACGTTTGCGGACCTTCGCGAAAGTGCAAAAGCGTGGAAATCTGGGGATGTTATTGAGGTAACACTTACAGAAAATGGTGAGACGACCACCTGGCCAGTCACCTTAAGTGGGATTGTTGACAATCCGCCAACAGCACGGGACGCAAAGGTGCGTATCACCAAAAAGGCAGAGGCAACGAAGTTACAACGCGCCATTTTGGCGAGCATTTTAGGCAATAACTAAGCTATAATAAGGAGGCAACACAATGTTTAACAAATCGAAACGTTTAGTGTTATTCGCGCTGACAGTCGCGTTGCTTGCACTCACAGCAACGTTTACCTTAACGCAAGAATCATGGTTTCCTTCCGAATGGGGTGCCGATGACAGGCGCGGTGCCGTCAACCGATTAACGCCAGAAAAAGTATTGAAAGCCGCGAGTTTGATTAAAACCGGTACAGTCTTTCAACTCGGCAGGGTCTATGAAAGCGGCATCCCTGTCTTCGGGACAAGGCATTATAGCCTACGAATCCCAGCGATGTCGGGCCCGCTCGGCGAAAATAAGACAACGTGGTTCGAGGAGATTTTCAGTGGTGAGATCGGACAGATCGGCACACAGTTCGATGGACTCGGACACATCGGTATCGGGGACCTCTACTACAACGGATTGGACCAACACGATTTTGCTAAAGCCGAAGGGCTCACAGAACTCGGTGTTGAGAACGTGGGACCCATCGTAACACGCGGCGTACTGATTGATGTCGCCGGCTATAAAGGCGTTGAACATCTCGGCGATAGCTATGAAATTACGCGCGCCGATTTAGAGGGTGCATTGAAAAAACAGGGCGTTGAGATTACCCCCGGCGATGTCGTTCTCATTCACACAGGTTGGGGGAAATTCTGGATGACAGATAACGATCGCTATGGGACCACGGAACCCGGTATCGGGTTAGAGGCGGGGCAATACCTCGTCGATCAGAAAATTGTGATGGTATGTAGCGATAATTGGGGCATTGAGGTCGTTCCAAACCCTGATGAAACCCTCGCATTTCCAGTACATCAACTCTTTATTGTGAAACACGGTATTTACAACCTTGAGAACATTATCACAGAAGAGTTAGCGGCGGCGAAAGTCTACGAATTCGCATTCAGTTTCGCACCTCTGCGTCTCAAAGGTGCAACGGGTTCACCCGGCAATCCGATTGCGATTCGATAATCTGTTTTGCAAGCCATTCCTGCAATAGCGGGTGAATCGAGGTTCACCCGCTATTATTTAACCACCTGAATTGTCCCACTTGATGCTACTGCTGATTTCGTGGGGTCGTACATCGCTTCGGCTGAAACGGGGGGTACTGTAAATGTTCCCTCCGTTACCGCCCGAAGCGGGTAGTAAAGTTTTTGCGCCCGCTGGTACGGAAACGTCCCAAAGAAGATCAGCCGATCATCGCGGATATCTATATAATCGGGGGTGAACGCTGGCATGTTGTACAACTGAGATAGACGCTCACGAGATACCAATCGCGAGTTTTCAATCTCAAGACCGGCAGGCAACATATCAACAATTACCACGTTCTCAAGATCGCTTGTCAGAGCTTCCACGGTTATCTCAGCTAATACCAACTCGCCCTGCTGAAAGACGTTTTTGACTCGGGAACCGTCTGGCGTAAGATAGCGGCGGCTTATCCGCAATTCATGTCCATACGTCTCAATATAGGAGTTCCCGCTAACCCCAAAAGCTTCCCAATAATAGTAGCCTGTGCCTTTTCCTTTGACTGTGAGTTTCATGTGTGCACCATCCCAGTCTGATCCGATGTACTGCGTTCCAGTTGAATCAAAGTTCGGAAGTTTTGCACCGTTGCGTGTAATTGTTCCGGTAAATTTCTGATGCGGCTGGTTTTTCAGGAATTTACCGAGAGCAAGGAAAGCAAAAGCGTTCTCCTGTGTCGTCGCCCATCGCTGCCCTTTTGATGCTGCACGGGTCAGGCTTTCAACGAGTTTAGGGATTGCAGGGTGGTTTTCCCTGACTTCTATAAGCATGTCCAGCATGATGGCTTGCGCGCGAATAGACGAATCGAAATTGCGTCCTGTGTCTCGTCGTCCTGTCTCTTCAAGGTTTATTGAATCCGGCAGTATTGATAGGGCTGTTTTGACATCACCGCTCAACGCGAACGCCCCTGCAAGCTGAAATCGGCTATAATCGTTAAGTCCGTCTAATCGATTATTCCTGAGATAGTGCATAACAGGTTTTTCAGGTTGACCCGCTGCTGCCAGCACATAGCATGCGTAGGCTGCTCGCGTCAGGGTATATCTATCTGAGCCTTCATTTGGCATGTTGAGTGTTCCACCCTGTCGCGCTTGATGTCTCAACCCTTCTAACATCCTATTATAAACAATTTCCGAGACCTTGTAACCCGCCTTCCGCGCTTCAACAAGGAAGTGCGAAGCATAGACACTACTCCAATTGTTGATGCGAGATCGTCCAGGCCAGTAAGCGAAATGATGATCCGGCAGGAGCATATCTTCCAATTTAGCGATACCCGTTTTAATGTACGTGTCAATTTTTCCTTTTTCCGCCAATGTTGGTTCAATAATCCTTGCCAGGTCGCTAAGATACAGCAGCGGAAAAACCCTACTCGTTGTCTGTTCAAGACACCCATGCGGGTACTGGATCAGATAACGGAGTCCGTTTGCAAATCTGACAGTCGGGAGAGGAGATACAGAAACCATAAACTCAGAGGTGTCCGCTCTCAGATTTGAAGGGAAAATAAAATCTGCCGGTTCATTCTCTCTCACAATACCTTGTCCTGTTTTTGTGACAGGTGGCGCTGCGGATCGAAGCGGGAGACGAATAGGCGCAAATTGTATCTCCTCGCCATTGCCTGACGCCGATAGATGAAACGTCGCCACACCAAGTGCATCGTGCGCGATAACGTTAAAAAAGAGGTGTCCTTCCTTACCGGCTGCAATCTCCACCTGTTTTTCAACGGAATCCCCTTCGGCGATGGCAGTGTGGTGAATAGCACCGTTTTCTGTAAGGAGTTTCACGGGACCGTTTGCTTCCAATTTAACAGTAAAGCTGCTGTTGCTATCAGTCCCATTAAAAACGGAAACAGGGACGCGAATCCGATCGCCACCAGAGAGGAAGCGCGGGAACGTCGGCAGTAGCACTACCGGATCACGCACCTGAACCTTTTCGGTAGCCGCACCGTAATCTGCACCGGAAAATGCCACCGCTATCAACCGCAAGGTGCCGTTGAATTGGGGGACCTTAAAACGGACGCTCCCGTGTCCATTCACATCGGTTGTCATTAAACCTGACCAAAGCGACACCGGTGCCACCCGCACGACAGTATCCGTGTTAAGCCGGCTTGACATTTTATTCGTGTTATACGGGGCACGAATTCCTGGAGCAGAAGCAGACATCGCCATTACTGATGCGGCCTGGTCCTGCATAATTAAGGATTCCCGCTCACTTAAGGACCTCCGCAGCCTTGATTTCGGAGATTCAAAAATCTCTAAATTCATCAGATCGGCAAGCGATTCTATCGGTTTGATAGGAAATTGGTCGTCTCTTGTGATTGCATTGTGGAACTCATAAGAGATCGTCTCAAGGCTTCTCTGCTGATAAAAGTGAGTGTGGGGGTCCGGTGTTTGCGCCCGTGTCAGTTGAAGAATACCTTCGTCAACGGCTGCAATACTAACCCGGTAAGGTTGTTCTTTACGTTTGCCGTGTATCCGAAACCTTATGTCTACTTCTCGGTTCGGTCGAATCTGTTTGGGCGCGTCAATTTCAACCTTCAATCGGTGCGGTTCTGTATCAAGTCTTAAGGGGACAATACCAAATGCTCGCGCAGGTGCACCTTTCTCCAGCGATCTCGTGGCACGTATTAGCATCGCAGAAATGTAAACGTTGGGCGCGTAAATCTCCTCAACAGGGAACGTTAACGTCGCAGCGTTTTCTTTCAGCATGACCGTCCGATAATGCAACACCTTTTCTCGCTCAATTGTTAGCAACAACTTACCAGGGAAGGGGGCTTTAATATGCAATATCGCCTTCTCCCCAGGACGATAGCCAACTTTATCAAGCGTCATATCAAGCGTGTCGGGGTTGTCCATTGACCACGGTACACCGCCCCATTCCGAGACATAAAATTGCGTTGACACTTTCGCACCGCTCTGAACATCTTCAACTTCTAAGCGATGTATACCATACGTGGTAGGTGTGAAACTGAAGTCCGCTATCGCCGCCGCCGATTTTAACGTATGAGATTCCACTTGCTTGACTGTCGAAACCGTCCGTCTCTTCCAACGCGGTGAATCGTCAAGGGCAGAGATCGTTACTTGCAAAGTACGTCCAGCCGCAATATTCCCTGCCGTATCAAGCACAATGTAGTCGAACTTGACTTTCTCATTCCGCTTTACGGTTCCCAATTGTGGACGTTTGATCCCGACATAATGGGAGTACGGATGGATAGAAATCCTTTTTGAAGCAGAGACAGCGCGCCCGCCAAGTTCTTGAACTGTTGCTTGAATATAACCGCTGAGCGCAGACGGCGGCTTCAAACTTTCAGGAAGCGTAAACTGATACGTAACTTTTCCATCTATATCGGTTACGGCTTCATCAAGGTTAATCCATTTAGCCTCAAAGGTCCGCGTTGAATCGGAAAAACTGAAGATATCCCACTTTTCAGGCGGTTGATAAGGCACTGATTCAAAGACATAAGAAGCGTTCACTTCATAGCCAACCGCCGGTGTCCCGAAGAGATTTACCGCTTTTATTTTTAAATCGACTTCATCACCCAACATATAGGAGTCTCCATCTGATTCTATTGAGACTCTCATTCGGTCGGGCATAAACTCCTCAACTTGAAACCGGCTGGCTCCTATCTGTTTCTCACCTGACCATATCCTCGCGGTATACCAACCTGTAGGGGCGTATGCAGGCAGCGAAATCTGGATTTCGCAGGCACCATCTTTATCAGTTTTCTGCGGAAATTCTCTTAGAACCGCGTAATGTGGGTCTATGATTTCAATCCGTGTTGGTAGTGAGGTCGGTATTTCATTGTCTTTACCGCGTACAATTCCAACAAGATTGACTGTTTCACCGGGCCGGTAAACACCCCGCTCAGTGTAGAGAAACGCTTCGTATTCATCCAGTAAATAAGGGATACCGCCAACGTTGAAACCTTGCGTTGAAATTGGGTGTCGTTGCAATTGGAGCAAGGAGAAATCATCACCCTTCGCCACAGTTAGCAAGGGTTGAAGATTCTTTTTTTCGACTTCAGAAGCTAAAGCAAATTTGATAAAACCCGCAGCGTCAGTTTCTCCGGTGTGCAGTACCTCCTTATCACGATAATTAATCAGTTGAACCTCCGCTTTCGGAATCGCCTCTAAAGAATCAAGCGAATTGACCCACACCCACAACTCCTCATCAATTTTTTTCGCGACGATGCCAAGATCTGTAACGACAACCAATTGTTCCGCATAGCCGCTTCTACCATTATCAGCATGCACCACCACCTTAAAAATACCCGCGTGCTTGTTATTTAGATAATCCTTTAGCGGTAACGATGTGATGACCTCTTCGTTGATGCGTGAAACTATATCAAGCTCTCCTTGATGAATGAGCGTCGGCAGCTGCGAAAGATAGACCCGCGCAATCCCGAATTTAACCTGTTCTATATTCGTCGTAGCAACATTCAAGTTCACAGGCCCTTTTCGGGGTAGGAAAAAAGTATCATCCGTAAAACCGATCTGCGGGTATAAATCAGGAACGGTCAGCGTTTCAACATAAGTGTCTCTTAAAATTGACCCATCTGGTGATGCAACCCCACGTTTAATGCTTACCGTATAATCGGAACGAAATTTGAAGTCTGCATGAATTTCTAATACAGAGTTGTTAACGACCAATTGATACTGCAGTGAAGGTTTAACACTCGTCTGTTCTTGAAACATTTCGAGCGTAATCGGTGAAGTGAAACTCAGCTGGAGAACCGGTTTGCCATCTTTCTCGTCAAAGCGCGCTTGATCAACCCGAAGGACTCTCATTTCGTCTAACTGTATCGGCGCGACGCTTGTCGCTTCAAGCCCGATTTCTGTACCCGCACACTTAAACCCCTTCCCAATTTTCACCTGCAAGTACCGACCTTCAAGAAGCGGTAGAATATTTTCAATCTCTATAAGGACAGTTTTTGTAACACGGCTCTGGGGCTGGAACGTATAAGCAATTGCGGCACCTTTTTCCGATAAAATCGAAAGAAATGCTTCTAAACCCGTAATGCTGACAGGATAGTTAAAGGTTACGGCCCCGACCGCTTTCGCTTGTTTTAAGGTTTGATCGTATTGAAACCCGATGGCCGCGCGTTCTATTTTAAAAGGTGGAGTTGAATAGGTAAACGTCCGTTTCCCTATGAGAGCAAAATGTGTAGCTGAAAGCTCAAAGGTGTAATCAACGGACGGAGCCAAAGTGCTCTCTAAAAAGAACCCAATTTGATTACGTGCCATCCATCTGACTTTCCCTTCGATTGCCGGTGTGACCCGAATCGCTTGATCCGGTAATTCAGTAAAAACCTGTGTTTCGTCAATCACGGACTCAGAAAACGTTATCAGAAAATCCGCGATACCGTTGTTCTCTGCCCATGGTGTGAACGACTTTACACTATATTCCATTTTCTCCGCCGCATTTGCCTCTACGCTCCACACTGAGAGATCAAACAGAGCGAACATAATAAACACGATAATACCAATTATGAATTGTTGGGGGATGTTGGATTTCATCAAATTCTTCGGTGTGGAAACCCCGTGCTTTAGCGCGGGGAGGAACACCGCCTCTTTTTTCTTGACAAACTTTCCTGAATCTGCTAAACTCTTGACAGGAAAGTTCGATCACACAGAGTTGTGTGTGAGGTTATCCG
>JAJDTJ010000131.1 GCA_022827225.1 Candidatus Poribacteria bacterium | reverse complement strand
CTTTGTAGCATAGGCTGTTAGCCTGTGCATCTTCGTGCTGAAAATCGTAGGAAACACGCCATGTTTTTCGCAAAAATGACCACTTTTCACTGAAAAACGGTGTTTGTGCGTCTAAAATCACATAGGTAGCAAGTTAGGTTATCCTTACGAATGGACGTTGGAGATGGATCATCGGGGTAGACCCTCTACCTCCCGTCTCCACCCAACTGGCAATTAATTGGGTATGTGTCTGAAAATACAACGTCCAACTACCACACTTTTTTGATTGACGAATGGTTGTGCATCCATACTTTGCATCAAATCTCGTTAGTCACCATTTTTGAATGAATTGCCCTACTACGGGTCTCCAGTTTTGAGGGTTTTCGGCTAGGTAATGATATATAGCATTTTGAGATTGCGAACTTAGGCTATCGGGGACTCGCGGTTTGGAAATGTAGCAAAATCATTGCCAAGAAGTCTCTTTGCTCCAGCGGAGCAATATATCTATAGAAAAGCGGGCTGAAGTGACCGCACTCCAGCGGAGTGCTATGTAAACACATCTAACAGCGGTATCGTTTTGGCGTGTCATAGTGACCTCCATGAAGTGAGTCTCGGTGATGCAAATACATCTACCTGTTAGGTTAACTCATACTATCAGTATAACGCATGGGGTCATTTGATACAAACTATAAATAAGGAGATAGAAAATGAAAAGGACACTTTTCACGACGCTTTCACTACTGTTTTTCGTTTCAACGGTATATCTACCGTTGGCTAATTCTGATTCGGTCAACCCTCTTCGGCGCACAGATGACATCTCGCGGAGTAAAGCGGCGTTTGCGGTGGTTAATGAAGCAATTGCCCGCGGTTTAAACTTGCACACACTTTCCGAATCCGACTATTTGAAGATCCGAGGGCCTGTGCTGTTAGACCCCCAAACGGATATCCACTACCAACTCCGAAAACAGTTCGGCAGAATTGTTAACACCATCAATTTTGGAGCATCGTCGGATACTGGTTCCGCTAACCAAAGTCCGTCAATCAACCGAGGCGATAAACCGATCCTCCACAAGAAAGCCGCGGAAATTATCCGTGATTTTATCGCAGAAAAGAACATCTCTGTTATCATTGCGTCTCACGCGCCCATTGGGATGGGTGAAATGGCGGCAATTCGTGGGCTGCAGGGTGAGGTGCGCTATACTTACGAAATTATTAACAGTGCATCCGTTTCCGTTCCCCTTAAAAACGTCGCTTCTTTGATAAAACTGCCATTTATCACGGAAGTATGGCCGAATAGTAAGGGGCATTTAGCACTTGCTGACAGTATCCCGCAAATAGGAGCGGATAAGGTTCATAAACAGCCTTATGGTGGACTTGGTGTTACGGGAAAGGGAGTCTTTGTTGGTGTTGTTGATACCGGTATATATAGAGAACATCCCGAATTTACAGGTAGACTTAGCAGGGGGAATGAAAGAGGAGCGACCAACATCACAAGTGGTGAGGTGTTCCATTGTGGAAAGAATCGTGAGTGGCATGGAACTTTTGTAGCAGGTATTATTGGTGCTGCAGACGATGGCGTAGGGGTAACTGGGGTTGCTCCAGAAGTAGAATTCCTTGATGCTGCGAATAATCTTTTCTCGCGTAAGACCCTTAAATTTGAAGATGATTATGAAGATACAATGGATGCAATTAAATGGGCTGCTCATTCGCGTCGGTTGCTTGCTCCAGATGCCGACGATAAAGCTGACGTTGTCAATATAAGTTCCAATTGGCCCCCTTGGAAATATGGACGGAAGGGGCAGGATCCAATGAGCGAATTAATTGAGAAACTCGTAATTGACGACGGAATCGTCTTTGTAAATTCCGCTGGGAATTTTGCATTGTTGCGTACAAGTGGTCAAATAGTGGGCACACAACAGAATAAACGACACGATTTTAATACCAAAAAACAACGCAGTGTTACGGTTACCTTGATATGGGAGGACGACACTAAGGATTTAGACTTAGTGATTTTGAATTCTTCTGACGAAAAGATCAAAGAATCGAGTAATCACGGAGGAGTTTGGGGTGGGACCGATTGGGAAGCCGAATCGGAGTTCGGCACATATTATGAGCAGCTATCTTTTGACACGAATGGGTCCAACAAATTTACCGTTCTCGTGGTGGGGCACCACGTTCAAAGTCCTCAAGAGTATGAAGTCTGGCTGAGCGGAAACGACGCTTGTGAAGCACCTCCTGTCTTTGAACAACCTAATAGCGAAAAGACCATCGGTGTCCCTGGATACACTCCGAGTGTTATCACAGTTGGTGCTGTGGATACGTATAATAATATAGCTGATTTCTCTAGTCAAGGTCCTTCTGACACGAATTTAATTAAACCGGAAGTGGTAGCTCCTGGTGTGGATATTGAATCGACCTCCATAGGACGCTGGTGGTATGAAACCTCACAAGGGACGAGCTTCGCTGCCCCTCATGTCGCTGGCGTTGCGGCGTTAATTCTTGATGCTGTTGGGAAAAACAGTACTGGCGAGTGGAATTTTAGTCCGGCCGAGGTCAAATCCGCAATAGTGCGTGGGGCAGCAGAGATTCAGAGCAAGTTACCTAATAACATTTACGGTGCGGGGCTCGTCAAAGCGGATAACATCATCTTCGGCGGCACGGTGAATCCTGGAGGGAAACTGCGTTTTAAAATTACGCCTCGCCTCAAACATCGGTATCACAACTATTACTTAGATGCTACAAACGTTTGGCGGTTTTACTCTTTCGCTGCTGCTATTTCGTGGGAGGACGAGAGCAAATGCTTAGACGATTTAGACGTGGAGTTTTTAGATCAAAACGGCAATTCTGTCAATCACCAGCTTGAGGCGGGATCGAATTACGAAAAAATCAGTGCGACGCTCGACATTGGTGGCAACTTCTTTTATCTGAATGTAACCCATAACAACCCAACAGGTGAGCCTATCCGTTTTACTGGTGCTTCAACACAGCCAATCGCCCCCAATCTGCCCGGCATTAGTATAGGCTTGCCGAGAAAAATAGGAGGTGGGTCTAGACCGGTTTCAAACGCGGGAGATCCAACTAAATGGGGGCTGCCCAATGGGGCTAAAGCGCGCTATGGTAGAGGCGTAGTGAATGAGGTAGCATATTCGCCAGATAAAGAGCTGCTGGCGGTAGGGACTAACATCGGGACGTGGCTTTATGATGCGGAAAGTGGTGAAACATTGTCATTTCTTAAAGAAAATTATGTTTTACATATAGCTTTCAGTCCAGATAGTAAAACTCTCGCAACAGCAGCGCTTACCGCCCATGGCACGAGTAGTCTGAGGTTGTGGGATGTTGAAAAGGGCACCGAGAAAGCTAACCTTACTAACCGTCAGGTATATCACTCTTATATTATTGATTTGGAATTTAGTCCAGATGGTACCACCCTGGCAGTATCACAAGGGTGGAATAAAGTGGTGTTATGGAATGTTGCTCAGCGTGCAGTGCACGACACTTTTGATGTACCTTACTCAACGGTAGAGGATCTGGTATTTAGTTCGGATGGTGCCATTCTTGCTATAATCGTTGATGATACGGACCTTGACAGCATCGTGTATTTCTTGGATATGGATACGTTCACTATGGGACAGCCCATGATGATAGGTGACGAACGGTTGGATGGCGATTGTGCGACATTCAGTCCAGATGGTGCCACCTTAGCAATTGTAGGTAAAGAAGGGGTTTTGTTGTGGGATGTTGAAAAGCACACTCTGGAAGATACCTATCCACTTCCTCATGATGGCATGAATATACGGAACAATAAGATAACGTTCAACCCGGATGGTAATATTCTTGCATTCCTACTGCCTTCAATCGATTATCGCTATTATAGGGGACAAGCGTTGGGGTTGTTAGATATTGACACCGGCACTCTGGAAGTTATTGGAAAAAACATATTTTATAGTTCTTTCACATCGGACCCGGTATTGGAATTGGGATTCAGTTCGGATGGGACCCTCCATGCCGTAGGACAAGAAAAATGGGACGAGGCAGAGAACTCGTTGAATGTAAATACCAACCTTCTTTCCCTCACCGATCACAGAGTTCCGATTGTCAGAAATCGGGGTGGCATACGGGTGCTGTTCAGTCCAGATGGTGCCACATATGCAATGAGTTTTGGGGACAGCGTTTGGTTGTTGGATGTCGCCACTGATACCTTTCACCCCATAGTTCTAAGAGAGATAGAGGATTTATATAATATGAGGTTCAGTCCGGATAGTACCACCCTCGCAATAACGGGCAGGGCCCGTAGTAATTTTTCTCAGATTGTCGTGTTCTTGGATGTCGCCGCTCGTACCCAGAAAAGTTTACCTGTACAAACTTATGAAACCAGGACTGCCTTCAGTCCGGACAGTACGACTATTCTAATCTATAGTCGTTTAGGCGATAGTCGTTCAGGCGATGGTACTTTCAAGTTATTCAATGTCTCCGCTGGCACCCTGAACACTCATTATACTATCGACGAAATCCGCAATTTATGGCAGCCTAATGAGGAGTGGTTAGAATTCAGTGGTACAGCATTCAGTAAGAATGGGAGCTTCTTCGCAGCGAGTTATATAGAAGAGACAGAAACAGTACGGTTATGGGATGTTCTCAATGATACCTTGATAGCTACTCTCACGGTTCCCTATAATTATCTGGGTCCGCGTCACATGGAGTTCAGTCCGGATGGCACTATCTTCGTAGTGACGGATCCTAACGGAGATACAATCTTGTGGGATGTTAAAAACGCCACCGAAATAGGGAGTCTTCCGGATAATCTGAGTTCAATCAGGGGATTCAGTCCGGATGGCACCACACTCGTTGGCACCCCCGGCGTAACATCCAGATATTCTCCAACCTTGTGGGATGTTAAAACCCTCACCGATCGGTTTAGCATAGGTACCAGTTTCCTTAGTTCCGTTTTCAGTCCGGATAGTGCTACCCTTGCCATAGAGCGGAACTACCACACGAACGTGCTGTTGCATGAAGTGGAGTTGTGGGATGTTGACACCGGCATCCTGAAAAATATCCTCCAGCATACATATATTATCAGTGATATAAGTTTCAGTCCGGATGGTAACACTGTGGCAACAGCGAGTCACGATGGTACCGTGCTGCTCTGGGAACTTATCCCCTCAACATCCTCAACAACAGGAACAGAAATATGCCCTGCCCATGTCAACGGCCCTGATGGCGAGGTCAACGGTGATGGCGAGGTCAATATCGAAGACCTCGTCGCCGTCGCAGCAGCACTCGGGCTGACCGGCGAAAACAGAGCAGATGTCAACGGTGATGGCAAGGTCAGTATCCAAGACCTCGTCGCCGTCGCAGCGGCAATTGGTGAAGGCACAGCGGCCCCTGCTGCCCTGCGTCAACCAGAGGCATCGCACCTCACACAAGAAGACGTGCAGTACTGGCTCACGTTGGCACAGCAGGCACACCTCACAGATGCAACTTCCGTAAGAGGGATCCGTTTCCTAGCGCAGCTCCTGTTAGCGCTGATCCCCAAAGAGACGACGTTGTTACCAAACTACCCGAACCCGTTCAACCCAGAGACATGGATACCGTATCAGTTATCCAAACCTGCGGATGTTACACTGACGATATACGACATCCAAGGGCGTGTCGTCCGGGATTTGGATTTGGGGCATCAGCGCGCAGGGACGTATCACAGCCAAGCGCGCGCTGCGTTCTGGGATGGCAGAAACGCAGTCGGTGAACCTGTGGCGAGTGGTGTGTATTTCTATACCCTCAAAGCAGGCGATTTCACCGCAACACGGAAAATGTTAATACGCAAATAGTATCAAATGACCATAGGATTGCAAGAGAATTTCTGTCTTAACGACAAAGGAGCTTTTTATGAAAATTTTGATGAGACCCTTGATTACTTTGCTGATTGTTTTCTTTTTCGCATCAACGATACATATAACCAGAAGTTTCGCTGCAGACCCACCGCCGTTGCACTTACCAGACAGTGCGATTGCACATCTGGGCGAAGAATCAATAAATGATATAGCGTATTCTCCGGATGGGGAGCTTCTTGCGGCGGCAAGTGGCAGCGGTATTTGGTTCTACGATACAGTAACGCATCAAGAAGTCGCACACATCGTGGGACACAGCAATTCGGTCTATAGTATTTCCTTTAGTCCGGATAGTAAGATGTTGGCAAGCGGGGATTCGGACGGGAGAGTTTACCTATGGGATATTGCGACTGGCACGCTCCTATCGTCGAGGAAGGGGACGGGGCACTACGATAGAGCAAGTGTCTCGTTTCACCCGGATGGTAAGACGGTGGCAAGTGGGGGTGGTGACCGGGTTAATCTATGGAATGTTGCGACTTGGGGCACTCCTGAGGCTGAGCTATTTTATCAGCTTAGAATCCAAAGTGTCTCCTTTAGTCCAGATGGTCGGATGCTTGCCTTTTGCTCTTTGAACGGGAATGTTTATCTATGGGATGTTGCAACTGGCAGGCTCCGACATACCTTTGAAGGACACACCGATTCGGTCTTAAGTGTTGCCTTTAATCCGAGTGGTCTGATTCTGGCAAGTGCAGGTTTCGACAAGACAGTGCGTCTATGGAATGTTATAACAGGCGAGCTCCGACATACCCTTGAAGGACACACCTTTGATGTCAATAGTGTCTCGTTTCGCCCGGATGGTCGGATTCTGGCAAGCGCGGGTGATCAGACAGTGCGTTTATGGAGTGTTATCACTGGCAAGCACCTACGGACACTTCAGGGACACACCGGTTTCGTCAATAGTGTCTCTTTTAGTCCGGATGGTAAGACGGTGGCAAGCGCGGGTTCGGACGGGAAAATCCTTCTCTGGTCGGTCGGATGGCCCGCTGCCGACGTTAATCGCGATGATACAGTCAACATTCTGGACCTCGTCCTCGTCGCAGGCGAATTCGGGCAAACAGGCGAAAACGATGCGGATGTCAACGGTGATGGCATCGTTAACATCCAAGACCTCGTCCTCGTCGCAGGCGCATTCGGTGAAGGGGCTGCTGCGCCCGCCGCCCTCCGTCAACAGGTTCCAGGACACCTCACACTGGCAGAAGTGCAGCACTGGTTCACACAAGCACGTCAAGCGAATCTGACCGATGCCACATCGCTGCGGGGTATCCGCTTCCTTGAGCAGCTCCTATCAGTGTTGATACCTAAAGAAACAGCATTGCTTGCGAACTACCCAAACCCGTTTAATCCAGAGACGTGGATACCGTATCAATTGGCAGCACCTGCAGCCGTAACGTTGCGTATCTACGCCGTAGATGGTAGTTTGGTTCGGACGCTTGACTTAGGACATCAACCTGTGGGCATCTATGAAAGTAAAAGCCGAGCGGCGTATTGGGACGGTAGAAACGCAGTCGGTGAACCTGTCGCAAGCGGCGTGTATTTCTATACCCTCACCGCAGGCGAATTTTCTGCAACGCGGAAAATGCTAATCCGCAAATAGTATCAAATGACCATAGGATAGCTGGAATGCTGATGTTTATTAGTTTCCCACCCTCCTTGTAGGAGCGAGTGTTTTTGCTTGGGGGTTTCTTATCGCTCGCGATCCCTGATTTATGCTCGCCAGCACAACTCGCTCCTACAAGAAACACACCACGCCGTTCGGTGCCAAGAAGTCTCTTTGCTCCAGCGGAGCAATATATCTATAGAGAAGCGGGCTGAAGGGACCGCACGCCAGCGGAGAGCTATGTAAACACATCTAACAGCGGTATCCTTCTGGTGTTTCATAGTGACCTCCATGAAGAGCGTGTTAGGATGCCAATACATTTACCTGTTAGGTGAAATCATACTATGAGTATAACTCATGGGGTCATTTGATACAAACTATAAGTAGGCACGATATGCTGTTCGTAGTTGCGCAAATGCGACGTGCATTATTGCACCTCTCATATCTGTAGGAGCGATCCGCGAATCAAGACTCGCTTTGTGGAACGCATAATACAAAACCGATATATTTCAAAAAGGTAGCTTACACATAAAGGAGAAGAAATGATGAGATTCTATGGGATTTTTCTGATATGTATTTTCGTCAGTGGGTGCGCAGCACTCCTGACCGAACAGTCATATGTTCGGATCGAAGCCCCGGTTACAAAAGAATATTTTTTCGATGCAGCAGGGAGGAGATACCCCGTGTATACCCTTCCAGAAAAACAAGATATCCGGAAGATACGTATCCTCGGCGAAGGAAAGATGATTAATACAAAGATTTACGTCGCCAGAGAAAGCAAGGCTTTCTCAATGTGGAAAATAGTCAAACGTATTAATAATAGGACTGACTTTCCGATTGATATTATGCTGAGTGCATATACGGATAGCGTTCGGATTTCCGGAAAGGTCCAAGGGTATATTTATACCGTTGAATTTTATACACTCGTGTCAAAAGATCAATAGTTTCCGCCCTCATCATTTCGTTCAAGCAATTGTAACTCCTGAAAAATAGCAAACCTGTTTCAATGCCATACAGGACTTACACAATTTTGACTACAGTCGATTCTATTATTCAAAAGAGCAGCATGCGTAAGTCCTATAAAATTACTACTGAAGGCGATCCCGACACCTATCTTTGGATTACGCTAACTCTTCTTCAGTTAACTCGATCCCTGTGAGGAAATCAAGTTTCCCGGCGTATTCCCACCCACCATCTTGGGCGCGGAGTTTCTTGATCCGTTCGATGACCGCCTCGCGGTATCCCTCGGAATGCCGAATAACCTCGTGGAAATGGTCGTTATGCAAAGCGAGTTCTTCGCGGATCTTCTTCCACGCTATAGGTCTTGAACCTTCCTCGTTAATTCGAAGTTCGACAACCTTCGCCGCTATCTCGTTGCGGGTATCCTCGGTTGTCTCAACGACATACCTTATAGCAGTAGGTGACAGGTCGAATTCCTTTGCTAATTCACTGTTTGCCTCACCTGCTGCGCTCCGGGATCGGATTTCCCTAAACCGCTCCTCAGGCACTTTAGCGTTTGCGCGTGAGGGTTTGGATGCTTGACCTGTTCCAGTATCTCCATCATCCGCCTCGCTGTCATTTTCAATCGTCTCTGTAGTTTGTAGATCACGCTCTATTTCTGAAACACTTGGGTAAACCTCATCAATACTGTCTTCACGTAATATTTGCTCACTGTCCACGTCCAGTTTTTCCAATATCTCTTCCCAAATTTTTTCAACCGGCTGCTCATATTGAAAATCTCGAAAATCCTCTGTCCCCTTTTTCAACGCCTCTCCTCTACAATAAATTCTTGATTCGTCCAACTTTTTTCCGGCGGGTGGTAAAAGTTTTATACCTTCATCATTGCGTTCAAGCAACTGTAACTCCTCAAAAATAGCAAGACCTGTTTCAATGCTCGGTTTTGCTAAATCCAATTCGTTATAGACACTCTCCGGTGGAATAAAATCGCCGTTTGTTTCCGCGAGTTTCCTCAATTCTGGGTAAAACTTTTCCAACGTTTCTCTATCTGGATACTTTTGAGCTAATCCCTTAGTATCTTGCTCACTATTGTAAATGAAATGCAGATAAGCATTCCTTTCGGATGTAAAAGCCGGTTCACACTGCTTGAAGAATTTATCCAATCCCGGAACAAGGTGACAGAAAACAAAATGTTCAACACAGTGTGATGATGCCAATGTGGAAAAAGCAGTATTTGAGACAACTGCTATTAACTCCCCGTTCTCAAGTTTTTCCAAAAGCTCTGTTTCTTCTGCCTCAGAGGTCTGCTCACTATGACTTCTGATAAAGTCTGCTTTCTTTGGTCCAACAAGGGTCAACAACTGATCAATTCTCTCTTCACTTTGGACATAGATGATAGTAGGATCTTCCTGTTCCAGCAGATCTAAAAGGAAATTTTTCTTATTTACGTTTCGGCGGTCAAGTATACGGACAGCGGAATCAGTTTGAATTGGCGGATATACATCCTGAACTGTCTGATTCCCGATTTTTGCTATCGTGAACAATTTTCGCAGAGCAGTGAGACTTTCCATGGATGTCATCCACGCGCCTATAGCATCTTCTAATCGATCCGATGTAGCCTTGAGATTAGCTTCACAAGTTTGCCATTCCGCTTTTGTGTTTTCCAATTCCTCTTCTGTAGTTTCAAAGTGTTTTTTATAGTCATTTTTCTCTGCTTGCGCTGTCTCTAAATCCTTCTCTGCTGCCTCAAGAGACTTCTTATATTTCGTATTCTCGGTTTTCACCTTCTTCAATTGGTTTTTCGCGGCATTCAGTTCCTTTTCCGTAGTCTCAAAGCGTTCTTTATGGTCGTTTTCATCTGCTTGTGCTGCCTTTAAATCCTTCTCTGTTTCCGCGAGTAACTTTTTATATTTAGCCTTCTCTGCTTCTGTATTCTTTAAGCGTTCCTCCATTTCTGCAAGGCGTTCCGGAGTATCATCAAGTTCATCTCGAATTGCCTCAACCCTATCTTTAGCATCTGGTTTGTTGATTTTGCCAAGCACATCAGCGATGAGAAACAGATGGGCCCGAGTGCTCTCAAGTTCAGCATCCCCATCAGACGGATGTGCCCAATCCGCATTTCGACATTCCACGATCAACCAAAGTTGATTCCGAAAGACTTTGTCATCATTGAGATGTGTATCAAAAGCAGAATCCCAATTTTTGTTAACAATGTGGGGAAAATCGTTAATATCAATCACAGATTCAATGCTTCGATCCGTTTGAATCAATAAACGCTCAATTTCATCAGCCCGCCTATACCCCAAAGAATCTGTAACAGCGGACTCAACGTCTATCCCTTGAATCTGCCTTAAACACGAGATTATAAATGGACGCAGCGCAGCGCGATATATGTTCAGTGCTTTATTGAGTGCTTCTTGGTTCCTATAATCTGTTGTGCTCAAGTTTACAATCTCCACGTAGATATTTCGTTTATAGTAGCATGTAAAATAATAGGACACATTTTGGAAGATAGACGAGGGGACCTCGCCCCTACAAAACGGTTGCTGTTAGAGGAAAGTGTCTATTTAATTGTTGGTTTTACTATAGCATACTACCTTCTTAGTCATTCATCAATCAGAATATAAGGCAGAATCAAAATGACAAAATCCACTGCCGCTATGACCGACGCAAAACGGACACCCGAATTTGCTCCCATTTCCGCTTTGACCGATGCGTTGCAACCCGCCTATTAAACAAGGCATCCACTTTAAAACCAGCCTCCGCAATGATCGCCTCCAGATTCGCAATCGCCTTAGGTCCCGAAGCATCGGCATAACCTAACAAAACAACACCATCAGGCTTCAGGAAATCTGGGACCTGTGCGAAAAACCGGCTCACCGTCTCCTGTTTCTCGTCATGAATCGCGAGTTCGGCGCGATTGCGGACCCGCGCAACAACCCACGGCGCATTGAAGATAATCATATCAAATTGATGTCCCGAAAACGGATCAAATAGATCACCGGCAGGCATAACGGTTATACCGTCTGAATTTGGAAGAAGCCGTTGGATGTTCAGATTCGTTGTCGCAACGGCTTCCGGGAGCAGGTCAGATGCGGACACTTCAGCCTGTTCGCCTAATT
This sequence comes from Candidatus Poribacteria bacterium, assembly GCA_022827225.1. Lineage (GTDB taxonomy): Bacteria > Poribacteria > WGA-4E > WGA-4E > WGA-3G > WGA-3G. The sequence goes on along the minus strand of JAJDTJ010000131.1, from coordinate 19,239 downwards.
CCTGTCGTGCTAACAGGGTTAAACACCCACTCCCGCACCCGATGTCCGCAACCGTTATAGCAGACGCTTCCGATTGACGGACATGCCGCAGCGCCTCCTGAAAACATTCAATCGTCTCCTGCGAACGCGGCGCGAGCACGTTTTCCGAAGCGAGAAGCGAAGCATTGAGTGCCCGGATAGGGTAGGTCTCAGCGAGTGCCTCTTGTATCTGCTGAATCTTGATGAACGGTAACAGAAACGGTTTCCCCTGATTCGCGCCCATCGGTTCACCCGCAAATGCAAGCAGATCAGGCAGGATGGGCGCGGGTTCAACTTGTAAAACCCCATCAGCATCTGCCCAACACGCGAGCCTCGATAACGCTTCTTTTAGCGCACGACCGACAGCATTTCCGCGCGACGCACCGCGATCCCGTGATTTGGGTGACGATTGTTGGACTAAATCCTGTTTGTGACGTTGGATATAGTCCATAACAGCCGTAATTTGTTCCCACTGTCCCTCAGCAATGGCAACGCCGCCGTGTCGAATATGTGTAAAAATCCGATTGAGGTGCCTTAAATCTTGATGTGCGAATAACTTGACGCGTCCGCGCGCGAAAACGACATCCCGATATTCGGTCGGAACATAGAGTTCACCGATGTTGCTAACGAAATAAAAAAGATTGGAAGACTGGAAGCTTGGAAGATTGGTGGAAGAGATCTTTCGTTCCTTTGTCCTTGTTCCCACCCCATCGCCTCTTCCTTGTTTCCAACGTGTGTCGCCTTGCATCTTTCTACCCTTCCAGCCTTCCTATAGCATTACCGAACTATCTAACGAACCGGAACAACCTCACCGGTCCTAATCGATTCCGCCTCTTTATAACAGAGCAGCAGCGCATCCCGCGCGCCGACACCAGACAACGCCGTCGGTTCACTCTCCGAATCAATCGCCGCAACAGCGTATTGAATTTCACCGACGAACGCATCAATCGGGTCAACATCTCCCAAATCTACCTGTTCCACCTCACCTTGATCGTTGAGAAGTGTCAATGGCACTGCGGTAGATGCTTCGCCGGCTAACGTCGAAAAATCAAAGAGTAACGTCGCGTTTTCAAGGAAGATTTCAAACCCGTGTGAGAACGCTCGCCCGCGTTGCGAAATCCCGCCAGAAGAACAGCTAACAGCGATCCCCTTATCGTTGTAGATATATTGTGTTGTCAGGTAATCGACGTAGTTGCTACCGGTGAGTTTGCCTTGTGAGAACACCGCATCTGGAACACCGCAAAGCAGCTGAATAAAGTGTGTGTCGTGGATGTGTAAGTCGATGCCAGGCCCCCCGCTTTTCTCAAGTGAAGCGGGATCCCGCGACGGACTCGGTCTTGACGTAATCCGCTTAAAATGTGCACCGAGGAGTTCACCGTATTCACCAGATTCAACGATCCGCTTCGCGTAAGCGTACTCCGCAAAGAACGGCAGTACGTGTGCGACCATCAGGAAACAGGGGCCTTCACCTGCCGCCTTACGCGCCGCACCAATACTCTTCTCAAGTTCAACGAGTTCGTTCGCATCGTCAATCGAGATGGAAATCGGTTTTTCGACGAGCGTATGTTTTCCTGCATTAAGAGCTGCCATACTGACAGATTTGTGAAGATGTGTCGGTAGACAGATATCGACCAGCTCAACCTCCTCATCGGCAAGGAGTTCGTCAATTTCGCTATACTTTCGGACGTTTGAAAGATCCTCCATACCGCCTCGGGGTCCAAAATTACCTTGAATACCGGTCCAGTCACCAGCGAGTTTCTTTGGGTCTCGTGTACAGATAGCAACGACTTCAGCACCCGTAATCCGCTGAATCGCATAATAGTGAATCATCCCCATAAAACCGATCCCGACTATTCCGATTTTTGTCATGTTTTCCCCTCTTATAAGTAAAGCACAGGTGCCGAAACAACACCTGTGCTGTTTAACGTTTCTATAGGACAATCTTTAATATGTCCCTGTTCTCCGTTTCATATTGCCTCAAGTCGTTGCGACTTTATCGAGCGGTGAAACTGCGAGGAACCCCTCGTTCGCTATCGCTTGGACTTCATCTGCGCTGAGCGCACGCCGCCAGACCGCAGCCTCGTCAATAGACCCATTCTCAAAGGTGTAATTCGGACGGTCCTTAGAACACCCGATCCGCAAATCTTGATCGTTGGTACCTTTGAAGTCAATTTTTTGATCCTGTTCAGCTGCAACCTCGCCATCAACGTAGATTTTCATGGTTGCCCCGTCATAGGTCCCAACGACGTGTTGCCATGTTTTCGTTTCCAGTGCATGCGGTTTGTCCAACCGAGGTCTGCTATTGCCGGTGCCCAGGAACATATTAAAATTCTTACCGTTACCAAAGGCACCGATGCCGTAGGAAGTATGCTCACCGCCGTTATGGCAATTTTTGTCGAACCACTGTCCATCAGTCGCCCAAGAATCCTGATTGATCCAAGCCGCCATGGTGATTTCACCCGTGATTTTCAGTTCCTCGGCGGCTGGTACATTCACACAATCAGCACCCACTGCTGTAATCCGAATCGCTTTGCCATACTTGCCATCCACAATTTCGGTGTTGGCAACGATATCCGCGTCAAGCCCGTTGCCGGAATCATCAACAATCATCTTACCCTTGACATTATCAAAAGTAAAATAAACGACCAGTCCTTCAGCGAGATCTGCTGTAGCATACCCTGCTGTGATCAGTATCAGTGCGACAAACACAGCACAAGTAATAAATAACTGTTTCATCTATTCGGCCCTCCTATGGAGATTCTTGACTTCTGTTTAACACGAGAAATTTGCACCTTCCATCAAATTACTCAGATTTTAGCAGAAAGTCACGGATAAATCAACATTTATTATTCAGGACACCATCAGATACAATATCCAATTCTAAACCTCAGAAGCAAGCACATCGTTCATAATCTCTTCCCATCTACCTTCAAATTTCTCTCCGAACTCGGTTTCGCCACCCGTCGCAAGGGGTCCACGAAGCATCGGTTTAGTCGTATTATTCCGCTCCCAAAGTGCTTTACCGCCGAAATCGTTATGTAAGAAGTGAAGTGCAACACCGGCACGCTCCTTATCAGAGAGGTTCGATTTGGTACAATGCGCCACCCCGTAGCAGAAGAAAAGGACACCGCCTGCCTTTAATTCAATCGGCACGGCACGTTCTTCGGGTGGATCGCACCGAATGTGATGATCGCTCAACGGATCGCGGTAATGCTCATAAGGCTCCCGATGGCTACCCGGAATGACATGCATACACCCGTTCTCAAGGTTCGCATCGTGGATAGCGATCCACATCGCCGTTCCTCGCAACGGATCAGCGATCTTGAAATAGGCGTTATCTTGGTGCCAACTCGTCCCGACCCCAACCTTAGGTGGTTTCCAGAACGCCTGATCTAACTCTAACATAAATTCATCACCGATGAGTTGTGCAACAACAGAAACAACCCTCGGATGAAAGGGCAACGCTTTGTGTAAGTCGCTACGGTTGTTCAGCGGGATAACCTGAAGGTTCTGCCGTTCGCCCTCGTTGTTACGTTTGGTTCCATCGTCTTGCACCGCACAATTAATACCTGTCCCCTTTTCGAGTTCAGTGTTATAGATCCGTTCGAGCTCAACTCGGAGTGCTTTTGCTTCAGTTGGATCAAAAAATCCGTCGATAGCAAGGTATCCCTTGTCTCGGAAATGAGCGAGTTGCTTATCACTTAATCGCATTATCGAAACACCTCTTTTATCCTTATTGCATTTGTGCACACGGCACAATAATAGAATCCACCATGCCGTGTAGAATTTTCTTGTCAGCTGGGCAGACTGTGGCTTGTATGCCACCGAGTTTCACCCCATTTTCGACAATAAAATAATATGGACGGAGCAGCGGACGGCACGCCATCTCTTGCATAGCACCCGCGTCAAAATCGTAATACTGCATGCGTACCCGTTTCGCAGTATGAAACCGCTGTAAAACGTGTGGCATTCTTTCAAAGTTTTCAAGACTGTTTTCAATAACGGTTTCCCACGCTTCCGTTGGAAGATCATGTCCAATCGCTACGCCGCGACTGCCCCACGCGAGTTCAGAAAAACCGGATGGTTTGATAACCAATTCCCGTTGCTTTTGTGTCACGGGACCCAGCTGCCGCCAATCTGTTACAGCGTTCCCAGCGACTTCCAAGTTAGGAATCACGGCGTGTGGCGGCAGCGGACGCGCATCCATAACCCATGTCTCTGGAATTGCTTGTTGTAAGACAGGGTAGGCGTGCTTAGTGAGGTGGCGTTCCCAAAACGGTTGAAGTGTCGGATGATGGAAAAGGGCAAGACATAATTTCTCTTCAAGGTAGGCTTTCGGGGGCGGGGTTATCACGACGGTACGTTTTTTGGCACTGTAAAACATGAGTTCCGATTTCGGAATATTCGGGAGATCAAATAATTCATAGAAACGGTAGAGCACATCAACTGGAAACTTATGGTCCTCGTGTTCAACAAGGAGCCCATCCTCCGTAAAAATAATTTCGTGCGGTTTAACAGCACGAGCCTTCACGCCGACTTCACACAACGCATCAGCGAGCCATATCATCTCGGCGCGATAGTCTTCTGATTCGTCCGAGACAACAATGGCGAGCGTCGGATCATCCTTCTTCGCTAAATTGCGGATCATATCGGCATACCCATTCACCATCCCGTCGCTGCCACCGATGATAGGATAGCCGAGTTGTGCATAGAGCCTCGCTAGACACCCCGTCGCCCCGATGAACCCCGGAATCGAATCGAGTTCCGTAATTGCCATACCGTCAGCAGTCGGGAGGATGTCAGGACGCAGTACCCCCGGTAACTGGGTCTTAAAACGGTTCATCCGACCATATTGGATAACCGTTTCCGGTTTCCCGATTTCTAAGTACTCAGCTACCCATGCCGGTTGAATGCCGCGCACGCTCTGCGAATAGAGTAAATTACACGCACTGTAGAAATTTACAAGGTATAGACCGAGTTCCTCAAACCATTTTAAGTCTACCTCGGAAATCCGGAACGGTTCTGGTGAAATACGCCACGAGACGTTGCTATCGGGATGGACTTCGCGTTTCTCACCTTCAAATAACTTTGCCTTCGGAATTTCAGCATTAATAAATAGACATTTCTGTTTAGCATCCAATTTTTAATTATCCCTTTGTTGCTATGGCAGGAAAACCTGTTTAACAAAGTCAATCTTTTTTTGTGAAGCGATGGTTTGCAAAACGTATCGAGGTACAGGACTATCCACATTGATCAGCGTCACAGCGAGTTCCCATAAGCGGGAACGTCCGACAGTCATATCAGCGATGTTAATATTGTGTTCTCCGAGAATCGTCCCCATTAACCCTATCATTCCCGGCTGGTCGCTGTTATAGATGAGGAGGATATAGCCTGTCGGTCTCACATTTATATGGTGTTGGTCAATACGGACGATGCGGATGTCTCTCTTCCCGAATGCGGTGCCTTCAATCACCGTCTCACCTTTATCCGTTGTAACAGTAATCGCGATGGAGTTTGCATAGTTCGCTTCCGATTCGCTCTTCGTCTCCGTAACAGAAATCCCGCGCTGTTTAACCAAAAAGGGTGCGTTGACATAGTTGACATCCATTAGCACGGGTGTCAAAAGCCCTTTCTGTAAGGCGACAGTTACGGGTGTGACATCCTCGTTCTGGAAAAGTGCTCCGTTATAATGGATTTTAAGCGCCGATATCTGTCCCTCAACGATCTGGGTCTGAAAACCGCCAATTTTTTCCGCGAGTTCGAGATACGGTCCCAAAATATCAAGCGTTCTCGGATCAATTTTCGGTTGATTGACAGCGTTAGCAACCGGTTGCCCGTGGAGCGCGTTCCGTACCTGCTGTGCCACCTCAATAGCGACGTGCTCCTGTGCTTCCGATGTCGATGCCCCGAGATGGGGAAGTGCCAGTACGTTTTCCAGGTCCAGCAGCGGCGTATCCGTCGCAGGTTCGTCTTCAAAGACATCCAAGGCAGCACCGGCAAGTTCGCCAGCCTTCAATGCATCATATAGCGCAGCTTCATCAATAATACCGCCACGGGCACAGTTAATCAATCGGCAACTCGGTTTCATCAGTGCAAACTCAGAGGCACCGATACTATGATAGGTTTCAGCATTGAGATGCGTATGAACAGAGACATAATCGGATTCCTGAAATAGCGTCTCGCGATCGACAAGCCGAATACCGATTTTTTCCGCTGCATTCGCCGAGATGTACGGATCGTAAGCGATGATCTGCATCTCGAAAGCCTGGGCGCGTCTCACCACCTCTTGTCCGATCCGTCCTAACCCGATCGTCCCGAAAACCTTTCCGTATAATTCAACGCCGATGAAATCGTTGCGTTGCCATGCCCGGTTCTTAAGCGAAATACCGGCAGGCACTATATTCCGCGCCAATGCGAGCAACATCGCAATCGTATGCTCCGCCGCCGCAATCGTATTACCTGTTGGCGTGTTAACGACCAAGATACCGTTCCGTGTTGCTGCCTGCACATCAATGTTATCCACACCGACCCCGGCGCGCCCAATGACCTTTAGTTGCGTCGCTGCGTCAATGACATCTGCGGTTACCTTCGTCGCACTCCTGATCAACAGCGCATTGTAGTCAGCAATTCGGTCCAACAGTTCTTCGTGCGCAAGATTGAGGATAACATCTACCTCAAAATCGCCACGCTCCGTCAGAACATCTAAACCTTGCTGCGACAGCAAATCACTGACCAACACCTTATACATAATCCAAACTCCCCACTGTTAATTAGTCTCACTTGCAAGGCACGTCTAAATTATAGCATGTCTGAAGACTTCTGTCAATTACATTATTTCGGACCAAACCAAATACTATTGGACATATTTTTTTTAATATGCTAATATATACGCTAATATCCATCGTGCGCTTTTACAACGCACAAATCACGACGTTAAAATACGGAGACATACAAAATGTTAGGCACAGCAATAGCAATGTTTAGCCCAGGTCCGCTCGAATTAGCAATTATATTGACGATTGTGCTGCTCATATTCGGAGGAAAGCGTATCCCTGAGTTGGCACGCGGTCTCGGCAAAAGTATCACAAACTTTAAATCCGGACTCAATGAGGAAAACGAAGATGAACCCGAAACCACAGCCCAACAAGAGGCAGAATCACCGTCAAAAGAGAAAGCTGGATAGAAACACACCGGAACCGCGATGCATTCTTATCTGCTTGTAGAGGTAAGCTCAGCTCGCGACTTCTATACTCTTAACCGATAACTAATATGAAAGATAAATTACCCGATTTTCTTCAAAATGTGATTGAAGAATACCCTGATGTCTGGAAGGCCTATCAGGCACTCGGGGAGGCATGCAGTAACGCCGGTCCTATGGAACCGAAAACCGTCCGTCTGGTCAAACTCGCCTTGGCGATCGGTGCGAAGTCTGAAGGCGCGGTGCATTCCCATACGCGACGCGCCCTCCAAGAAGGGATCACACCCGCGGAACTACAACAGGTCGCCCTGCTCGCGGTGACTTCCATCGGTTGGTCGTCAAGCATGGCAGCCCTGTCTTGGATTCAGGATGTGGTGAACAAACAATCACAGTCTAATTGAGGAAAATCGGGATGGAAGCACATTACAAACGCTACCACATACTTACAAAGTGCAACCGCTGCGTCTTAATCCTGACGACCCTTCTCTGGTTCACATCGGCTGTGAGTCGTGCTGAAACAACTACAACACTTCAAGAAGGCGTGGAATACGTCAAGCTGCGACTCTACCCGCAAGCAGCTGATGCCTTTAAGTCGATTCTATCACAGCAACCGACAAATGTAGACGCCCTCTTCCAACTCGGAAACGTTTACAAACTTCAAGATGATTTGGAATTAGCGATTGAGACCTTCAACAAGATTTTCCCTGCAGTAGCAGACTTAAAAAATGCGCCGGTAAAGGCGAGGATTTACGGATTAACGCATCTCGCGCTGGCGGAAATCTATTGCAAACAGAGCCAATTAGACATCGCGGAACAGCACGCAAAAGAAGCCGCGCAGAACGCTCCAACAGATGCGGATACACACTACCGACTCGGCTATATCTACACACATCAGGCGAGATTCGACGCGGCACTCGCTGCATTTAAGCGCACCCTCGCGCGGAACCCAGATTTCCCAGAGGTCTATGAATGGCTCGGTCTGATCGCACTCATGCGGAACGAACCGAAACAAGCTGTGGCACACTATCGGACCGCAATCGAGAAAAAACCTTACGCCCAGAGTGCCTACTATAACCTCGCCAAGGCGTACCGACTGCTCGGCGATATGCCAGCAGCAACGGAACAACTCAAACTGTTCCATCAGATGAAAACCTATTACGATAGAACGTACGCCATCGAAAGTGCGCTAACAGAAGACCCAGCGAACGCCACCCTCCGGTCAGAATTGGCAGACATCCATCTCGAACACAAGCATATCTCTGCAGCCATCGCGACCTACCAAACACTCATCCGTCTGAACCCAGACCGGACGATCGGATACGACAAGTTGGCGAGACTTTACATGAACCTCAACGCACCGCAACGCGCGATACCACTTTTCGAGAAAGTCCTTGAATTGGACCCTGATACCGTAGAGGCGCACGTCCGATTGGGATGGCTCTACACCCAGTTAAAAGCATTCGACAAGGCAGAAGTACACCTACAAGCAGCTATAAAAAAGATGCCAAACCTGAGCCTGGCATACCACGGGTTAGCCGAAATTTACACACAACAAGGGCAACTGCAAAAGGCAATAGACACCTACCGACACATCACCAAAATTGAACCCGACGATAGCGACGCTTGGAAAGCACTCAATAAACTTGAACGTCTGAAGCAGAAATCGCAAACAACACGATGAGTCCATCCGTATGCTAAAAAACACACTGAACAGTAGATATCTAAATCTTTATCGCCGCCTCGGATGCGTAGGCATAGCCGTATTTATAAGTTTTCTCTACTGCCCACCCCTCCCAGCAGAACAAATTTTCATTGATGTCACGGAATCCGCCGGGTTGACCTTTGAGCATACCGACGGCAGGAGCGGTTTAAGGCTTTTCAACGAATTCCTCGGATCCGGCGGTGGATTTTTCGACGCCGACGGCGACGGCGACCTCGACATATACCTCGTCAACGGTGCAATCCAGATAGACAACGCCGAAGACCAAAAACCACATAACGTCCTCTACCGAAACGACGGAGATAACACCTTCACCGACATCACCGAGACGGCGGGGGTCGGAAGCACAGCATACGGCACAGGTGCCACCGTCGCGGATTATGATAATGATGGCGATTTGGATCTTTACGTCACCAACTACGGTACAGACCAACTCTATCGAAACAACGGCGACGGTACTTTTACGGACATAACAACACACGCCAAAGTCGGCAATCCAAACTGGGGTACCAGCTGCGCCTTCGCTGACATCGATAACGACGGACACTTAGACCTGTACATTGCAAACTACGCTGAATGGACAGCAGAAAAAGACATCCGCTGCGAAGAACGAGGTGTCCATGTCTACTGCGGTCCGCACGCGTATCCTGCCGTTCACGACACCTTTTACAAGAATAACGGAGACGGCACGTTTACCGATGCGTCAATCTTGTACCGACCGCCTGGCCTGATACCCCAGCACGGGTTAGGTGTAACTTTTGGCGACTACGATGTCGACGGGAATATCGATCTCTACGTCGCAAACGATCAGGACCCGAACTTCCTATTCCAGAACGGTGGTAACAGTAATTTTTTAGAAGTTGCATTAATTTCTGGTGTCTGCTATAATGATATGGGAAAAGAAGAAGCCGGAATGGGTACCGATTTCGGTGATTACGACAACGACGGAAAGTTTGATCTCACGGTCAGTAATTACCAGACGGAAACCAATACCGTCTACCGGAACCATGATAGCGCCTTCTTTACCGACAACACCATTACATCAGGGATAGCAGCGGTAACACACGGCTATTTGGGATGGGGCATCAAATTTTTCGATTACGACAACGATGGACACCAAGACATCTTCGTCGCAAACGGACATCTCATGGATAACATTAACGTCCTTGAGAAACACGTAACCTATCCGCAAAAGAACCTGCTATTCAGGAATTTAGGCGATGGAACATTCGCCAATATCACCTCGGAAACTGACGGTTTAGCAGTGAAAAAAGTCAGTCGTGGTGCTGCTATCGGCGATTACGACAACGACGGGGACCTGGATATCCTCGTCACGAACTGTAACCAACGTCCAGACCTGCTCCAAAACGCAGTCGGAAACCGAAACAATTGGATACAAATCCAGACTGTCGGACAAAAAAGCAACCGTTCCGGGATCGGAGCAAGAATCAAAGTTGTGACCGGGACACACGTCCAATATCGGGAGGTGCATAGTGGTGGGAGTTACCTCTCTTTCCACGATCTGCGCGCCCATTTTGGTGTCGGCAAAGCGGAACAGATTGAACTTCTCGAAATCCGTTGGACCAGCGGACATACCGACCGTTGGACACATCTCGCTGTCAACCGAAGGTTTATGGCAGTTGAAGGCGGAGAAATTGTTCCGATAGATTAAACATATAGAAATAATGCACAGGAAACTAACGGTCTCCTATGCTACATGGAGGTAAAAATGAGGAACCTATTTATCATACTAACCCTGATCACGTTTGCGGCTTCCTTCGCTTATGCAGCAAACGAACCAGAGGAGTCACTTATCCTCTATTTCTCTTTTGATGAACTCGACGGTAAAAACGCCATTGACCACTCACAATATGAAAACCACGGTGAATTAGTCGGGGACACCAAACTTGCTGACGGAAAATTCGGTAAAGCTTTGGAATTCAACGGAACGAGCGATTGGGTTCTGATTCCACATCACGAAACGCTCACCGTTGATGAGAACGTTACCGTCATGGCTTGGATCAATACGCCGCGCCTTACGGGGCCCGGTGGCGCACAGTGGCAAGGTATTCTTGCGAAAGGCAACAATCCGCGTTCCTATAGCTTCTACACCGAATCCAATAGTCAATGCTTACACCTCAGTGTCGGCGGTTCAGGCAGCGTTTGTAACAAAAAGGTGCCGTTAGATGAATGGGTACATGTTGCAGCGCAAGTCGATGGAAATGTACACCGTTATTGGGTAAACGGCGAACTTGCCGGAGAACCTGGCGGCAAAAACCCACCCCCCGGTGCAGCCGATTCGGCGGATGCCTTCGTCGGGAAAACACATGAAGGGAACCGTCAATTCGAGGGACGCATCGACGAAGTCCGCATCTGGAACCGCGCCCTCACCGAAGAAGAAGTCGTCGAACAGATGGAAAAAGGGCATTTTGAACTTTTCCCCGTTGACCCACGTCAGAAACTTGCAACCTCTTGGGGGCAACTCAAGAAAACCGCACAACGATAAAATCTATTCGTAGGCGCGCTCTGGATGCTCGTGAATTTCAGACGTCATGAACCCCCAAGCGCGCAGACATGTATCTATAAGCAAAGGAGAACACATGAAGACTTTACTCGCCATATTGACGATTATCATGATCGCGGCACCTTTCGCTCACGCCGCAGATCCAGCCGACGATTCACTTATCCTCTTCTTCTCTTTTGATGAACTTGACGGCGATACAGTGCCTGATCTTTCACAATATGAGAACAACGGCACCCTCGCAGGTTCACCCGAATTAGCCGCAGGAAAATTCGGGAACGCACTCAAACTCAACGGTGAAACCGACTGGGTCGAAGTCCCACATGCCGATATCCTTACCGTTGATACCAATGTGACCGTCATGGCATGGATTAATGCCGAGAGATACACCGGAGGAACAGCCGGGGCGCAGTGGCAAGGTATCCTCGCAAAAGGAAACGGACCCCGTTCCTACAGTTTCTACACCGAATCGACGAGTGAATGCTTGCACCTCAGTGCCGGTGGTAGCGGTAGCACTTGTACCGGAAAAATCACATTGAACGAGTGGACGCACGTCGTCGCACAAGTTGAGGACGGTGTCCATCGATACTGGCTAAACGGTGAACACGCCGGCGAATCCGACGGTAAAAATCCGCTCCCCGGTGCCGCCGATACCGCTTCCGTCCTCATCGGGAAAACACACGAAGGCAATCGTGAATTCCTCGGACTCATCGACGAAGTCCGTATCTGGAACCGGGCACTCAGTATGGAGGAAGTCCGGGCAGAAATGAATACCGCAGCAACACCGGTTGAACCGCTCGGAAAGTTGTCCACAACTTGGGCAACACTGAAGTCCGAAAGATAAAAAACGAGGTACTTACGCGTAGACGCGCTGTCAAAGCGCGTCTACACTGCCAATAAAAGGAGAATCCTCAACCTTATGAACGGGAAATTTATTGCATCCGCAGACGTGGAACGAGACGAACTCGATTGGGGAACAATCGGCTGGTTAAGCCGCCCGGAGAGCACCGGCGGAAAAGACATCGTCGCTATGGAGGTCTCACTCTCCCCAGGCTACGGACACGATTTTCATAAACATCCTGAACAAGAAGAAGTTATCTACGTTATAGAAGGCAGCGTCGAACAGTGGCTCGAAGATAAAAAACAGACCCTCAACGCAGGCGATTCCGTCTTTATTCCTGCAGATATGGTCCACGCCTCCTTTAACGTATCTTCGGAATCCGCAAAGTTGTTCGTAACGTTGAGTCCCAGCAAAGGCGCAGAGGGATATCAACTCATCGACGTTTATGACGAAGCACCCTGGAACACGCTCCGCTCTTAGGAAAAGTCCGTATTGAATAATTTAAAGATGCTTGAAACGCCAGCACCTGACACATCAGCACCCGTCCGGCAACGGATGCGGGAATTCTACGAAACATCGGAAACCTATAAAAGCCTTCTGGATGCCCACGACGAAACCTATCTCCGACACTATGTAGAACTGGTCGTCCGTTACGCACCACCGCGTTCTAAGGTCCTTGATCTCGGATGCGGTAACGGTGTTTCCGCGAAACTGCTGAATCAGGCAGATTTTGATGTCGTCGGCACCGATATTTCACCGCTGTTTCTCAAGGAAGCACGGAACTGGGAAAACCGGTGTCTCCGGTATGAAGTCTGTGATGCACTTGAGCTCCCCTTTGATAATGATGCCTTTGATGTTATCTGCTCAAATGAATTAGTTGAACATCTACCGGACGTGGAGACAGCTTTAACGGAGATGGGACGCGTCGTACGCAAAGGTGGACGCATTGTGATCTCCGGGCCGAACCTCTGTTCACCGCTAATCCCACTGCTGGATTGGACACGCCTGATGGCTGGCAAATCCGGCAGACCCGTCTGGGGTGAGACAAAACGACAAGCGTTCCAACAGTTCAAACGAAACTGTCAACTCTACTTACAGAAACGGTTCTTCACGAAATCGCCGCAGTTCATCTACCGAGAACCAGACTTACAAGCAGACGCAATCGGCGGTGATGCCGATAGTGCATACTACGCAAGTCCGATAGATCTCGCTCAATTTTTCCGACAAAACGGGTTCACGATCGTCAAAAAGGCTGTCGGATTCGGCATAAAAGGTAGAATCATCGCCGGCACATTTCCGTATCTCAGCCCTTATATCACCATGGTTGTAGAAAAATGAACATCGCGGCGAACGATTTTGTCTTAGAGATAGGGAGCGGTCACAATCCGAAAGCGCGTTCGGATGTCTTATGCGATAAATTCATAGAAGACGATGAACAACGCGGCGGTAGAATCGTCACCGACCGACCAACCGTCGAAGCCGATGGGCAGTTCCTACCGTTCGCAGATCAAGCGTTTGACTATGTCATCTGCGCACACGTGCTCGAACACGTTGAAGACCCGAAACGACTCATCGCTGAACTCATGCGCGTGGCAGGACGCGGCTACATCGAAACTCCCTCTGAGATAGGTGAACGGATATACGGATGGCACTACCACCGATGGATCGTTAACCTAATCGAGGGACGTTTAACGCTACAAAAGAATAACCAGAAACCGCAGTTCGGAAAACTATTTCACACACTCGCGGCGGAAGATAAGCACTGGAAACGGTTCCATATTACGCACCACAACATTTTCCTCGTTCAATACGAATGGGAAGGCAAAATAGATTACGAAATACGCCCCGAAACGGAACCGATGCTCGACTTAGAATGTCCAGCAACTCTACAGGCACTTATTGTTCCCGACGGTAGCAATCGAGGTCAACATCAGTGGCTATCGCTCCTTAAAAACGCAGTACCGCGAGGGATCGTCTCCGGCGTAAAATCGGTTTTGGTAAAAAGTAAAAGCCGTCAGAAAAAAACATTACAAGAGATTCTCGTCTGTCCGCAGTGTAAAGGCGAGATTACATGGGAAGAACAGCGTCTTCACTGCAAAGCCTGCGAACAACACTTCCCAATCATTAACGGAATTCCGAGATTCATTTTTTAAGTAGAGGCGTGGGATATCCTTGACTTTGGAGCAGTATCTGTTAGATCGGCCTCGTTATGGCGCAAGCTAACAGCATACGCTACAAAAACCGTGTGAATGATACCTCCATCAAACAATTAGTACAAGTCGTGAGTTAAAAACTAAAAAACCGTAGCTCGTAACGAAGTGGAGAGCGGATTTAAGAAAAGCATATCAATGATCAAATCCACGTTGTTTCTCCGCAAGGAAAAATTAAAATATGAATGTTGTACCGAAAGAATTTATCCGCGTGATGCCCGATGCGATGCAAAGTTTCATTAGCGAAGCTTTCCAGAAAGCAGGCACCTCGGCAGAAGATGCCGCACATATAGCACACCTGCTGGTGCTCACGGATTTGCGCGGTGTGTTCAGCCACGGCACCCGCCAAACGCCCGGATATGTCGGGATGATGCTCGACGGAAAAGTCAATCCACGTCCAAACGTCCGCTGCATCGATGAATCCCCGACAACAGCGGTCTACGACGGCGATGGCGGTATGGGACACTTTGCATCGTATCACGCCGCAAAAGCAGCCGTCAAAAAAGCCAAAGAGATGGGCCTGGGTGCCGCAACGAGTCGGAACCATTTCCATTTCGGGAGTGCTGGCAAGTATACACGGCTTGCGCTTGAAGTGGATTGCGTCGGGTTCGCGGTCTCTTGCCACCGTTTTCGACACAATCCGGACGGTATGATCGCCACCGCAACGGGTGCTTCGCCGATGAGTTTTGCGATCCCAGCAGGCAGCCAGCCGCCCATAGTCGTTGATATGGCGACCGGCATTTATGGATCGATGCAATTTGAACAGAGTCCTGCCTCGTTCTTCAAAATGTTGGGATTGAGTCATGTCAGCCACGCCCTCGGCGGGTTTATGGCAGGCATCTGGCTATTCGATAAGCCGCCGGACCCACCAACAATTTGGGAAGGTGCCAATCAAGGCGCTTTCATCGCAGCGATTGACATCTCCCGATTCCGACCGATTGACGAATACAAAGCGGAAATCGACCAACATATCCACGACGCGCGACAGATGCAACCGGCACCGGGTTATGACCGATCGGATCTGCCCGGCGGCTTAGAATGGGAGCGCGAACAGGAATGGGCTGAAATCGGTATCCCGGTTGGTGAAGCACATCAGGCACAGTTGAAAACAGTCGCTGAACGTGTCGGGATTCCGCTGCCGTTTTAAATAAGGAGAAATCTTGTGCAGGAAAATAAAAATTTCAATGAACTTCTGATCGAAATCTTGAAACAGATACATGTTCGTCTAGATCGTCTAGACGCGAAGATCGATACTAAAGCCGATAAGGAAGATGTCAATGCCCTTAAAGTAAGTCTTGAGAAAGATATAAACGATGTCAAGGCAGACTTCAGCATAGTTAAGGACGATATAAACTCTTTGGCGCACCGCCTCGACCGCATTGAAGCTGGTATTTCAACGCTCCGATGGGTAATTGGGGCGCAAGTCGCTATTATCGGTGTCCCCCTTGCTATCTTCAAAGCGTTCTAACGACTTTATAAAAGGAATTAAAAAATAAAATGGAAACTCATACAAACAACACAGAAGATCGAAATATCGTGATTATTGGCGGTGGCACTGCTGGATTTGCCGCAGGGGTCTACACCTCTCGTGCGATGCTTGAACCTATCCTGATTACAGGCGAAGCCCTCGGCGGTCAACTCTCTCTGACACTTGACCTTGAGAACTATCCTGGCTTCTTTGGAAACGAGGCAGGTGTCTTTATACAAGGCATGCAAGAACAGGCAGAACGGTTCGGCACGGAAGTTAAATTCGATACCGTAACAGGGGTTGATTTCTCGCAACATCCGTTCGCTGTCACAACTTACGAGAAAGAATACCGAGCGAAATCCGTGATTATCTGCACAGGTGCATCGCCGCGGACACTCGACATTCCCGGTGAAGAGGGATACGGCGGACGCGGTGTCTCCTACTGCGCGACTTGTGACGGGTTTTTCTTCCAAGATCAACGGCTCATCGTCGTTGGCGGCGGCGACGCAGCACTTGAGGAAGGCATCTTTTTAACCAAATACGCCTCCGAAGTATACATCGTCCACCGACGCGATCAACTCCGGGCAAGCCAGATTATGCAGGAACGCGCCTTCAAAAACGATAAAATCAAGTTCATCTGGGATACTATTGTTGAAGAGATCAACGGTGATGCGGACAAAGTGACCGGTGCAACCCTAAAAAACGTTAAAACCGGTGAAACGCAACTTTTCCCGATTGATGGGGTATTTATCTTTATAGGACATATTCCGAACACCGACCTGTTTACAGATGTCATAAGTATGGACGACCAAGGGTATATCATTGTCGACGAGATGCAGCGCACGAATATAGATGGTGTTTATGCGGCAGGTGATGTGCATGACCACGTATTCCGTCAAGCGATTACCGCTGCGGGTGCGGGTGCCGCAGCCGCCATCGCTGCTGAAAAATTCATCGCTGAATTAGAGAACCGCGCCTATCCGGGGAATTGATCCGCTAAATAGGTGAACTGCAAAGAAGGTTGATATTCATATGCAGATTAGCCTAAAATATTGATATGTTCTACATAAGGGAACAACCTGATCCAGACTTTGCGTCACTGCCGCACGGTAGATACGATATTGTAACCAAAAATGCCTTGCAGAAATTCCCTGAAGACATCTTGCTGGCAGTTTTGGAACGCGCTGATTTTAAATTCGTAGAATTTGTGGAAAAGGACAAAAACACTAACTGTGCCCACAGATATTCGGAGCAATCTGCTCGTATCGCAGTGGATCATGAGTGGGTTAATTCATCCGCGTCAAGTAATTGGTGGCTTTTTATCGGAGGCAGTCATGCAAGAATCTTCAGTCTATCAACATTTCTTAGAAACAGCCGGAAAAGAACACTACGAACGTGGATTACAACAAGGAACTGAACTGGGGGCTCGCAAAACAGCAATCAAATCTCTCGTCAAGGTACTTGAGTTTAAGTTTGATGGACGCGCAGTTCAAGCACTTAGACCCGCATTAGAAAGCATCCAAGATTTGCAACGTCTTGAAGAATTGCATGACGAGGCTTTACGCGCAGAAACCTTCGAGGCGTTCGCTCGCACTTTGGGCATGAACGGCAATGAATAATATGATGTGCAACATCTTAAGCAGTTGCTTAACGCAGCACTGCGGGCACAAAACCTTGAGGCGTTCGTTCAGAATTTAGAAACAGATGATCGCTAACTTTAGGATCTATGAGGAAAAATATGAAAACGCGAATTAGTTTGTTTATGAGTGGAATCGTCCTTATTCTGTTGGCTTGTAACGGACCAACCGCAAATAGTCAATCATTTGTACAAGCAGTTGAACGTGCTAAGCCCGCTGTTGTTATGATACGCACCTATGATGCATATGGTAAACTTAATACATTTTTTGGGTTTGCTGGAGGATCGGGTATTATTATCGACAAGGACAAAGGGTACATTCTAACCAATTATCATGTTATTGCCTATGAAGAAGCAGATGCAATTTTTGCTACTCTGCCCGATGGCCGCTCCTTTAAGGCTACTATAGTTGGTTATGATCACCTATCAGATGTTGCAGTTCTGAAAATCAACCCGCCAGAAGACATGCCTCTACAAGAAATTGAATGGGGAGATTCCGACAATGTGCAAATAGGCGAATCAGCAATTGCAATTGGCTACCCGTATCTATTTAATCTGCAAGGAAGCCAACAAGATGCAGTATCTTGGTATACAGTGGGTACGGGGCGGTCCCTCTACGGATTGACCATAGAACTCTTACAACCCTCTGTCTCTGTTGGAGTTGTTAGTTCAACTGATAAAATCATGTTGGGTGAAATTGAAGGTAAAGAGTATCTCCATACGAATCTCATCCAGACAGACGCGTCTATTAACAGGGGTAATAGTGGTGGTGCATTAGTGAACAAAAAAGGACAACTCATCGGCATAAATACCTGGAGTAAGGGAGCACAAGGTGGGGGTTCAATTGGAATTAACTTTGCCATATCAGCCAACACAGCAAAAAAGATTTGTGACCAACTTATTGACTCTGGATATGTTGCCCTAATTTATCTTGGAATTGGAACACAATCGGTAACTCCGAATTTGAAAGTGCAAAGAAATTTAGATTTACCATCTGTAAGCGGAGTTTACGTATCCGAGGTTGAGGATGACGGTCCCGCTTTTACTGCTGGAATCAAACCCGGTGATGTCATTATATCCATTTCTGGGAAAACAATAAAAAATGAACAACACCTCAGAGCAATAGTGAGACTGTTGCCTATCAATAAAGAAGTTGTTTGTCGTGTCATCCGAGATGGTATTTTGCAAGAAATTACATTGCGCCCCACTTTTACATCAGGGATTATATCTTCTGGGATAAGGGTTGCACAGCCTAATCGCGAGACTGCCAAGAATTATACACACCGTGGTGTTATTATCACAGACGTTGAACAAGAGAGCCTATTAGCTAAAGAGGGACTAATGCCTGGCGACCTTATCTATCAAATCAATCATAAAAAAATCCACACACTCGAAGATTATAATACTTTCCAGAATATGCTTCGGCAAGAAAATGTGAAGATTAAGATGTACATTGAACGGAAAGGTTGGTACAAAGCAATAGAATTTAATTGAGGGTGTTTCATAAATAAGTTGTGAAGTGTCAGGATAACCGGTATCCTTTAATGAAAACCAACCCATTGAAGGAGTATCCGATGTATTATCCTGACAGCAAAGAGTATATCACATTTCTTTTTCTTATGTTAGA
>JAJDTJ010000113.1 GCA_022827225.1 Candidatus Poribacteria bacterium | reverse complement strand
ATGCCCGATTGAGATTAAAAGATCGTCACAAATCGTATAAAGTGCTACAATAGTCAAGTCCATGGGGTTCTCCTTTTGTTTTTCGGATAAAAACACTATAAAGGATATCCCATGGATTTACAAGTGGCAACTTGGGTTATTCGTATAAGATTGGGTTGTCGTCAAGTTTGGCGGTGAATTGTTTGACTTGCGGATTACGCCGAATCAACGTCGAATGTGCTTGGCAGAATACGCTTTTGGTATTCTGCATGATTCGTCGGCGCGTGCTTGCTACTGTGCAAACTTTAGGTACCACAAATACACGATACCACCATTTGAACTCGCCAACATCTTTCCATCCGGACTGAATACAACGCTTTGTGGACCTACCCTTCCCCGATGCCCCTCGAGTATCCTCAGATGTTTGCCAGTGCGCACATCCGACAGCACCACAAAGCCATCATTAGATCCATTCGTCAGTATCTTTCCATCGGGACTGAACGCGATGCTATAGATAGACCTCCAATCCGCTTCTATCGTCCGAATCGGTTCACCCGACACCGCATCCCATAAAAGTATGGTCCTGCCCCGAGCAGCGCTTGCAGCCATCTTTCCGCCTGGACTGAACGTTACACTATACAGTGGTTTATTCAACATCAAGAGCGGGGCACCGGTATGCCCATCCCACGTACGCACAGTGTCGTCATAACCTCCGCTTGCCAACAAAGAACCGTCCGGATTGAACGCGATGCTATGGGCATTCGCCTGATGTGCCTGCATCCTATTTATACGTAGCCCTGTTTGCATATCCCATAGATAGACATAGCCACCACCATCTACAGCTGCCAGTCTTTTGCTATCCGGACTAAATGCAACCCTTATGAACCCAAAAGTTTCTCCAGGCAGTGCCGGAAGTGCTGCACCTGTTTTTATATCCCACAAGCTCACGGTCGCGTCATAACTTCCACTCGCCAATATCTTCCCATCCGGACTGAACGCAACATCATTAACAGACTTCGTATGCCCTTTTAGTGTCCGCAGCAATGTACACGTCTGCACATCCCACAGGAGGACAGCATTGGCCGCAGTGGCACCTGCCAGCATTTTGCTGTCCGGACTGAACGCGATGCTACGGAAATCCTGCGCATGCGTTACCATCTTCCGAAGTTCTTCGCCGGTTTCCACGTCCCACAGCCGTACGGTGTCGTCCCTGCTACTGCTCATCAGCGTCTTTCCATCGGGGCTAAATATAACGTTCACGCGACCATAAGTATGCCCAGATAACACCCGCAGCGGTTTCCCTGTCTGCACATCCCACAGACGAATAGAATAGTCCCAACTCCCACTGGCTAATATCTGTCCATCCGGACTGAACACAACGCTTGCAACAGCATTCGTATGCCCGTCCATCTTCCGAAGTTCTTCGCCGGTCTGCACATTCCACAGGCGAACGGTAACGTCACGGCTCCCGCTTGCCAGTGTCTTCCCATCCGGACTGAATGCTATGCTACGGACCCCACCTTTATGCGCTGCCAACACCTGAATCGATTCTCCCGTTTCCACATCCCAGAACTGAATAGTCTTGTCCTCACCGCCACTTGCCAGTGTCTTCCCATCCGGACTGAACGCGACACAATAAACAAATCTTAGATGCCCTATTAGGGTCCGAAGATGTGTACCAGTTTCCACATCCCACAGCTGTATAGTCCCGTCTTCACCTGCGCTTGCTAACAGTGAACTATCCGGACTGAACGCTACGGTGAGGATCGAATGTACATGTCTTTGCATTGTGTGTAGTTCAGTGCCGGTGTCTGCATCCCACAAACGGACGGTGTTGTCCACACTCCCACTTGCTAACAGCGATCCATCTGTGCTGAACGCTACGCTCGTAACCCAATGTGTGTGTCCTGTTATCAGATCAAGTGGTTGGTCTGTTTCTGTGTCGTATACCCAAATACCGATACCACTTGCTACCGCTAAACGCTTTCCATCATCAGAAATTGCTATATTGCCTTTTATCTCGCCTTTACCGATCCGCGCTCGGACACCGTCCGGTAAGTGCTGCAAATGCCAATCTTGTGTGTCTTTTGCGATAGTGTTTTCGGGAATAACGCATATCGCCAACCCGATCGTTAAAATCAAAAACAGTGTTTTTTGCATGAAAGTTATCCTTTTTTGGAGGGATTGTTTTAATTCATATTATACATGACTATACTAAAGTTTGGACAATTTGAAGAGCATTCCTGCCGGTTTATCAAAAGGAATAAATTAAAGGATCCACGTAAAAAACACAGAACATATCTTTCTTCCTATTAAAGACACAATTTTGTGGTAGAAAACGTGCATTCTGCAAAAAAAATAAACTGATATTTCTCAAAAGATTGTGGCTCGTGATGGTATCTATCTCATCCGAAAACATGAAGTGCATGAACCTATCCGGAAGGCAGGAAAATTGTTCGATGGGGAGGCACGGTATGTAGATTGGGGACCAAACGGGAAAGAGGTTACTTTTTCCAATAGTGAAGGGGTTTTTCTGCTGGATATTACTAACCCAAAACGCATTAAAAACAATGAAAATTTAAATTTCTTAACACTCTTTTGACTATTGTGTACATTCAAGGTTGAAATGGAATGAACGAATAATATGGAAAGACGCGAAAAATTAGATGACATGAACTCTAAAATTTTGATATAATTCGCACATTCACTTTTATCAATAAACAAAAAGGAAATGAAATATGAAATTCAAACGTGAAGAGATTTTAGCACAACTACGCAACAACATTGATGCCGGTAAACCCATCATCGGAGCAGGGGCTGGCACAGGTATCTCCGCCAAATGTGAGGCAGCTGGCGGCATTGACCTGATTATTATCTACAACTCCGGCAGGTTCAGAATGGCAGGGAGAGGTTCCCTCGCCGGTATGATGCCTTACGGCGACGCGAACCAGATTGTTGTCGAAATGGCGAGCGAAGTGCTACCCGTCGTTCCTGATACACCCGTCCTCGCAGGGGTCTGCGGTACGGATCCGTTCCGCTTGATGGATGTCTTCTTGAAACAGATAGATGAAATCGGGTTTTCAGGCGTACAGAACTTCCCGACAGTCGGGCTGATTGACGGTACTTTCCGCCAACTGCTTGAAGAAACCGATATGGGATACGGACCTGAGGTGGAGATGATACGGACAGCCAGTCAGATGGGGATGCTCACGACACCGTATGCGTTCAACGAGTCCGAAGCGGAGCAGATGGCGGATGCAGGCGCGGATATCCTCGTCGCACACATGGGACTCACGACGAAAGGTTCCATCGGTGCAAAGACTGCGTTCACACTTGAAGATGCCGCCAAACGCGTCCAAGCGATCCACGACGCGGCAAAAGGGGTCAACCCTGAGATTCTTGTGATTTGCCACGGCGGCCCAATTGCTGAACCGGAAGACGCGACGTATGTTCTGGAAAACACCGAAGGCGTTGTCGGATTCTACGGCGCGTCAAGTGCAGAACGCCTACCAACGGAGCGTGCAATCACAGCACAGATTGAGGCTTTCAAGCAGATTCGTTTGTAGCAGTTCACTCCGCCAGATAGTTTTCGTTAATATAACGTGCGATCATCTCAATTTCATCTTCCTCAAGATAGAGTCCGATATCTATCATCCGTGTTATGAGCTCGGTTGTCTCTTCCTCAGAACGCGGTGGATAGTCTTCTACATCCGTGATGGGGTGACATTGTGAGCATCTGTCCTCAAAGAGTGCTTTCGCTTCTACTGCATCGTAAGCAACGACTGCTGTATCGGTTGCAGCTTCTGCTTGCATAGCAACAGTCGCGGTCTGAACGGCAGTCTTCGCCTCATCTGCGCGCATCTGCTCCTGCCGCTGCTGGCGTACTGAGACCTGAATATCCGGCGTAATCGCGATGAGATACGCCGAGACGGTCCACTCCTCTTCTTGATGAATCGGTTCACCGATCATCGGTTTTATCGCCATCCGATTAACGAGACGTACCCAATCTGTCGGTATGCGTGGCTTCGCGAGAATAGTGCGCAAGTCGTGACAGACAACACACTTGCGCTGTAAGACGTGCTGCCCTTCCCGCAGTTTCCGTTTTGAGGCGAGCTGATCAAGCGGTGCCTCGGGTGGCAATCCAGCGTTTTCAAGTAACTTGCGGGTTCGCACGATACCCTTATCGCTGAACGCGCCTGTCTGTGTACGCAACGCCGCCTCACGGAACGTGAACGGCACCGACAACCCAATCAATAGGTACGTGCAAATAAGCAAACATGTACCGATATAGGGCATCGATTCCTCAAAATGCCGGAAAAATCGGAGAATAGCGATTTTAACGAGAATCAACACACCGATTGTAATGCCGAGCATCAGGTGTGCCACAGTACGCGGTGGAAGTTCGACTTGGTAGTTCCACAGGCGCGGCACCATGTGCCACATCATGAAAACATAGAGGATCGCATACGCATAGCCGATGAACCGATGAAGCAGCATCAAAGATGGTGGTGCTTCACTCGTGTGCGTCTCCTTGTCAAATGGATAACCCCATAACTTGAACATCAAGAAGACAGAAGCATTTGCGAGGCCTAAGAAGATTAAGCCAAGAATTGCGCTCGTTGAAGTAGACATAGCAGCTATTCCTTCCTACGTCTCCAATACGGGACGATTTAATCGAGAGTGATACGGGGGCTCCATCACAGCACGCTGGCGTTCGTTTGCCCATTCTGGTATTTCATAAGCGGGGACATACGCCATATTACCTGCGGTGTAGCGCGTCAAGATAGAGCGTCTCGGATGATCAGCGGTCCACGGCAGCGTGCCGTGCGTTACCGCTTCTGTGAAGATTATGACATCACCCGCATCGCAGACGAGCTGCCTGATATGCTCTTGGTGTTTCTGGTAGAGCCGCATCTCTTGCGGACACGGGTAGTTACTCTTATGGCTTCCCGGAATGACGATTAACCCGCCTACTCCAGGTGGTACATCCGTCAACTGGAAGGTGACGACGGTCAAACCGTTATGCATACGTCCATCACGAAAGATGTAGTATTGGTTGGGATCAAAACCGGGACCAGACGATCCATGAAAAATAAAGCCTTCCGCACCTTTGTCCATCGAAAGCAAAAACATCTGGTGATCCATACGGAAGCCTTTCCCCAATATTACATTCAGATAAGGGATAAGCGTGGGGTGTGCAAGCATGTGTCGGAAGGGATTGCACCAAGGTTCTTCCCAGCCAAGCATACCGCCGAGTTCACCTCTACCTTGTTCGCCTTTTAGTTCAGGAGAACCACCGTCAAGTGCCTGTTCACGCGGACGGATACGTGCTTGGTCACTATGTTTGTCAATCGCTTCGTTCGCAAGTGCCACCTCTTCAGGTGTTAGCACATTCTTGATAACAAGGTAACCGTTGAGATCAAATAGATATTTTTCGTCAGCATTCATTTTTTAACTTTCCTTACGGTTAAACACCGTGAGATTGGGCTTTCACGTGTCTTTCTCACATCTGAAGAAACACCCCACGGAATGCCACACGCGCATTCCGTGTTGATTCGCGAAAGCCCTGCGCCGTTGTTGCAGGCTTGGTTTTTGGTGCTATGCCGTACAGATCCTTATTTCAGTTGCGACCTCACCAGAAACCTGCGCGTAAGCGGAGCGCAGTCCAGGATCCCATAAATTAAAAACCTTCCTACGTTTCCAAAGTGGGACGATTTAATCGCGAATGATAAGGTGGTTCCATGACAGCACGCTGGCGCTCATTCGCCCATTCCGGTATTTCATAGGCAGGGACATACGCCATATTGCCTGCGGTATAACGGGTTAGAATGGAGCGTCTCGGATGGTCGGCTGTCCACGGAAGCGTGCCGTGCGTCACCGCCTCCGTGAAAATTGCCACATCGCCAGCGTTGCAGACGACCTGTCGAATATGCTCTTGGTGTTCTTGGTAGAGCCGCATCTTCTTCGGGCACGGGTAGTTGCTCTTGTGGCTTCCGGGTATAACGATTAATCCACCGACTCCCGGTGGCACATCCGTCAATTGGAATGTGACGACAGTCAAGCCGTTGTGCATGCGTCCGTCACGGAAAATATAGTATTGGTTCGGATCGAAGCCAGGACCGGAGGAGCCATGGAACGTATGCCCCTCTGCACCCTTGTCCATTGAAAGCAGGAACATCTGATGATCCATTCGGAAGCCTTTTCCAAGTATCTCGTTGAGATATGGAACAAGTGTCGGATGCGCGAGCATGTGCCGAAACGGGGTACACCACGGTTCTTCCCAGCTGAGCATACCACCGAGTTCCCCTCTCCCCTGGTCACCTTTTAATTCTGGGGAGCCGCCATCGAGTGCCTGTTCGCGTGGACGGATGCGTCCTTGTTCACTATGTTTATCAATCGCTTCATTCGCTATTGCCACCTCTTCAGGTGTTAACACGTTTTTGACAACGAGGTAACCGTTCAGATCAAATAGATATTTTTCGTCAGCATTCATGTTCGATTTCCTCCACCTGATAAATAGTTGTCAGCTGTCGGTTGTCGGTCGTCAGTCACTCATGTGGCAGTTGTAATCGTTTGTGATGGTCACAACGCTCTCTGGCTGATGGCTGACTGCTGTTATACCGCGTAAGCGACAGAACCGTCTTCCCGCAGCGGTGTTGAACCGGTGTTCATCGGTCGAAACGGGGTCTGCTCGATTAAATTATCGTCAAGTTCGATACCCAAACCCGGGGCTTCAGGGATGGGGATATAACCGCCTTCGCGTTGATACGCGACCTTATACACAGCGAAGTCTTCGGATTCATCGCCTTTTGTATACTCTTGTGTAATGAAGTTCGGAATACTCGTATCTAAGTGGAGCGATGCGGCAGTAATGAGCGGTCCAAGGAAATTATGTGTGACAACCGCGCTGTGATACGCCTCAGCAAGTGCCGCGATCTTCTTGCAATGCGTTATACCACCAGCCAAACCGACATCCGGACGTACGTATTGCGGTCCGCCTGCCTCCAACATTTCACGGAATTCCCAGATGCTTACATTGCGTTCGCCGATAGCGAGCGGTGTTGTCATCCGCTTCGCTAATTCCGCTTGTGTTGTGATGGTGTCTATCTGAATCGGGTCTTCAATAAAATAGAGGTTAAAAGGTGCCAAAGCGGCTTCTAACACGATGCTGTTCATCGGTGTCAGTTTCCGATGCACTTCAACAATGAGGTCGAGGTCGGGTCCACCGCCTTCTCGTGCTGCTGCGACAAGATCGCGCGCAGTTTTAACGAGCCGATCAACTCCCATATCTTGGAAATTGCCGACCAACGGATCAAACTTGAGTGCTGTGAACCCTTCCGCTACGGCTGCTTTCGCCGCTTCAAACATCGTTTCTGGAGTGCCGCCGCCGCCGAGGAGGTGTAATCGGATTTTATCACGGCAATTGCCGCCCAACAGTTCCCAGATTGGGACACCGAGATGTTTGCCTTTGATGTCCCACAACGCGATGTCCACCGCACTAATCGCGCCGCTCAGCGCAGTCCCACGAAACGGACCCATGCGATAAAGGTATTGCCAGTGATGCTCAATCCGCAACGGATTCTGACCAATGAGGTGTTTCTTAAACGTGTTGATGATGCTATCAACGGCTTCTGGATAGCCCCAACACGCCGTCTGTCCGACACCACTGATGCCCGTGTCCGTATGAATCCGAATCACGTAGCCGTTCCGGATAAAAAACGACTCAATTTTATCAATCTTCATATAGTCCTCCTATAGAAGGTGATTTTACTTGATGTGTTGCATTGTACCACAAGCACACGAATTTAACAACACAGAACTGAAAAACTTTACACTTTCCTTCCAAATCAAACAGTTGACACAAATTTGTGCGCATGCTAATATAATAGCAAGTTCGGAAATCTGCACGCTTCAATGAGGAGGCACACTATGGCGATGTATCGAACCGCAATCGTCGGGGGTAGGCGTGGGGTCCACCATGCTCGGTGCTATGAAGGCATCGAAAATATGAAGGTAATTGCCATCTGTGAGATTGACGAGGAACGGTTGAAAGCAGCATCGGCAGAACTCAACGTTACCGGATATGCTGATTACACCGAGATGTTGCAAGAAGAAAGACCCGATATCGTCCACGCTGTAACAGAGCCGACAGTGCCACGGCATATCTGGGTGGAGCCTGCCGCCGAAGCAGGTGTCAAGGCGTTAGTGATAGAGAAACCGCTCGCGCTCAGACCCAGCCAAGCGGAGGCACTCGCCGCTGCGCACGAGAAAACTGGACTGAAAATTATCGTCAATCACCAACGCCGATATCTACCATTTGCTGAGAAGCTACTGGAATTTTTCGAGGATGACAGCCTCGGCGATATACACTTCATCCGCGCATGCACCGAAGGCGACATTACCGATATGGATACCCACCTCATGGACGTTGTGCTTTTTGCATTAAAAGACATCCCGATTACGCACGTTTGGGGTGCCGTTGAAGGTGCCGAAACCTATCATATTCCGCATCGACAGTGTCCCGAAGACTTGATGGCTATCTATACTTTTCAGAACGGGGCGCGCGTCTTTTTTGAATCCGCACGGACAGCGTTTGGGACAATCGATTTTCCAGGCAGTAATCCGCGGTGCAACCTCGATTTTTGGGGCACGAAAGGCAGGATGTGGTGGCGAGAAAACGGTTCCTGGGGATACCAACTCGACGGTATGGCACACCACTTCGTTGAGTCGACCAACTTCGGTGAAGACGACAAATTCGGACAGCGAGCGTTTACCGAAGCCATCGCGACGTGGCTGGACGATGAGAATCAGCCGCATCGCAATAGGTTGGAATTCGCACTGCTCGGATTTGATCTGATAATGGCGGCGTATCGCTCCGCACTCATCGGCAAAAGAATCGCGTGGCCCCCAAAACTTTCCGATGCAGAGTGGGTGGAACTGAAAAACAGGATTGTCAACACCTAAAATAGACATGACAACGTAGAGAACTACAATACTGTAGAAAAAAGAAATAGATGTTATAGGAGGCAAGAGATATGCTCAACCAAGCACAGGTTGACACATTTCGCAAAAAAGGGTTTCTCCTGGGAAACCGTGTTCTAAGTGATGAACAGGTTGACGAATTGCGTGACGAATTAGCACGTGTCATTGATAATTATGAGAAACCTGAAGTGCCGCAGCCGGTACGTATCGCCAATCTCGGCGGTAGGGAAGAGGCTCCAGTCTGGCAGATCGTTAATATTTGGGAAGCGAGTTCCGCCTACCACCGGTTGGTTCACAACCCCGTCATTGTGGAAGAGATCGGACAACTGACTGAAACGACAGAGTTACGCGTCTGGCACGACCAAATCCAATACAAACCACCGCAAGTTGGTGGTATCAACGGTTGGCATCAGGACTCGCCACTATGGGGTATCCTTATGCCGAAAACGAGTCAGGTAACCGCATGGGTCGCGTTAGACGATGTTGATGAAAGCAATGGATGTATGCGTATGGTTCCCGGCTCCTATCATTGGGGCCCCCAGATGTCGTTTCTGCGCGAAGTCGGTGGCATCCATAAGATGCCGGATCGCTTTGAAGAGCATGAACTCTCTGTCGAACTCTGCCCTGTGCCAAAGGGACATGTACACTACCATCATGCGCTGACATGGCACGGCTCTCATGACAACACCAGCAGTGAACCGCGTCGCGCGATTGCAGTACATTATATGACTGGCGAAACCATCTACGATGAAAGTGGCAACCACATCATGAAACGTTTTGTTACCATCAATGGTGGCAATAAATTAGCGGGTCACCATTTTCCGCTTGTGATGGATGAAGGGCAGCCGACAAAGGCGAATATATAAATTTTTTCTATTGGAGGCAAGCATGCTCAGCCAAGCACAGGTTGACACATTTCGTGAAAAAGGGTTCCTCCTCGGCAGTCGTGCTTTATAGTGACCATCAGAATTAAAGAGACATTTTTTGTATTTTGTAATAGACTGTGTCTATTATGACATATTCAACAGATTTACGCAAACGCGTTTTAGATTTTATTGAAAAAGGCGGTAAAAAAGCTGAAGCCTCCCGCC
>JAJDTJ010000122.1 GCA_022827225.1 Candidatus Poribacteria bacterium | reverse complement strand
CGCTTTGCTTGATGAAGCCTGCTACGTATAAGGCGTAGTTGCAAGACCGTAGCCCCGAAACGATAGGCAGTGGACCTATCGCAACAGTCCAAAATCTGTTTCTACAGATATGTTCGGAAATCTACAGGTCTAATTCATCGGTAATGACGTTTAACTTCGCTCAACTTGCCTTACCTGTTGAAACACAAGTGGAAATCAGTAGACTTCCTCGGACCCTGGACGCTCTTGTTGTTCTTGAACAGACCGCTGAACGGGAAAAGGTTCGTGT
The DNA here is from genome assembly GCA_022827225.1 of Candidatus Poribacteria bacterium. Classification (GTDB taxonomy): domain Bacteria; phylum Poribacteria; class WGA-4E; order WGA-4E; family WGA-3G; genus WGA-3G. The sequence goes on along the minus strand of JAJDTJ010000122.1, from coordinate 14,498 downwards.
GCAAACAGCGTTTAATTATTTTCGAGTCTACAATCAGATCGAATTCAAGGCAAAAAACGATCCACTAACAAGGAATGAGTATAACTTTATTCGAGGACGCAGTTACCTTTATCTCGGCGAAAAGCAGATATCTGCGTCTTTAATGACGGTTACGATCATTTCCGCTCGACAACCGAGGAACGTTCTCTATCACTCCTCTCTTGATGTGAAATGGGAATCGGAGAGCACAGGACATTACAAAAGCACAGATCTCTTTCCGGTTCACCTATTTGTGTGCAACGAACTTGAACTCACTCCAAAAAATTACCCGCTTCTTCTGTTTGCAACATCAAAAGAGAAGTTTCGTCAATTTGTTGAAAGAATTGTAGGCGAGGACAATTTAACCTACATTCATTACGCGTCTCGTGTTGAACCGGAGATCACAAAGGAGGTTTTAAAAATGGCTGGAAAACAGAGCTTATACGAAAAACAACTTCAGCGAATTATTGATAGCATGGGGGCAGATCTATTAGAAAAAATGACCCCAGAAGAACGCATGCGTGGGTTGACGGTTTCTGAAAGGTTAGCAGGACTTGACATAGAAGACTTACGCGCACTGGATCCCGAAGAAAAAGCAGCACTCCTGCAGCTGTTGAATCAGCCAGACAAAACGCAGAACTAAACAAGATTTCTGTAAGGTAAACGTAGAGGAGCGTTTCATGAAACAGATAGAAGGCGGGATTACCGCTGTTTCGGGTGTCCGAGCAGCGGGTGTTCACGCCGGTATTAAAGCAGCGGAAGCGAAAGATGTGGCACTCATCGTTACCGATACACCAGCGACTGCTGCCGGAGTCTTCACTAAGAACAGCGTTACCGCCGCACCCGTCATAGTATGTCGCGAGCATCTCAAGGCTGGTCAAGCGCAAGCCGTTATTATTAATAGCGGAAACGCCAACGCCTGCACCGGTGAGGTCGGCATGGCAAATGCACGGCGGATGGCTGCTGCAACAGCAGAACAACTCGACATAGACGCAGCCCTCGTCTGTGTCTCTTCTACCGGTGTTATCGGGCAGCAGTTGCCGATGGATAAAGTCGAAAACGGGATTCAAACCGCTGCAGGCGCGCTGCGTACCGAAGGCGGTAGCGATGCCGCAGAAGCGATTATGACGACCGATACATATCCGAAATCTATTGCTGTAGAGATTGAGATCGGCGGTGCATCTGTGAGGATTGGCGGGATTGCTAAGGGGTCCGGAATGATCGCACCGAATATGGCCACGATGCTCTCCTATCTGACAACGGATGCTAAGATCAACGCTGAAACGCTTCAGGCTGCCTTAAACCGTGTCGTAACTGATACCTATAACCTCTTAACCGTTGACACCGACCGCAGCACAAATGATACAGTGCTGATTCTGGCAACTGGATGCGCCAATAACGCTGAGATTGTAGCACCGGATGGCGAAGATTACGAAGCATTTTGTGAGGGACTCTTGTTCGTCTGCACGGAATTGGTTAAGATGCTCGCGCGCGATGGCGAAGGCGCGACGAAACTCGTTGAGGTGGTCGTCAAACGTGCGAAAAACCGAAACGATGCGGAGAAAGCGGCGCGTGCCGTTGCGGAGTCGCCGCTCGTTAAAACGGCTGTGTTTGCCAACGATGCCAACTGGGGACGTATCATGATGGCGATCGGGAAATCGGGGGCAGAATTCGATCCCTATCAAGTGGATGTCTATCTCGCCGATTACCAGCTCGTCAAGGCAGGAATGGATGCCGGTTACGATGAAGACAAAGCCACTTCTCTGTTCGCGCAAGATCCAGTCCGTATTACGATTGATCTCGCTGCTGGGGACACAGAAATAACGATGTGGACATGTGATTATTCTTACGACTACATCCGAATCAACGCCGATTACCGGACATAACGTTTATAAAAAGGATACCAAATACAATGCGACACACAGCCGAAATTAAACTCGTAAATCTACAAGATTTACATGCCGTAAGATTAGGGGTGAGGGAACCGGAAGACGTGAGGCAACTCACCGTTGCGGATGCCCTCGTTGATACTGGCGCGACACGTCTCTGCTTGCCAACATCGCTTATTGAACGACTCGGTCTCACACCTGTCAGCAAAAGGACTGCACGGACCGCTGCTGGCATCGTGGAACGCACCGTCTATTCAGAGGTTGAATATACACTTTTAGAACGGAGCAGCACCATCCGGGTAACCAATTTACCTGAAGGCGCACCAATGCTCATTGGGCACATGGTATTGGAAGAATTAGACCTCTGCGTTGATATGAAAAAAGGGTTGATCTACAATCCCGCACACGGCGATGATTGGATCGAAGAACAACTCTAAACAGGTTAAACAATATCGAACTGAACGGAGAATTCAGTATATTTTGAGGTTGTCTCAATTTTTTTGACAAAAATTCAAATCTCTGCTATTCTAATGGAAAATTAATTTGACATTTAAAAGCAAATGTATTAAACTATATATGCTTTTGAGAATGTAGAAGATTTTTCTACGAGAACGTTAAAAGGATGCGGGAGTAGCTCAGTGGTAGAGCTCCACCTTGCCAAGGTGGAAGTCGCGAGTTCAAATCTCGTCTCCCGCTCCATCGCTTTTGGTGGCGTAGCCAAGTGGTAAGGCCAGGGCCTGCAAAGCTCTTATTCGTCGGTTCGATTCCGACCGCCACCTCCATTATCTCTCCGAAATGGGTGGTTAGCTCAGGTGGCTAGAGCGTTTGCTTGACATGCAAGAGGTCACAGGTTCAAGTCCTGTACCACCCATCCTTCCAAAATTCTGAAATCCAACCGATCCGCACGACCAAAATTGCACCTCCCCGTGCATTTTTAAGCATGTTTTGCCCATTTTCGTGCAATTTAGCGGTTGAGATGCCAGCTTTAGCGTCTTTAGCATTGGCACGGAAATTGCATATTATTTCCTGTCTAAAGATACGGTTCCAATAACATCGTCACACAAAGGAGGAAAAACAGTGCGAATATTTTTGTCTAAATCGACATCTGTTTTCGTTGTCATCGTACTAACTGTTGTTATTAACACCGGGTGCAGCGTACGCATGCTGGCGCAAAACTCGGAGAACATCGTAGCAGAACCACAAGAGAGTGTGCTAAAGGTAGTAGACACTGCAGATGTGAAAAATCCAGTATTTGTGGGTTCCGTTCAGTTACCGTTTCGCCTTAATGCCAACAACAATATCGTCCTCTCAGGAAAGTACGCCTATGCCACGACCGAAAGACATTTGCACGTCGTTAATCTCTCTGACTGGCGACATCCGTCACGCATTGCTTCCATGCCTTTTCCTGATACGGTTGGCGATGCTAAATTATTTGGACATCGCCTCTTTGTTGCGGGTCGGCAAGAGATTTACATCGTAGATATATCAAATCCGAACAATCCGTCACTTCAGTCTACCACGCGTACGACCGCTCCGCTCCGCCCGATAAAGGCTTTCGATGTTCACAACGGTTATCTGTATGTTATGGACACTGGGTACTACCTCCATATTTTTAACGTTGCTACAATGGATCCACAATTCGTTGAAGCAGTGACAGTATCGCGTTCCGGATTAGCAAGTGTTAGAGCGGAAGGTGAATTCGTACAACTGATTCAGTCGAAATCGTCTTATTTTTCACTAAATATTTGGCGAGAACTCTCGGATCGTCAAAACCTTTTGGAGATAAGCGCCAGATACGAAAAACTTCGGATTTCGGAGGATTACCTATTATTTGCGACTCGTGGACATCCGACAGGTGTCATTACGATCGCTCGTGAAAACGATCAGACATGGAACGGTGGTCAATTTGAGCACTACAACATGGAGGCGTACCATTCAGATTACCTCCGTACAAAGGAAAACGAGGGACCCGATACACAAGAACTGCTTGATATCGGGGTGCGTTCAGGCGGTATTGTCGTAAACAATCTTGATCGGTGGAATCAGAGTATAGTCGCTGAGGAGAATATTTTGGGACCTGTTACAGATTTCCAAATTTCGGGAGATTTGCTTTATGTCTCAAGCTTGAACGGCTATCTTTCTATAATTGACCTCTACAAGACAAATCGTCCTTTTCAAAGAGATGAGGATCGGTTTTTATCTGTCACCACACTTGGAGCGTTTCACCCGATCAGTATAGCCGTCGGTGAAAACCACACCTACGTGTTGTGTAATCCGAGCGATCTGGAATGACAGATAGGCGAAAAAAACGTGTAGAACACCTCATCAAGAAAAAAAGGAGCGCCATGAGCGTCTTCAATTCTCCCCGGTCTATCTCTTGCATCGTTGAATGCTCCCTCCACAGATACAATTAGTTCTGGATACTCGTCCTTAATTTCTCTCAACGCCTCCAAACCCTCCTCGCCTGACAATTCCATATTGAGCAAGCCAACCTTCAGATTCTCGGATTCCTCAATTTTTCCCAAGCCTTTTTGAAGGAAATTTCTTTGTTCTCTGCAAGGCTTGTGCAGATTTTTACAAACCTTCTGCTGTTTCTTACAAAGTTTATGCTGGAATCGCCGTTTTCGTGCCTAATATTGGCAAAATTTGCTTGGCACACATCTTGCTACTGTTATATTGCCCGTGGACTCAATCATAAGGCATTAATTTGTTGGATGGTGACTTAGGTTTACCCAAAAATTGATTGGGGGTGATAAAAAATGTTGTATTTTATTTTTATTTGTGTTATACTATGTTTTGGCATCCGTAAAAATCCTTTACAGGTGGTTCGGCGAGAGGGCTAGTCTCCCGAACCGCGGCACTGCCAAGCGTAGATTGCCAGTGCATGTTTAAAGTATATCATACATCATAATTGATATGCATGATATTTTAAGCATCGTCGTAATTTTACTTGATTTTTTCGGAAAATCTTGTATCCCTACGAATGGACATTGGAGACGGATTACCGGGGTAGTTCCCACTACCTCCCGTCTCCACCCAACTGGCAATTGTTGGGTATGCATCCGAAAATACAACGTCCAAATACCCCATTTTTTTTTAATTTACTGATTGGGTCAAATCAGAACCTATGAAAAATCACACACGGAATATGATTTAACATTTTTAGGAGGAGATTATGTACCGCAAAAACACTTTGCCAACTACAGGGTTTCTGCTAATACTGATAACCGTTATCTTCTTAGGCTCTGTAGCTTCTGCGACTGCTAAAGAAGTTCACGCTCTTCTCATCATACTCGGAAATGACGCGAACATCCGAAAAAGCGTCGAAAAGAGTGAGGGGCGCATAAAGGAAGTCATGAGGCTCGTCTCACACCACTGCGATGTCCATCTGACAGTCATGAAATCTGAGGACGAGCTGCTCGGTAGCATCACGAAGATGACGCTGATCCAAGGGGAACCCCACGAAATCATATCCGAGACACAAGGAATTATCAAAGGTACGCACGTGAAAGACTGGATTCACGCGCTACACGCGAATCAAGAGGATACCGTTCTGGTCTATTACAATGGACACGGAAGTATACAAAGTTTCAACGACGAGCATGTGCTCAACTTTGATCAGAGCAAAGACGTGGTCCCTCGCACAAAATTGCGCGAATGGTTAGAACAAAAGCAGGCGAATTTGAAAATGCTCATCACTGACACTTGCAGTAACTATGCGGAGACCCCCAGCGCCGAATTAAGTGTCAGTTTCGCAGAGGGTCTCCCGAAAAACCGCCTCCATACCGAGAATCTGTTCCTCCAACACACCGGCACTTTAGACATCACTGCTGCCGCTCCTGGGCAATTTGTGTTCGGAAATAACAAAGTGGGCGGCTACTTTACGGCTGCCCTTGTTGAAAGTTTCACTGTCCAAGCCGATGGTGCTCTAGCTAAAGAAGCAGCTGACGGATTTCTTTCCTGGGACGAGGTGCTGGCACAATGCAAACTAAAAACGGCAAACCTCTTTAGCGACACAAATCTTTCAAGCGAGCAAACAGCACAGACGCCCAGCATCCATTCACTACCATTGAGAATCGAGGATTCACTCAAGACAACCGCTACTTTGGACATTACAAGCGAACCGAGCGGCGCAACCATTCATATCGGTGGAAAAGTCATCGGCACAACTCCGCTAATTCATGAGATTGACACCGATGTACATGGCGAACAGGTGATGGGTCAGATAACGCATGAGGGGTACAAGACAAGTGAAGCACAATTGACTTTGAAGGGCGGCGAGACCACTCCGTGGAATGTTGAACTGGAAGCGGAACCTGTAGCGCAGCACCCGTATGGTGCGATCACGTGGGAAAAAGACGGCGCCGAGATGGTGCTGATCCCTGAAGGCGAATTTCAGATGGGCAAACCTACACGAAAAAATGAGCATGCCCCCACCTATCCTGTCCAAGTCGATGGATTTTACATTGACACACACGAAGTCACGCTTGCTCAATACGAAGAATTCCTTAAACGTACCGGACACCGTCCTTTACCAGAGGAAACTTATGCCCACGCGCCAGCCCCGAATTATCCTGTTGTGAATGTGACATGGGACGACGCAGTCGCGTATGCAGAGTGGGCAGGTAAACGTCTCCCGACAGAGGCAGAATGGGAAAAAGCCGCCCGCGGAGGTTTTGTCGCCCAAAAGTACCCATGGGGGAACACGCCGCCGGATAGCACGCAGTCTAATTTAGGGGGACCAGCAGATAACCATGAACGCAGCGCACCTGTCGGAAGTTATCTCCCCAACGAGTTCGGCTTATACGACATGCTCGGGAATGTCTGGGAATGGTGTAGCGATACAACGGACCCGCAGAACCGCGTTTTGCGCGGCAATTCTTGGCGTGAACTCCCCCGCATCGCATGGCTCACCGAACGCTATCTGATTCCTTATCCTCGGCAGCATCTCGTGGGAGGCTCCGTCGGATTCCGATGCGTAGTGGATGTAGATGAGGTCCCCTAAGGAGGTCACTATTTTGGATAAAGAAGCACCGACAATTGATGAAACAATTGAAGTGTCCAATGCGGAGACGACTGATGATCTACCCGTAGAGGAACAAGGCAGCAATACGGACACTTCACCAGATGAAAATGACGATACAGAGCCGCAAACACAGACGAGTGAAGATGTCGTATCGCCTCCAGGCGCAGAGGTCCTTGCATCAATGAATCAACATCTGTCGACGTTGCAGGAGTTGTTTGAAACACAGATCGCCCGCAACCAGAACCAGAAACAGATGTTTGATGCAATCTATAGTGAAATGAAGGACTACAAGGAGAATGTCCTGCTTGAAGCCTTTCACAAACAGGTTATCCAAAACCTGATTCAGTTCTATGACCATTTTGTGGAGATTGAGTCTCAACTGGAACGTATCAGCGAACCTTTTGAATCGTTTGAAACTTGGTCGGAGTTCCGAAAGAATTTGGAAAATCTCCGCTCTGAATTGGAAGAAGTGCTATACCGGATGGACGTGACGCTGTATGAGGAGCATCCGAAGAAACTTGATCGAAAATTGCACAAAACTCTCGCGACAATACCGACAGATGACCACGATAAGGATCAAGAAGTAGCGGAGATTCACAAAATAGGCTTCTATTGGCGGGAAAAGGTGTTTCGTCCAGAAGAGGTGACCATCTTCCGGTACACACAACCTGCAGATGAAGAAACAGTTGGTGGAAAACTAACAAGCGAAAAAGGAGATGAAACAGATGGGTAAAGTTGTTGGCATTGACCTTGGGACAACGTTCTCGGCGATTGCACACGTTAATGAACATGGTCAAGAAGAGATTATCCCGAATGCCGAAAGCGATCGGATTACGCCATCGGTCATTATGTTTGAGGATGATCTTATCACCATCGGCAAGATCGCTAAACAGAATGCCAGTGCCGTGCCGGAGCAGATTGTTGAATTCGTCAAACGCGAAATCGGGAAACCCAAAACCGGTGAAGAGGGTTTCTGCCGTGAATTTGGCGACAACCAGTATTCGGCTGAAGAGCTCTCGGCACTGATCTTACAGAAACTCAAACAGGATGCGGAGGCGTATCTTAACGCTGAGGTCACCGATGCCGTCATTACAGTCCCTGCTTATTTCCGTGATGCCGAGCGCGAAGCGACACGCAATGCCGGTAAAATCGCAGGATTGAACGTCCTTCAGGTGATGAACGAACCGACAGCCGCTGCCCTCGCTTATGGCGTTGATATCCACGGCAGCGATCAAAACGTGTTCGTCTTTGACCTCGGCGGCGGGACCTTTGATGTAACTGTCATGAAGGTTTCCGGTTCCAAGTTAGAAATGATTGCCACAAACGGAGACCACAGACTCGGCGGAAAGGATTGGGACGATCAGATCATCGTACACGTCGCTCAGGTGTTTGAGGCGGAACACGGCGAGAACCCGTTGCAAGACCTTCACGCATATCAAGATATCCAACTCAATGCCATTAGCGCAAAGGAATCTTTGTCTCAACGGCAGAAGGCACGAATCGTATGCAACTATAACGGCAAGAGCAGCCGTATTGAACTCACACGCGAAAAATTTCACGAACTCACAAATGATTTGGTCCAAAGGTGCAGTGCCTTATGTGGTGTTGTACTCTCAGAAGCACAGATGACCTGGGAAGATATTGACGTGGTGTTGTTAGTCGGTGGCTCTACTCGCATGCCGATGATTCAAGAGATGATCACCGAAATAAGCGGTAAAGAGATTAACCCGCAAGAAGTGAATCCTGATGATGCTGTAGCACTCGGCGCAGCCATCCAAGGCACCCTCCGCCAGATCGAAGAGGGGACGAGCGGTACTTCTGATACCACGCTGACAGAAGATATCCCAGATGCTGTCAAGGATCGGTTTATCGGTCCTGGGGGCGCTCTTACAGTAAGCGTAATCGACGGTGCTACACATAACCTCGGACTGACTCCCATCAACGAACGCCGCGAACAGTACGTCCACGTGATGATTCCTAAGATGACCCCTGTCCCTTGCGAGGTGGAGGATACGTTCGGAACCGTGTATGAAGACCAACGTGAAGTACTCATTGAAGTTGTCCAGGGGCTCGAACAAGGTCAACTTAAGGATGAAATTTTCCAATTTGAAGACGTTAAACTCGGTGAATTTACCCTTGAGTTACCTCACGGGCTACCCGAAGGGAGCCCAATTCACGTTACCTATAAATATAACCTCGACCAGACGCTTGAGGTGATCGCAACAGGCCCTGATGGAAGAACTGCAAACGTGAGAATTGACCGTTCAACCCTTAACCAAGAAGAAGTCGCAGAAGCCACCGCTCACCAGCAAAACCTGAAAATTGAATAGGACTTTCGCCTCTCGCCGGTAGATGCGGTGTCTAACCGCACCAGGTCCCTTTACGCATTAACGCTAAACTTGCTATAAACCCGCAGAAGATAGGTTGATATCATGGATTATAACTATTTTGAAGTACTCGAACTCTCAATTGACGATATCCAAGACAAAGATGAGGCAACGATAAAAGACCTCGTTAGCAACGCCCACACGAAGCAGTATGCACAAACAATTGGGGCGTATGCGAATGTACCGCGTTCAGATGGCTTAACCCAAGCGCAGTGGCAGAAAGTGCTCAATGATGCCAAGGATACGCTGCTAGACCCACGAAAGCGTCGGAAATACATCGCAACCCTCACTCAGGAACCAGAAGAGCTAGAGCAGCCTGTCTTGACGTTCCCCGGCGGCGAAGAAGCCCGTAATATCACAGATTTGGCTGCCTTACTGGCGCAGCACACCACCTATGCTGCCGAGGCACTTTATGACGGAACCTTGGAGCAAAACCTCCGGAGTCTTGACCAGAATCTGTTCGCGGATACTGCCGGAACAATTGTAGACCGATTTCCTAATGATCACGATACAGGACTTATGGCGATGGTCGCAGTCCTTCAAGGTGAAGTGAGGATGCAGAAGGGTAAAGGCGCGAACACGCCAAAACAACTCGCTCGCTTGATAGACAAAAATTGGGCACAAGCAAAAACGCTTCTGTATAACGGCTTCTTCGCAGTTTGGCTCGCACACGTCAATCACCAGCAACTTGCAGATACCGCAAATGAAATCACAAATCGCTATACTGACCAACAGGACATCGGTTTAGAAACCTTTGTTCAAGGACTTGAACCAGGGATCGGAAATCCAATGCCTGAGATAAGCCACCCCGAAATACACCTCAACGGCGTGGATACAGGAAGCAAAAAAACGATCCGTTCAAAAATTAAGAATGTCGGGCGCGGTTTTCTTTACGGCGATGTCCAATTGGCAAATGATATACCAGGGCTACAAGTTTCCGATACGGACATCTATGGCGAAGGCACTGTTACCATTGATATAGACGGGGGCACCCTAACACCAGACCAAGTCCATCAGGCATCCCTCGTCACCAAAACCAACGGTCGAGATATCGAGGTCCCGATTTATATTAATCATGGCATTCAGCCATTGCTCCGCTGGGTCGGTATCAGCGGTGTCTCAATGGCGGCACTCGCGCTCCTTACCCGTCTCATCATAAATCCATTTTTGGATGTAGCATGGGCGGGAACCTTGATCCTTGGAATAGGGGTCTACGCGCATTGGCTCCTCGTTGTCAGAAAGTCATTTAGTTGGCAACGATTTTTGATGCCAATGCTGCCAATTAAAAATTTCCTTCACCCACAAAACCTCCACAAGTCAGTAGAGATTCTGGTCCGTATAGGTAAGTTCCTTCGGGGACCTATCATGTGGGCTGTCTCCGTCTATGTCAAATTTGTTAAAGCCTGCTTTAAGTGGTTTCGCAATTTTCTCGCTGGCGCGGCCGGTGCCTACATCGTTCTTCCTTGGGCCTCCCTCGGAAGACTTGCCATTGTTGTTTTTATTTCACTTGCTATTGTTTTTATCCTAATTGGAGCTCCGCTGTTCTTTATCGGAGCCACTATTGTGCCAGGTGTTATAGGTATTTTTTATCTGGTGGCTTCCCCATTTATTGTTTTAGCGTCCATCGGAAACCACGTTTTTATTGGGCTGGATAAACTATTTGATCTTGGATTCAACCTCCCGCTTTTTGTCGGTTGGGCGTTTTGGGGACTTGTGATCGGTCTGGCAATTCAAGGTTACCGAGCCGTGGAAATTTACGATCGAAAACAGATGAAGATCTGGGTAGTCGTGGCACCTATTCTTTTATTATCCGTTATGGGAACAATTAGATATGTCAGTTATGTGAGTGCATCAAACTCTCCAAGTACCGAAACAGCATCCACAGCTGCCCAAGGCACGACTGGATTAGAAACACAAATCACCACAGACGAGACACCAGAATCGGGTTCTACAAAAAAGCCTACAGCCGAATCGGAGGGAGCATCTGTCCCATCCGAGGAACCCGCGTCTATTAACGAACAGCAGAGCAGCGTGCCCCCACCGCCAAACACTCAGGATGAATCCACGGAACCGACACCTGTTCCGCCAGAGCAGGATGTCGAAATAACACCGCCGCCAGCACCGGACTCTACACCTCCCGCAGTGCCTTCAAGAACCGTTCCTACGAAACAGACTGCAGCTGAATCGGAGGAACCAACCGTTCCGTCCGAGGCACCTGCGCCTGCTCCGATCCAGCAGAATACCATACCCGCGCCGCCAACGCAACCTAGGAAATCAGCACCTGTTCCGCCAAAGCAGGATGTCGAAATGACACCGTCTCCAGCACTGAAACCCACAACGCCTCCAGTACCTTCAGATATGGTGCTAATCCCCGCAGGTGAGTTTCAGATGGGCAGTAATGACAATACCGACGAAAAGCCGATACATACTGTCCACATAGACGCATTCTATATAGACAAATACGAGGTAACCAACGCACAATACAAGGCTTTTGTTGACGCGAACCCACAGTGGCGGAAAGACCAAATACCGACCACATACCACAATGGAAACTACTTAAAACATTGGAATGGAAACAGCTATCCCACTGGAAAAGGCGACCATCCCGTGACTTACGTGAGTTGGTATGGAGCAATGGCTTACGCGAAATGGGCAGGTAAGCGTTTGCCGACAGAGGCAGAATGGGAAAAAGCCGCCCGGGGTGGTAAATCCGGACTGAAGTATCCCTGGGGGAACACGGTTTCAAGTGGGCAAGCCAACTACGGCAACCATGTCGGTGATACGGCGGCTGTCGGTAATTATGCCGCCAATGCGTATGGTCTGTACGACATGGCAGGTAACGTCCTGGAGTGGTGTCTTGACGCGTATTATGGCGATTTCTATTTTTCCTCTCCCCATCGTAATCCGTTAGGGAGCGTGAATACCATAGAAAACGCGAATTTGATAATAGCTGACTTCAGGAACGTTACAACTACCCGCGTAGCGCGCGGCGGTGCCTGGTACAATACTGAGGTTCAAAACATCAGAGTCGCCTATCGCAACAGGGTTTCACCAACACTCACGAACATTGCCCTCGGTTTCCGTTGCGTGAAGGCAGCAGAGTCTTTATCAACGGGACAGATTCCCAAAAAGTCAAATTGATACCGCTACGTTTTATACAATTGCTTGGACATTCGTAGGGGCGGGGTCTCCCCGCCTTACCGACTATCAGGCATGTGAGCAATTACCAGTTCTACTATATCTTTAAAACCGACAGCAAAATCTATGTAGCATATTTCAGAAATGAAACCACTCATTAGTTTTTGCATAAAGGAGTTTAAAATGTTTCGTGCTTTGTATATCAACAAATTTTACATAACACTAACAGTGTTAATAATTCTCTCAACGGCCGCTCATGGTGTCGAATCTACGACTGAGGAACAGATATACGCACAAGCTATCGCAGACGCGCAAAGAGACGCTCAACTTGCAGTTAACCAGTTAACGTGGCAACTTACGGGTTGTGTTGGCAATGTCGTTGGCATGGCGGTAGCTTTTGTTCACGAACCTCCGTTGCCAGCAAAGCGTCTCCTCGGTAAATCACCAGAATATATAGAGTATTACACAAACGAGTTTCGCAGAGAGACACAAGGACTCCAAATTTACCACGCAGCAACGGGTTTCGCAATGTTTGTTATGGGTGCTTTTCTCTGGTGGTTCCTGTAAACCGTGTCTCTTTTGGAAGTAAATGAAGGTTATAGTAAATTCAAAAAATAAATACACACTTTCAACCCCGCGGTAGGTGCAGTTTTCTAACCGCACCGATGCTAAGTGTATAAGTAATTATAGGATCTACTATAAAAGAAGGAGACAAGTTTTGAAGAATAGAACGCAATTGATAATCGGAATCGTCCTGCTCACGCTTATGTTTGTAAGTGTCGGTTGGAGCCAGTCCTCCGCCGACATTGTACTCATCATTGACAGCTCAGGAAGTATGACAACCAACGATCCGAATGACCTCCGTAAAAATGCAGCGCAGCTTTTTATCGGTTTAGCCGCATCCGATACGCAGATCGATATCCAAATCGGGGTCATTGATTTTGATGATTGGGCACGCCCCGTCGCGCCACTCACGAGAGTCGATCCTGCTGGCAAGACCGAGTTAGAAATCGCTGTAGGGCAAATTAACTCTGATGGCGGTACTAATATTACCGCAGGGCTGCAAGTCGGGTTTGATGTCCTATCTGAGGCGACCGATCAGGGGGGCCGAAAAGCTGCTGTCCTACTCACTGATGGGGAGGATAATTCAAACACACAGCCGGTCGTTTCAAACTATTTCGCACAGAACTGGTCGATTTACACGATCGGTTTAGGCGGCGGCATCAACAGAGCGAAACTGGAAACCATCGCTAGAGACACTCCACAAGGCGAATATTTTCAAGCAGACCGCGTAACCATTCAGGAAATCTATAACGCTATCTTTGCCAAGGTGACCCGCAAATCTGTTCTCGCAAACTTAAGTGGATACATCAATCAGGAGCAGAGCATTAGCAAAAACGTGTCAATCGACCCAGGTATCACACAGACCAATATTTCTGTATCCTGGCAGGGCAGTACCATCGGGACGGCACTCGTTGATCCCAGCGGAAGAGAAATAACGCCTGATACCGCTGACGCTCTCGGCATCGGCTATCAAGTCGCTCCGACCTTCGCTATCTATACCATTGAGAACCCAATGTCTGGGGAATGGCAAATGCGGATAACCGGAACGGATATTCCACCTGAAGGTGAACCCTATAGCCTTCTCGTTACCGGGGCTTCGGATTTTGTGACCAACTTCCTTGCCTTTGAACCAAGTTACGCTATCGCGGATACAGTCCGTATCGGGATCCGCATAGAAGAAAAAACGGGCGACACTGCGCAACCCGTTTTAGGAGCTGCCGCCTCAGCCACTATTATCCGACCAGATGGACGCATTGAAACGATCGATCTGTTCGACGACGGAACCCATAACGATAACGCAGCAGGCGATGGGGTCTACACGGCGGATTATGTCAACTTATAGTGACCATCAGAATTAAAGAGACATTTTTTGTATTTTGTAATAGACTGTGTCTATTATGACATATTCAACAGATTTACGCAAACGCGTTTTAGATTTTATTGAAAAAGGCGGTAAAAAAGCTGAAGCCTCCCGCC
>JAJDTJ010000076.1 GCA_022827225.1 Candidatus Poribacteria bacterium | reverse complement strand
AATCAGTCTCATTGAACAACTTTTCCCCAAGTCGATTCATGCGGTGTCAGCAGCCGGTTTTGAGTTGAAAGTGCTTTTGTTTGTTATCGCAACGAGTATAAAGCAGCTATTTGGATAAAGGTAGCAACTTGGGTTATTCTACAAAAGAATGAACAGGAGACCAACAGCCTATTCTACAAAAATTGTCCAAACTTTAGTAATATTGAATAGCATGCAATATTTATGCCAATATTAACGCTTGAAATAGACGTAATCCCGAGGGAATGTCTGCCAAATTGGCAGACATTTGAAATTTGTAGATATTTACTGATATTTTTTTGCCTGCATTTGATAGAGTGTGGCATACCTACCGCCTTTGTTCATCAGTTGTTCGTGGGTGCCTTCCTCAAGAATTTTCCCTTCGTCAATAACAAGAATCCTGTCTGCCATACGGACTGTCGAGAAGCGGTGGGAGATTAACAACGTTGTCACGCCCTGTGTAAGCGTTTTGAAACGTTGAAAGAGGGCGTATTCGGATTCTGCATCGAGAGCGGCTGTCGGTTCATCCAAGATTAAAATTTGTGCGTCTCTCATGAAGGCACGCGAGATGGCAATTTTCTGCCACTCCCCACCGGATAAATCGGTGCCACCATCAAAATGCCGTCCGAGTAAGGTCTCATAGCCGTCAGATAGTTGTGAAACGATGGTATCTGCTTGACCTTGCGCTGCCGCCTGAATTACCGCGGTGTCGTTGTGGATCTGCGTTACATTCCCGATACCGATGTTTTCCCCCGCGGTCAGGAAAAAGTGTGAGAAATCCTGAAAGACTGGGGCAATTTTCTGGCGTAAACTCTCGACGCAATACTGATGTAAGGGGACATCATCAATGAATATCTGCCCTGATGTTGGGTCATAAAAACGGCAGAGGAGTTTTATAAGCGTGGTTTTGCCAGCACCGTTTTCACCAACAATGGCGAGTGTCTCTCCAGCTTTTATTGAGAAGGAGACATCATTAAATACGGTGTTCTCACGTCCCGGATAACGGAAAGAGACGTTCCGAAACTCAACGGCTCGGTTAATGTGAGAAAACGTCTGAGGTGCCTCGGCGGTTTTCAGGGTCGGTGCCAGCTCAAAAAAGGACGATAACGTATGAAACTCTATTGTGGAACCGGTCAGATTCCCAATTTTCAGAGTTAAGTCCCAGAACGACGCTTGCAAGCCACTCACAATCGAAAAATACATCGCTACCTCGCCGACGGTAATCTTTCCTTGAAACGCGACCAGCACAACGTAGATGTAAAGAAGTGTGAGTCCGATGCCGTGTAAGAGTGTAAAAAGCAAGGTAATTTTGGTGTGTGAGATTCTCACAGATAGGAATCGTTTGAAAAGCGTGTCAAAAAGTTCGCGGTACCGGTTGGTAAAGTAGCCACCCAGGTTAAAGAGTTTTATCTCTTTTACGGACTCAATATTAAAAAGGAGTCCATGAAAGTATCCCAATTGGCGGGATTCTGGAAGCTGCTCCCAACGGGTGTCAAAGGCGTATTGGTGATGGCGATATTCTGCGAAGAGGTGCGGTAAAGCAACAAGAACCATCGCAATTGGGATGAAGGGGCTGATAGTTATCGTCAAACCTAAGAGGGAGATGAGCGTAATGCTGTTGCTAATGGTGGCTGACAGCACCCAGAGCATGCCTTCAAGGAGCGTTGAGTTTTCTCTGAGGAAGCGGAGTTGATCGTAAAATTCGCTTTCATCAAAGTATGCCAGTCCGGTGAGTTGCGATGCTTTTTTCATGACCTGTTCGTCTATATCGGAAATGAGCAGATCTGAAAGCGTAGAGCGGACAACCTCTGCTGCTGGATTCATAACGAAGGGGAGGATGTTACAGAGGATACAACCGATACCCAGAAAGATGGTTGTCCTCTCCAGCGGGGTTCCGGTCTTTACGATGGCTACGACATCGTTGACGAGGTAATTGAGCAGCAACGCGGAAGTCGCCGGAAGGCTGCTCGAAATAACAAGAAACAGCAAAAGTAAAGAGGTGCGTTTGGCTGAAGTTTGCCAAGCGAAGACAAGGACCTTCAGACTCATTTTCACAGTATTGACGACCAGTGTTTTCCAAGAAAGTAGTTTTTTAAACATCGTAATGTTCCGCTTGGAGGGTGTAGAGTCGGGCATATAATCCGTTGTCCTTCATCAATTCTTCGTGAGTCCCTTCTTCGATCACTTTTCCGTCATCAAGGACGAGGATTCGTTCTGCCATACGAACGGTTGACATGCGATGAGAGATCAGGACGGTTGTTTTCTCTTTTGTTAATTCCTGAAATCGGGTATAGAGATCGTGCTCACTGCGGACATCAAGGGCTGCGGTGGGTTCATCCAAGATGAGGAGTTGTGCGTCTCGGGTGAGGGCGCGAGCGAGCGCGATTTTTTGCCATTGTCCACCTGAGAGTTCTGTGCCGTCTTCAAACTGACGCGAGAGGATAGTTTCATATCCGTTTGGAAGTTGGTTAATAAAATCGGCCCCGGCTTTTTCAGCCGCTGCTTTGATGTCGTCTAATTCAGAAAGTCGGTCAACATTGCCGAGTCCGATATTTTCTTGGGCACTGAGTTGATACTTGAGAAACCCCTGATCGACGACACTCATTTGCGAGCGTAGATCGTCCAGATCATAGTGGTGGATAGGAACATTATCGAGCTGAATGTCTCCCTCACTCGGGTCATACATTCGTGTGATTAATTTGACTAAGGTTGTTTTTCCGGCACCGTTTTTTCCAACGATGGCAACAGTCTCCCCAGGGTAAATGTTCAAGGAGATCCCGTCCAAAATCTTTCGGTCTGTGTTGGGGTAAGTAAAAGAGACGTTTCTCAATTCAAGGCCTTTTTGAAAGGGACGGGGTGCCGGTTTAGCGAATTCTTTGGGGACCATTTTTATCACTGGTTTTCTTCTTAAAAAGTCATAAAGGTGGGTTAAAAAGCTTCCAGTGCGGTGCATAAAGGCGAAGTTAAAGAGGGAAGTGCTCATGCTCGTCCAGATGACAAGGACAGCACCAGCGTAGGCAGTGAGTTCACCGACACTTAACTCGCCGCGGATCGTTTGTCGAAAGAGGGAGACATAAACGGCACACACAGCAGCACCACCTAATAAGGCATAGAGTGAAAGCGTCCGAAACTCACGCTTTCGGACAGACCAGAGTACGCCGAGGATCTGAGTAAAGATGCGCCGATACTTTCCGAAAAAGAAATTGTGTAGCCCAAAAATACGCACATCTTTGGCGGTATCGTGAGAGAGGAACTGATTTCTAAAGTAATCGAGTTTTCGGGCTTCGGGTGTTTGAAATTGAAGTGCAATTCCAAAGAGATTTGCGTATTTATAGTGTGCCAAGGCGTAGGGTAGGGCACAAAGCATTAGAAGGAGGGGTGCCAGTAGATGAAACAAGGACAGGAAGACGGCTACGGAAATCAGTGCCCAAAAATCACTTCCTGCCTGAAAGGCGTAGATAACTAAGTCGGCACTACTTCCTTCAACATGCCGAACCCTTTGAAGTTGGTCATGCAGTTTTGGATCTTCAAAATGTGCGATGCCTGGATGTTGGTTGGCAGTTTCCATGACGCGGAGTACCACATACCGACGCATCTTATCGCCAAGGACGCTTTTCACCAGAAGGAAAATCGGTTCCATTATTTGCATGACGACTGTAGCGAGTGCTAATGCGAGCAAGAGTGGCCCCGCGTTCCAAAAACTCTGCTCGTTCGTATCAGCGATAGCGATGACCATATTAATAGCATCCTTGCTTAGGTAAAGAATGAAGACAGGTAACACACCTTGGATGAGCATTAAGAAAAACAGGACGACTGTCTCAATTTTTCCTGCGTGCCATATCATGCCGAAGGCGCGGAAAATCGCTTTGTATACTGGACCCCATTCTTTTACGGGAGGATTCCACTGTTCAAGTTGGATATCAGATTCTTTGTGTTGTTCCATGTTATCGTAAAACCTACAATCACTTATATGCCAGCGGATTGACGGGTTACAAACCGTATCCGTATGTAAATGCTAATTCTCGGTGTGGAGCGCGTCGACAGGTGAAAGCTGCACTGCCCGCATCGCAGGATAGACACCGAACCCCACACCCATAACAATCGAGAAAATAACAGAAGCCAATATCCACGAAAAGGAGAGGACGACGGGCCACGTCTCTACGACCGGTACAATCCGGACTGCCAGCCGTGACATCCCCTGTGCTGCACCCCAACCGCCTACAATGCCAAGCAGCCCGCCACACAAACAGAGACAAATAGATTCTGACAAGAACTGATAGAAAATGTCAGTCTGTTTCGCCCCGACCGATTTTCGTAAACCGATCTCTCGTGTCTTTTCACCGACAGAGACGAGGCATATATTCATGATGCCGATACCGCTGACGAACAACGAGAAACCGGCGATGCTACCCAAGGCGATTTTTATCACCTTTTGGATGTGCTCCAGCCGATGGAACGTCAGTTGCGGTACATAGTACCCGATAAAATCATCCTGTCCGCGGTGTCTTTTACGCAGCGTATCCTTGGCAGAAGCAACAATACTGTTAAAATCGGCACCCTTTTGAAAAAAGACAATCAAGTGTTCAACGTGGTTTATGCCTTCAAGTCGTTGTTGATAGGTTGTCAATGGAAGACAGATGGCATCATCCAAGCAATAGATCCAAGTGAGGCTGCGCCCTTTGGGCTTCATCACCCCCACAACGCGCATCCGTAATGGTGTTCACCAATGATACCGAACCTTTACCTCTTGCCCAACTGGAGAGGCTTCTCCAAACAAATCGGTAGCCGCACCGGACCCCAAAACGCAGACTTGCGCTGCGGTCTCTATATCGTTTTCGGTGAGAAATCTGCCGGCTTGTAGCTCCCATCCCATGCCGCGAGCATAGTCTGCAGTAGAAGCTTCTAAAAGTGCCCGGGTTTGACTCCCGTCTTGACTGGTAACCAAGATTTCATAATTTTCGTGATTCGGCAAGACATATAGGACCTCAGGGCATTCTGCCTCAATCGCGTAAGCGTCTTCAACGGTGTATCGTTCGGTGGTGCGCCGGGGCCGTCCACGTTTGAAAGTGGACATGCGCGTCCAGAGTGTGAGTTGATTTGCCCCGCCGAGCTTTTCAATGTCTTCGACGAGGATTCTTTTCGCACCATCGCCGATAGCGACCATGCATAACACACCGGCAATTCCGATGAAGATGCCGAGAATGGACAATCCGGCACGGAGCTTATTTTCCGAAAGCGGTTTTACACCCGCGGCGATAGCATCAAGAAGTTTCATTGCCTTCTGACTTTTGTCCGAGAACCTTCAAAAACTCTGGATCATCCCTTACATCCGAAAATTCGGGTGTTTCAAGGAAGGTCGGGTAGTACGTATCCTGATTATAAGGATTTCGCACATAGTAATCCTGAGCGACCTTTAGATGATGTAAAGTCTTTTCCCTGTCCTTCTCAGAAGCCCAGATGCTTGCGGCAAGTTGGAAGTGTCCATAATCGTTGTTATCTTCCAAATCAAGGGCGACTTGTAGGAAATGTCTCGCCTCGTTATACTTCTTAGACCACAACAGACAACAACCGATATCGTGAGCGAGCCACATAAGGTTGCTGAGATTTACAGGTTGACCCGCGTCCCGTTTCTTCAACTCTCCTTCCAGGTATGTACGCACTTCCGTAAAAATTTGATCGAAACGATCCCAATCTCCCTGTTTTCCGTACATGAGAAGTCGGTTTTCTTTCGCAATCAACCAGAATTGAAAATAATGCTCTGAATCGGGTTCGTTGTTAGCACGTTCCAATTTTTCTATTTTAAGGAGTGCTTCATCGAACCTGTCGTTGCCTCGTAGGACATCTGCTCCGTTTTGCAGGAACTCGCCACGACTGTGGTAACTCACGCCAGGGTTCTCTAAGCGTTCAGAGGCTTCATTGTATAGTTGAATCCAGTCATCAATACGATCTTCCGCTGCCCAACATCCAGCCACCTTCGAGTTGGAGGCTGCCTCCAACACATATTTATCTGACAAGTGCTGGCACGTCCAACGGTAAAGCCGAGCGTGTTCCTCAATAGCTTCTCGATTTCTTTCAAGAGAAGCGAGACTATAGACTAATCCCTGATGCGACCAGAAACGCTCTGCATCATCTGGTGCGTCATCCATATACTTACGGAGTAGAGATGTCCGTTTTTCCATGCCGAGTTTGCCCATATAGGGGTATATCTCATCGGCAGCAAGGTGCACCAATTCAGGCGTGATTTCACCCTTAAGTGCATCTTCAATCTCGTTACAGGCTTCTGTAAGAATACCCGCCCGTGATGCGGGGTCGGATTTTACCTGTGCCATGAATGCATCGAACTTGCTCCGAAGTTGCTCTAATTGACTCATGATATTCTCCTTCAGATTATCTGATAGTTGTAGATGACCAAAGAATTCTTGACCTAAAAGTTCTTGATCTGTTCGCAGACGCTTTCGCGCGCGTTGGAGTCGGCTCGTGATTGTATTCACCGACACGCCCATGAATTTGCCGATCTCTTTCGTCGACATTTCGTCAAGATAGTAGAGTGTTACAACCGCTCGTTCATTCTCTGGCAGTTTTTCCAAAAGCCTTTTCACGAGTTCGTGATAACGTTCGGTTTTCTCTACCATCCGCTGTTCCGACACATGATGTGTGTAGGAAGATGCCTCGATCTCTGCCGGACGTGTGTCTTCCAACGATTGGACCACAAGTTTCTGCTCTTGCATCCGATTTTGCTTTCGTATCCAATCAATACAAAGCCGATTTGCGATGACATGGAGCCAACCAGCGAATTGATTCGGATTCTTGAGCGTCGGAAGTTTTTTGTATGCCCTAAGGAAGGTATCTTGCATAATCTCTTCCGCGTGGTGAAAATCCTGGATCTTCCGCCATGCCAGGGCATGAACGCTCTTTTGGTACTTATTCACTAAGATGCTAAACGCGGCGTCATCGCCCGATAAAATTTTGCGGATTAGTTGAACGTCGTCTTCCTTTTGCAAAAGATTCCTCCTTCGTGAAGATGTTCGTTAAAAGGGTAGGGCAAAATTTGGTAACAGAAGTCTGGTTTACGCCTTCTAATATTAAAGACGAAATGCTGAGCAGAATAAGTGCATCAGAGAAAAATTTTTAAATTTAACGCGGGTCCGAATAACGAAACCCAACAATCCAAACGCTATAGGCGTGAGAATGTGTTGGGTTTCATTTGGCAAATTATCTTCTTTATGCGATTTTAAATCTCGTCCACTTTGTGTGCCTCGTTCTGAGAATTATTCTGTTGCGCTATAATAAATCGCGTTGAAAAGCAGTTTAAAAGTGCCGTGAGATTGCCCACGGTGTTGTGGTTTGAATCCGAAAAGAATCACGCGTCCATTGCCCAATAGTGTTTCCAAAAGTGCTACCTTCTGTTGAATCCGTTTTTCGCCTTCGAGCCACCCACTCATCAACGGATTGAATTCGGGGTACGTCGCCACGGCTTTAGCATCACCTCGCACGCCATCAAAAACAGGACCCGATTTAAACATGATTGCCATCTCGCTGTCTAACCCGTGTCCGATCGGATGTCTTGTGTCTATCCGAACACGTAGGAGTGAACCCGGACAGAAAAACGCGGCTTCGTTCGGTTGATTATTTTTTTCTACGACGTTGACGATCCCTTTTTCTCCAAGTCCGAAATATTTCAAAGGGAGTTCTGTCGAGCGATTCAAACAGATAAGTGTACCTCCGTCCTCCACAAATCTACGCAAATTTGCTAATCCTTGAGTCCCAATACCGCCGGTGTATTCTGGCGGTAATTTTCCTGCTGCATGTCCGTTAAGGATACCGGAAGCCCCTAGATCCGGCAGAATTATCGCGTCATATCGTGCTGCTAAACCGCCCGCTCGGATTTCGGCATTCGTGAGGCTATTGTAGTTGAATCCGTGTGTATCTAAGACCCAGCGCGTCCACCCTTCGTCCATGTTCGCTGTCCACGGTTTATAGAGACCGAGGCGCGGCGCATGTAGACTTGTGAATCTCCGACTGATGATATCTTCATTGAGCGAGGCATCGGCGTGGATATGGATGCCGAATTCGGAGGCGAGTGCGTTCAATTCCGCGATCTGCTGGAGTGGCGGTTCCATTGTCTTTATTAGGATAGTCCCGTACGGTAGTGTTTTATCGGCAAGTTCTACATCCCGTTGTGCCCAGTAAAGTTTATATTTTGGGCTGTTGTCGCCGAATCTCGCGTTGAACAGATGGTTGAGGAAAAGTGCTTCAACGTTCGTTCGATTCTCGAAGAGGTAGCCGGTCGGTTCAGATGCACCGTCGAGTGTACCGTGTACCGCTGGAAACATCGGCAGCTGCCTTAAGTCCGCTTCAAATGGATGTACGACCTCAATCGTTCTTACACCCATCTGTAGCGGTAGTGTCCAACCTGCGATATCGTAAGGACGTTCCGGTGGTGATTCCGGTGATGGACGGCGTTCTGGGTAACGCTGCACCTCAAGCAGATCCTTCGCGTGGGCTCGAAACGGTTGCGACATTAAAACGACGTAGGTGTCCGCTGGATATTCTACGCCATCGGCAGTAAACGGTGCGTTTGCCTGATGAATCTGAACGCCACCGCGTTTTAGGATGTCCAGCATCTTCAGCGTCGTGTGAATATCGCGTTGCAGGGTCGGGATAAGAAACGCGCGAGGCGGTTCATCTTCGCCCTTTGCGATCGCGTCAAGTCCCATCTTGTAAAAGTTCGTTTTCAACATGACGCGGTTCTCAGCGACGAAGCTAAGAATTGAGTGTGCCGCTGCTTTTTCGTAGTCTACAATATTTCGTAAGCGCCACCAGCCCCCGGGCCACGGTTCAGGGAAATTGGTGCGAAGCGCATACTGATCAAGCCCGCGCCGATAGCCTCTTAAGGTATGGTGCGGTTGAAAAATCGGTGTTGCTATTTCCACGCGCGCCGCTTCGGTTAATATGCCTACCATATTGTGGCGATAGGGTACCGTCCGAAATCCGCCGTGCCACCATGTATCGTAGACGGCACTTGAAAGCACACCTGTCAGTCCTTGACTCGTCAAATCGAAGGCGAGTTGCGCACCTATGAGCGAAAGTGTCCGTTGTAGGAGCGGTGGGATGTTCGGGTTGACCGGCTCGAAGTACGGCGGAATCACGAAGCGCGGACCCCGGTAACTCATTTCGTGCACGTCGTAGACGACTTCTGGAAACCACTCTTCATAAAGCACGCGCGTCAGCAATTGTGTCTCCACCTGCGTCAACATGAACCAGTCCCGATTGTTATCGTGTCCGGTGTACTTATGATACAGCCATGGAATTTCCGAACCCTCGTGAGGCGTGCCGACGGTGCGATTATACCAATCCACCACAATGTCCAACCCATCAGGGTTCGCAGAAGGGATTAGCAGAATTATAACGTTTTTGAGGATATCTTTGATCTCGGGTGTCTCTTCTGTTGCGAATTGATAAACGAGTTCCATTGACATCTGTGAGGAAGCAATTTCTGTCGAATGGAGATTACAATTAATTAGCACCACGGCTTTACCTTCTTGTACAAGCGTCCCCAGTTCCTCGCTGCTCTTGGTGGCTGTTGCTAATGCTTGCTGAATCTCCTGGTAACGTGCCAGATTGTCCAAGTTCTCTGATGCAGAAATTAGCAACATCAGCAGGTCGTTTCCCTCAGTCGTTTTTCCGAGTTCATCCACCAAAACCCGATCCGAGTTCGCTGCGACATGGCGCATATAATCGGAAACCGTTTGCCATCCCGCCACTTGATAATCCGAACCGACTTGGAATCCGAGTACTTCTTCCGGTGTCATCAGTTGTGCGTGTGTTGGTACCTGCAGCGAAATCGCGCAGAAGATCAATATACCGACGGTGCACCGTAGTGTTGACACTCTGATTGTTTGTGCATCTGTTTTTCGGTGGCGAAATAGAGATATGCAGTTAACATAAAGGGATCGAAAGAAATCCATTAAAAATTTCCCCTTCTATCGATGGAAATTGCTGAACCTTTGTTTCCGTAAGTATAACCGAAGCCGCTAGACCTGTCAACCTTATTCAGAATCAAATCTATACTTGACTTTTTTTAAATTATGTGGTATTTTAATAATGAAGCGTTCTAAAGCCACAATGTGGCGTGCAACAGCACAAATATGCTGCAAAGCGCGAACCTATATTCAGAGATTCATTTTAGGAAAACGACCGTGTATCTATTAAAGTCAGGAGGATAGCGGAACATAATGAAAAAAGTAATCATCATTCCACTGCTCGTTCTCTTGCTCGCGAGCTTTGGTTGTGACACAAAACAGAAGGGACCCAGCAACTTAAGCGTGGGTAAGAGCAAATTAATTGAGAGCGGGAACGCTTTGGAAGCCGTTGGACATCTTGAGAAAGCAGAAAAGGAAGAGGCTAATAAACTTGAACCGCGTGCCTTACTTATTATTGCGTATTCTTATGGGCTTTCCACCGGAGATGCTGACCGGTCGGGGAATGCAGCTAAGTTCAGAAGCGAACGGGAGCAACGGATTAAAGCGCTGACAGAGGCTGAGATGAAGAGCATCCTACAAGTGCTCGATGACCGGCGTTCGCAGGTACGGAAAGCCGGTTTACAGGCACTCGTGGATAAGGGACAGGATGCCGCAGTTTTAATTCTCGACAGCCTCGCTAAAGGGCGATACCCGTCCCTTCATGAAGATTTTACGCAGTGGGTGTTGGTTGACATAGGCACTGATGCGTTAGACCTTGTTTTAGCCAAACTCACTGATGAAACCACCACACCGGCTCTGAGAAGTAAACTTGTGCATGTATTGGCTGAAATCGGCGACGCGAAAGCTGTCGATGCCTTGAAATCCGTCAAAACCGAAACTTCAGAACCCGGATTAGCGATGGAGATTAGCACGACGCTCTATCAGCTCGGTGAGAAGTCGTATAAAAACGACATTATCGCCGGTATAAGTCATGATGATGTTGGTGTCCGACGCGCCGCTGCAAAAGCCATGGTCAATATCGAAGGTGTACCGTCAAAAACGCTCATCGCGGGACTTAAGGATACAGATTCTGAAGTTGTTACAGCATTTGTAGAGGCACTCGCTATTCACAAGGATGCCGCCGCTGTCGATGGACTCGTGGCTGTCCTCATCAGTGATGAATTAAATAAAGATCCGAAGCAGGCTGCGATTAATACCCTTGACATTTATGGACAAGAGAAACTCGCCAGAGGTTTAGCGAGCCGGATCACGACGCTCATTATCGGTGGAACTGTTAGCGACGCAGAGAATCGTTTACATCTGGTACAACTCCTGAGAAAGGAGCCCTTTAAGAAACAGATCAAGGCGATAAAGTCGATTGACGATCTCGCTTTCAAGTTGTATAGCTACCACGAGAGAAAGGAAGAGAGCACGCTCGTCAAAACTACACTTAAGCAACTCCTTGATGAACTACAGTAACGCGTCGCGAACAATTAAACGCGTTAACATGCCGGTCTCAGAGATAGCGAGTCGTCGGATAAATTTCCACACCTTCCTACACCTGTCTTCTGCTGATGCGATTGCGACCGATGTATTCCGTTGACATATCGGTTTGCAACCGTATTTACAATTCCGCTGCGTTCCCAGAAGCACTGAATTCTCTGATTAAACGATATAGGAAATTTTCGGTTCCACTTGCTGCTCCGTAATATTGTTGACATAAAAATGTATTTATTTTAAAATAATCGTTGCATCTGTACTCACTGTTTCGGTTGTCTCTTTCCACAGAATGCCCGAGTATCTATAATTGGAAAACCGTGGGTGGCTCCGAAGTTTCAGAGATAAGCAAGTGAAACTATAAATTAAGGCTGCCGAACCACGTCAAGAAGTGTTTAGGTGTCTATTTTTATCTTAGGTTTATGTGTGATCGGAGATGCAGACAGGTGAGTCTAATTGAGATTTTAGGAGGAAAAGATAAACGGAACATGAAAAAATCTTTGATAGTACTACTGCTTATAGGAGTTGTGAGCTTCGGCTGTAAACAGGAACAGATCATCACCCAACTTGAAGTTGGCAGGAGTAAGTTGTTAAACGCAGGACTCGCAATGGAAGCCGTTGAACACCTTGAACGTGCTGAAGTGGAAGAGGTAAACAAAGTTGAACCTCGCGCACTTTTGATTATCGCTTATAGCCATGCAATTTCAACGCGTGCTGCGGAAATGTTCAACGTGGAAACCAGATTCCAGAGTGAGCGCGACGAGCGTGTCGGTCAGTTAGGCGAGTTTGAGATCAAAAAAATCCTGGAGATCCTCGGCGAACGCCACAGGATACAGAAGGATGCAGTGCAAGTTCTCATTGATCGCGGCGCACCGGTTGTGCCGTTTGTGCTCAATAACCTTGTCAAGGACCGAAATCGTGCTGCACACGACGATTTTTTTACCATCTTGAAAGGGATCGGCGGCGAAGGGGTTGAGGCAATTCTGGAAACCGTCAGCGATAGCGCAACACCAATCGCTGTTAAGGTAAAATTAATTCGGGTCGTTGGAGAAATTGGAGACGCAACCGCTACTGCAGGCTTAGAACTGCTTCACGATTCAATCAATGATGAAGGGTTGCAGATGGAGGTTGATACCGCTCTATATCTGCTCGGACATCCAGAGTATAAAGAGAAAATCATTGCAGGTTTAGGCGATGCGAATGTTGTTGTTCGTCGAGCCGCCGCGAAAGCCTTGGTATCTCTTAATGACGCACCAACAGCGAAAATAATTGAGGCACTCAAAGACGCTGATGACACTGTGCAGATGTATGCTGCCAAAGCACTGCAGAAATATCCTGATGCTAATGGTATTGACAATCTCGTCGCAATTCTGAACAGCGGTGCTAACCCCGAAACGAAGCAAGCCGCTATGGATACTTTGAACCATTACGCCGAAAACGGAATCGCTGATGGATTAGCCGGGCATCTGATCGTCTTGTTAGCAAATCCCGAAGTCGTTTACCATGAAGATAGACTCCGTATCGTTCAACTTCTCAAGAAACCTGCTTTAGTAAAGCAGATTCAGGAGGCTGACCAGTACGATAATCTGCCCCATAAACTTGATGTTTTCTTCAGGGAGCAGGAAACCAATAACATGGTGAAAGACACGCTCAATGAACTGCTTCTTATCCTTGAGTAGGCAAATTGAGAAACAGACCTGGTAATTTCTCCGCTTACCTACATCTATGGTGAATGTGTGCGTTTGTTACCTTTGCTGAAACTTCGCTACCAGACAGCGGCAGGAGATTAACAACGATGCAGAACTATCCGACCGGTATCAAGATTACCAAAATTGAGCAGGTTACCATCGAAATTGACCAGCCTGCAATCGGTTGCAACTCCGGGGCAAAGGAGATAAAACAGCCTGACCCAAACGGAAAGTGGCGCGAACGCATTATCCGTATCTATACCAACGATGGGACACTCGGATGGGGCGTAGGCAGTTGGGCAGCAACGACTGCTGAGGATGCCGGGGGTGTGCTCAATCAAAATCCTTTCGACCTCTTGAATCCTGAGGACGGGGTTGTGGAAGAATTTCGCGGGCTGGAAAATCCCTTATGGGATACGATCGGCAAAATCCTCGGTAAACCCGCATACCAGCTCATGGGCAGCGATGTTAATTCAAACGGATTGCCCGCTTACGATAGCACTATCTACTTCAATGACCTCCTCTACGAGACGAAAGCCGAGGGACTCCAACGGATTGAAGACGATGTTAAAAACAGCCTCGCTAACGGGTTTACCGCCTGCAAGATGAAAATAGGACGCGGGAACCATCTCATGGAGCGTAAAGCCGGTTTACAACGTGATATCGAACTCGTCCAACTTGCCCGTAGCACCGCAGGTGAAGGGTTCAATATACTCGTCGATGCAAACAACGCTTATACCTACGACGAAGTTATCACGTTCCTGAATGAAACGAGCAATTGTGACGTGTTTTGGATAGAGGAGATGTTTGAAGAAGACGTTGAACTTTATCGCAACCTAAAGGCTTTCATCAAAGAAAAGGGGTTAAAGACCTTAATTGCCGATGGCGAGACACGGACCCGTGCACCGCTTGAGTTTTACGATCCGTTTTTTGAAGCTGGTGTGATTGATGTGATCCAGCACGATATGAAAGGATTGGGGGTTACCGGTTGGCGACGACTTGCTGATATGGCGGCTGCCCACGATGTCCAATGTGCACCGCATAACTGGGGATCTCTACTCGGTTTCTTTCTCAGTCTCCAATTCGCGAAGACGATTCCGCATTTCCTCTACGGCGAAGTTGCAACCCTCACCAGCGATGTCATTGATCCCTCTGGCTACGGTTTCATCGATGGCACGTTCACAGTACCGGATACCCCTGGACTCGGTTTGGAACTCAATCAAGACGTTTACGATGCCAAATACGCCGGAAGAGAGGATTGGCAGATCTCCTAATTTTTTGTTGGGCGACCCTATGAAGAAGATTCTCGTCGCAATGAGCGGTGGCGTGGATAGTTCTGTCACCGCTGCCATGATGGTTGACGCAGGCTATGATGTCACTGGCATCACTATGCGCCTCGGTGCCCCTGATACGATTGAAGTGGACCCGGAACGTCCGAACTGCTGCTCACTTGAGGGCATTGAGGACGCACGCCGCGTTGCTACGCAACTCGGCATCCCTTTTTACGGTGTGAACTACGAAGATGCTTTCCGTGAACAGATCATTGACTACTTTGTGGACGAATACCTCATCGGTAGAACCCCAAGTCCGTGTATGGTCTGTAATCGTGAGCTCAAGTTCGGCAAACTCCTTGACCTTGCCAAAACATTAGAATGCGATGCCATTGCGACTGGACATTATGCTCGCGTTGAGCAAGACCCGGAAACCGGACGCTATCTCTTACGCAAAGCACTTGATGTCAGCAAGGACCAATCGTATTTCCTCGCTGCGCTTACACAGGAACAATTACAGTGTGCTATGATGCCCCTCGGTGAATACACGAAAGCCGAGGTACGAGACCTTGCTCGCAAGTACCAATTACGCACCGCTGAAAAGATCGAAAGCCAAGAACTCTGTTTCGTCGCCGATACCAATTACAGACGTTTCCTCCAAGACAGAGTCCCTGAGAAAATTGAGGGCGGCGATATTGTGGATGGTGAAGGCACTGTTCTCGGAAAGCATGACGGGGTCGCGTTTTATACCGTCGGACAGCGGCGCGGGTTAGGCATCGCCGTCGGCAAACCGCTCTATGTGACACAGATCAACGCGGCAGAGAATACGGTTGTTGTCGGTGAATCTGATGCCCTCTTTGAGGACACGATGCACGTTGAACGTATCAATCTCATTGCGATTGAGAAGTTAACGGAACCGATCCGTGCACACGTCAAAATCCGATCTCGTGATGATGGTGGTCCCGCGACCATCACTCCTATCAGCGACACTGAAGCTGTCGTCCATTTTGACGAACCGCGCCGGGCAATTACCCCTGGACAAGCCACTGTCTTTTATGATGGTGAATACGTCCTCGGCGGCGGTTGGATTGTAGATGTCCGCGGTACCACTGTGAGAGGGGTTTGGACCCCCGAATAGAATTCAATTCCCAAAATGCAAACTACATTTACACCCGAAAACTTCAAAAAGGCGTTCAAACCGTATTTGGTAAGGTGGGGTGTTGTTTACACAATTTTAATTTCCCTTGTAACTATCGTTACTGTCTGTATTATCATACCCAATTGGGGGTTTTCACAGTGGCTTGTTTCCCTGTTTATGGACACAGGCGCGATGTTTGATGGTAGAACCATAAGTTATGGTGTGTTCGCCATGGGCATACTCCTCTTCGGCATTGTTGTCGTAGGTACAAATGTAATGGGCATACCCCTCTTCGGCATTATTGTTGCAGGTATAAATGTAATTGGGGTGTTTGCTTTCGGTATGAACGCTTGTGGGATTGTTGCCATCGGTGCAAACGCGGTTGGCATTATCGCTATTGGCGGAAATGCCTTTGGCGTTGTTACTGTTGGTTACAATGCTTTTGGTATCTATACACTCTCTTATTCACAGAGAAGCAGAGGCAAATACTTGTTTGCACCGCATCGCCAAGATCCCAAGGCTGTTGCCCTCTTTACACGGTGGTTTCCGAAGCTAACTGAATCCGGAATACAGGATAACAACACATAATACACAACAGATGAAGTCAAAACTCCTCTGTCTCCTCGGCCCCACAGCAGTTGGCAAAACAGAGATAGCGATTCAATTAGCACAACATTTTGATGCCGAAATTGTCTCCGTCGATTCCCGCCAAATCTATCGGCAGATGGACATCGGCACTGCCAAACCTACCCCTGAAGAACGGCAGACGGCACCGCATCATCTGATTGACTGTGTGGACGTTTCCCAACCCTTCACCGTTGCCGACTATCAATCCCTTGCAGACGCTGCAATCGCTGACATCCAAAGCAGAGGCAAACAGGTGCTGCTTGTCGGTGGTGCGGGTCTCTATTTTCGAGCGATTGTTGATGGATTATTTGAGGGACCAGGGGCGGATCCATCACTCCGTGAACGGCTTGAAACGGAGGCGGCGCAACGCGGGGTCAATACCCTCCACGAGCGGCTCCGTACCTGCGATCCAATATCTGCGGAGCGGATTCATCCCAACAACCTCGTCCGTGTTATCCGTGCTTTGGAAGTCTATGAATTGACAGGCGTTCCGATGTCAGAACATCAGCAACAGTGGCAACAAGAGAACCAGCGGTATCCCTTTACTGCCCTCTGTCTGACGATGCCACGTGCGTTGCTCTACCAACGTATTGAACAACGCGTGGA
The DNA here is from genome assembly GCA_022827225.1 of Candidatus Poribacteria bacterium. GTDB lineage: Bacteria > Poribacteria > WGA-4E > WGA-4E > WGA-3G > WGA-3G. The sequence continues at coordinate 34,038 of JAJDTJ010000076.1, read as the reverse complement.
TGTTATGCTTGCGAACGGATTAATTGCCGAAGTGGAGTCTCTGTTGGCAGCAGGTTATGCGCGTGATAGTGCTGCGCTCCGAAGTTTCGGTTACAGAGAGTTGATAGATTATCTTGATGGGAAATGTACATATCTGGAAGCGGTTGAGCAGTTGAAGCAGAATACCCGTCGCTTTGCCAAACGACAACTAACGTGGTTCCGTAAGGATACCCGTATTGAGTGGGTGGATCGAAACTCGACCCCGGATATTGTCGCGCACCTGTTAGAGAAAATTGAGGATATATAAGCAGGTTACAGGTGTTGGTTATCGGATGCTGAAAACTGGATTCCCTATTGATTTTATCGGTCAGATATAATACAATATTTGTTGATACACTTCGCGGAAAGGAGGCGGAAATGAGACGTTTTTGGACGCAAGGTCCCGTCAATGCACAAGAGCACTACGTTGTTTCACGTTCTGATGAGATCGCGGATTTCATCAAACGTGTTGGAGAAGGTAGGTATATTGTCTTGTTCTCGCCACGTCAAACCGGTAAAACCACTTTCTTTCAAGATGTCTTAGCAGCACTTGTAGCGGATTCAGCGTCAGTTGGGCAGACTATAGACTATTTTCCCATTCAACTGAACTTTGATGTTTATAAAAACCTTGACTTAGCTACTTTCTATGGTCATCTCTATGAACAGATGCGCGAAGACATAGAAGCCGTTTTCCAAAGACGTGGATGTGTCCCCTCTGAGGCTTTACGCGAATTTTTGGAAGGAACAACCTTAACCGATCATCTTTCGATGATGAGGTTTTTTAAACGGTTTGCACGTTTTCTGGACGCTGAATATGACGGGCAGCAGGTTGTCCTCGTCATTGATGAATTTGATGGTATCCCGCAGGTTGCCTTGAGTGATTTTCTTCATACGCTCCGTCATATCTATATTTCTGGTAAGCCGCGGTGCCCACACAGCGTTGGCATCATCGGGGTCAAAAGTATTGCCCAGCTCAACTATGACCGATCAATTTCTCCTTTCAATATCCAAGATGAGTTCCATCTTCCCAGCTTTACCCTCGAACAGGTACACGAGCTGCTTGGGCAATATACGGACGAGGTCGGACAAGTTTTTGTCCCAGAAGTTATAGCAGCTATCCATAAGCAGACCGCTGGGCAACCTCTCCTTGTCAACCGATTCGCGCAGATTCTTACCGAAGAGTTGGACCTTCCGAAAAGTGAACCCATTACGATGGCGCACTTTTCAGAGGCACACGCACAACTCCTTGAGGAAGATAATGTTAACTTCACACATCTGCTTACTAATATTCGGAAGGATCCACGTTTTGAAAACCTGTTGATGCGGATTATGGCGCGCGATGACGGTGTTGATTTCAATCTACGGAGTGACATTATCAGTGAACTTGCTACCTACGGGGTCATTGCCAGAGGTGCTGACGGTATGTGCGAAATAGTGAATCCGATTTATCTGTATTGCATTCTACAGGCATTCAAGGCGGTCGTGAACGGTCTGGAAGATGAGTACTTACATGAAGACTCTCGTGAAGGTTTCCTTGATTACCTTACACCCATAGGGCAGATTGATATGGGGGCGTTGCTTGATAATTTCCGAGATTTCATTGCACGGGCAGGGTTCAAAATTCTGGAAGTCCCTGATACGCCAAAAGAATCGGTTGGCAGACATCTTCTGCTTGCATATCTCGATCAGTTTGTTAAAGTTATCGGCGGTTTTATGCATATTGAAGTACAAACCGGCCGCGGTAGGATGGACGTCATTATTACCTACAACCAGAGAAAATATATCGTGGAAACGAAAATATGGAGAGGCGACAATCGTTATCAGGCGGGTAAAGAGCAGCTTGCAGCATATTTTAGATATGAAAGTTTAACAGAAGGACACTATATTGTCTTCGATCACCGGCAGGCCCCGAAGCCGCGAGTAGAGACAGAAACGATAGAGGGTTTGACGATTCGGAGTTACGTTATTCCTGTGATGCAAGAACTGCCTTCAAAAATGCAAAGTGCTTCTGGGATGCAGTAGAAAGAGCCTTCAATCAATACCGTGTTCTTCGCAGTACGCACGGATGATCGGCAGAAAATCATCTGCGTATTTTTCAGCTTTTGCTGGACTCACGCGATGAATTTTCATGAACTCTTCTTTGGTTTGCGGGAAATAGGTAGCCATATCTTCCAGCGTCTTGTTCCAAAAGATGACAAACGCAGAAACTCCTTCCTCGTCGGCAATTGTTTTGCGCTTTTCTCGAAGTCGCTCAAAAAGTTCCGGCACGTATGGGGTTGGTTCTTCGGGCGCTCGTTGATGAGTGTTCACTGTTTTCGTTGTGCTTTCTACCGGCTTCGCTTCGTGTTCCTTGCAATAATCACGAATGATCGGCAAGAAGATATCAGCATATTTTTTAGACTTTGAGGGTCCCACACTGGGCATCAGTCTGAAAGATTCCTCAGATGTCGGAAAATAGGTCGCCATTGCTTGCAGTGCTTTATCGTGGAAAACCGCGTTAGGGTCTACGCCCTCGACCTCAACGATTCTGTCTCGTTCAGCCCGAAGTAATTCAAAGAGTTCCGAAGCATATTCAGAGGACACTTCGGATGTGAGAATATCTACCGATTCCACCGAAAATCCCCAAAATTTATCTTTGCTATTGAGGACTCCCCAGCCTTTCTGAGTTACGCGGAGGCTGCCGTGCTGTGCATCTCGCTCAAGGATTTTGTGTTGGAGGAATTGATGAGACAAATATCGCCACTGCGTCTTATTGTATTCTATGCCGATGCCATGAGTAGAGAGGCTGTCGTGTCTATTATCAAGAATTTTTTTCTGTTTTGATCCGCGTAGGACATCAATGATATATGCTTCCCCGAATAGTTCTTCTGTCCGGAGGACACAGGAAAGAAATTTTTGGGCGGGCACTGTTAAGTCAATACGCTCCATTTCTGATTTGCGGCAGTTGTCACACATCCCACAATTTTCCTGCTCGTATTGCTCACCAAAATAAGTTAATAACACTTTTCGACGACACGCTATTGACGTTGCCCACGAAATCAGTGTTTGCGATCTCTCCAGTCGTCCCTGTTTTTCGGATTGCGCGCCTTGATTGATGAAGTGATTGATGGTGTCAACATCGCCGTAACTAAATAGCAAGAGACATTCGGCTGGAAGTCCATCGCGACCGCTGCGACCGATTTCTTGGTAGTAAGATTCGGGTTCCTTAGGCAAACCAGCGTGTAGAACAAAACGTACGTCCGCCTTATCGATTCCCATGCCGAACGCAATTGTGGCGACGATCACTTGGATGTCGCCTTTAAGAAATCCTTCTTGATTTTGTTTCCGGGTTGCGTTATCAAGGTCTGCGTGATAAGGACGCACTGAGATGCGTCTGGCGGTTAAATTACGACAGAGCGATTCAACCTGCTTCTTGGTTTGACAATATATAATGCCAGATTCGCCGCTATGCCTATTAAGAAACGCGAGCGTCTGTTCGAGCAATTCAACTTTCGGTTCAACAGCGATGAATAGATTTTCTCGGTCAAAACTGCCTATAAACTCATTTCCTTGGTTAAATTTGAGTAATTTTTTGATGTCGTTTTGAACCCGCGGAGTCGCAGTAGCTGTTAAGGCGACGCAAACGGCTTTTTGGAAGCGTTCGCGAATGGAGACCAGTTGTCGATATTCCTGCCGAAAGTCGTGTCCCCATTCCGAAATGCAATGGGCTTCATCAATCGCAAGGCAGGCAACATCTGAATCCTCAAGCATGACAAGTATTTCGGGGCGAACGAGCGTTTCAGGAGCAACATAAAGCAGTTTGATTTCGCCCTGCCTGACGTGCTGCATCGTGGCGACGTATTCTGTATTTCCGACGGTATGGTTGAGAAACGCTGCGCGGATACCACGATTTTGGAGTTGCATCACTTGATCCTGCATGAGTGAAATTAGGGGTGAAACAACAACTGTCACACCCTCAAACATGAGAGCAGGCAATTGATAACAGAGTGATTTTCCGCCACCTGTCGGTAAAACGATCAGCGCATCTTGTCTTTTTAGGATGTGGTTGATGATAGTTTCCTGAAATGGACGGAACTGTTCATGTCCGAAAACGTTTGTGAGGATATCTAAGGGGGTTTGCGTCGAAGTTGGTGGTGAAGGCTGTTCTTGGTCTCTCGGACGTTCCGATTGCGTCTGTTCTACTTCTTCAAGAAACCAGCCGGAGATCTGTGCGTAGTGCCGTTCTTCAGCATCGGGCTGATCTGCTGGTCTCCAGCGATGTGCCAGCGACACACGCAGGAGCATACCTGCAGGAATTGTCTCAAGCGGTTCTTGGAAACCGACGAAGGTGAGCGTACAACCGCCATTTTTCGTGGGATAGCGATATCGTATTCGCCGCCGTTCTGTATCACGAGTAAGTGGTTGATCCGGCCTCCAAAACACAGTACTGTAAGATGGAATATCACCTTGCAGGGTGATGTAGAGCGAACCGCTACTTGTGGTTTTCAACAAACCGTCATAAAGTTCGCGTGGATCTCCTATTTTCGGCGGCATTAAAAGTTCAATAGCACTTACTAAATCTTTTGTATCTTTTTTGGTATGAAGACGCTGCTTTTTATAGACAACAATATTTTCGTTATGTGGTGGGATGAGTTCTGTTTCTGGAACCGGTTCGGCGGAAATCTCCCAAATATCGCCGACGTTGTATTCGCTGTTTGCGCCATCATGTGGGTCAGCGTTAAATGGGATGAGTCGGACGCTTTTTCCTGTCTCTGTAATCGCTCCGATGCACGCGCCACTACCCATTCGGGTTTTCGCAACAATTAAAACTCTCATGGTAGAATGTCCTCAACCTCCAGATTCAAGGTTTTCGCTAATTTATCTGCTACTAAGGAGCGGTGACATGCATCCGGTGCCGTTTCGACACAAAAGAGGGCGACAACTCTCGCATCCGATTCCAGTTCGTCCAGCAGGCTTTGCGGGTCAAACACGTCAAGGCATTCTGTGTGGTAGGCTTCAATGAATGCTTTTCCAAGGGTGGTGCGTTTGCGTTTAGCCGTTTTTGTCGCTTTATCTGCTGCTGCCTGTTTGTCGCGAACGGCTTGCGTCGGAGCGAGGTCCTTACGATAGATGTATCGGATACCGAGTTCTGCAAGCCGTGCTTGCAACCGCTTGCTGTTGGCGAATGCGTAAGTTGCACCACGTACACCGCGTCGGTTACGAATGTCGCAGAATGTATCAACCGCTGCTTTGCCTAAAGCGTCGAAAAAGCCTGTTTCGTCAAAGCCGTATACACCGATGGTGACAATTTTGATTTTCTTCATAGGGCATCAAATTACGAGTATTTTTTCCGAGAGTGAAATGTATCTTCACCAAACAGTGACAATTGTCCGCCCCTCAAGCGTTCAATAACTTGCTCCTGCGTCAATTGCTCACCGTTCTCATCGATGTGAATGGTGGGTATATTATCCTTCATAAGGGTTGTGCCGATAAGTTTGCATCGGTGACATTCTTCCGGCTTTCCTTCACTACACATCAGGACAACGGATTGTTGTTGTAAAAAGGCTGTGTGCAGCCGTTCAATCCCACGCTGATAGAATTCTGTGGCTTTGACCTTTTCGTAATCGACTTTCCCGTTGACGTAACACGTTTCGTCGTCAGGTCTACCGCCGAGTGAATCTCCCATGAACACGTAGCGGATACCGTGTTGTGCCAATTCATTTGCTAAAGGTTCCTTGGAGAATTCAGGTTTGTAGCGGGAATACGGTGCAGACCGGACATCAATGAGATAGGCGATCTCATGCTGGTGTAGCACTTCAATGAGTTCGGCTATCGAACGACTTCCATAGCCTATTGTATAAATTGGGATGCGGGCAGAGGTCTTTTCCATGATAGATAAATGATACCACACGCTCCCGCAAAAATCAAATCAATTCTGCTCAAAATATCCTTGCCATTTCTATGCATGATTTGCTATATTAACTTGCACAAAAGCAAGTTTTCAAACATGATCTGCCAAAAAACCCGCACCCAATGATGAAAAACTACAGCGTCAGAATGATTCGTGAGAACATGGAGAATATCCCAGAATTCCCTATTCCAGAAGGGTTTGTGATCCGGAATTATCGTCGGAATGAAGGGCATATCTGGACGCGGATTCAGAAAGCGGCGGAACCCTACATCGACATTGATGACGGACTTTTTGACCGCCAATTTAAACGCAATCTTTCGGCGATGGAGGAGCGGAGCTTTTTCCTCGCGACGGACGCGGGTGAGGAGATTGGGACAATCACAGCGTGGTGGCAACCCGATATAGATGGCACAGATTGGGGACAGATCCATTGGGTGGCGATTCATCCTGACTATCAAGGACGTGGACTCTCCAAGCCGATGATGTCAGTGGCGATGACACGTCTCAGACAGTCCCACGAACGCTGTTTTCTTGATACTTCAACCAGACGAATTCCGGCAGTCAAACTCTATCTCGATTTTGGATTCACCCCAGACCTTTCGCGTGAGAATAGCCGAGAGGCTTGGCTGGAAGTCGCATCCGTTTTGGAGCATCCCCTTTTGGCGCAGCTTGAAAGCCAAAACTTACTGTAAGAAGTGTTAAAATGAAACACAAGTTGGTTCTAATATTTCATCTCATTGTAGCAACATTCGGCTTCATCTCCGCTACACTTGCACAAAATGGTGAACCTATACCCGGTACGCCTGTACGTATTCTGACATTGGATGCTGTGGAGACAGGCACCAATTTACAGGGGTCTTGGAAATATCATTCCGGCGATAATCCGGAATGGGCAAGTCCTACTTTTAATGATGCCACTTGGGAATCTGCCGATACATTGTTGTTCCAAGATAGGTTACCTGAGAGTGGATGGGACGGCATTGGTTGGTTCAGGCTTCGTCTGTCTGTTCCGGATGAGCAACTTTGGAATATGCCGCTGGCACTCCAAGTGACGTATCAAGTCGGTGCTTCTGAAATCTATCTTGATGGGGATTTGATTTATAAATTTGGTACTGTAGGGACGCAGAACGGAGAAGAGGAGCCTTATTGGGAACGCGATCCACAAGTAATTTCGTTTTCCGGCAAAACTGACCACCTCATCGCAGTGCGGTATTCTAATTTCTCTTTGCATGAGTCAGCAATAATGTTCGGTTTCGAGCTTAAACTCGCGCCTCTAAATCCGAACATTAAAAGGCGTATTACCCTTGTTAACGAAGGCACCACTATTCAGATGGTGTGGGCGGCGGTCGCGGGCTTCCTAATGCTGCAGCATCTCTTGCTATTTATCTTTTACCCACGGGCAAGGGAAAATTTCTATTTCGCAATTTCGACAGGGAGCATCGGTGCTTTAGTTTTTCTGACCTTCCAATTTATTCTGTTCGCGACAAGTGTAACACAGATTCTGTTTCTATTTCGACTCCTTTTCTGTGTTTATGTGTTGATGTTTTTATCAGGACTGTTATTTCTCTACACGCTCTTTTATCCAAAGTTGCCGAAACTTTTTTGGTTCTTTCTTATTGGATGGATTGTGACCGTCTGTGTGACGCTATTTAACCTTGATTTTACCGAGAGGGCCCCTGGGAGTCTGGGACTGTTTGATCAGACCAAGATTCACTTCAACGTCGGGGTCGCTGCGGTTTCACTTTTATTCATCTTTACATCGTTCACGTTTTTAGAGATGGCACGGGTGATTATCGTTGCTATCTTTAAGAAGAAAGATGGCGCGTGGATTTTTGGACTCGGATCGCTCTCGCCTTTCATCTTAACGTTTGTGCTTGGCGATATCGTTTCACGAGCGGGCTATACAATTAACTGGCGCATCGGTTTACTTGCCAGCATTCTCGCCCCGCTTTTTTCCATGTCGGTTTATCTCGCTCGGAATTTCTCGCGAACACACCGGAAACTTGAAACGGAGGTCCTTGAGCGGCAGCTCTTGGAGGTGGAAAATACCCGTAAAACAGAGGAATTGGAAGAAGCACGTAAACTCCAAGTATCAATGCTGCCACAGACCGCGCCTCAACTTCCTAATCTTGATATCGCTTTTGAAATGCGCACTGCAACAGAGGTCGGGGGCGACTATTATGACTATAATCTCACTGAGGGCGGACAACTTACCCTTGCAGTTGGCGACGCAACAGGACACGGCATGAATGCCGGGCTTGTTGTGTCTGCAGTTAAGAGCCTTTTTAAGACATCGGCACTTGAGGCAGGGAACTTAGAAATACTTGAACGGATCTCACAAGGTGTTAAGAGTATGAACCTGAAACGGTTGTATATGGCGATGACACTCGGTAAGTTCAACGGCAACAAACTAACGCTTACAGCTGCCGGAATGCCACCCGTCCTCATCTATCGATCAGACGAAAACCTTGTTGAAGAGGTACTCCTTGAAGGGATGCCGTTAGGCGGGTTCATCGGAGCCGAGCGGGAAGAAGCATCCTATCAACTCCAAAGCGGTGATACTGTTTTGTTCATGAGTGATGGACTACCGGAGATGTTGAACCCTGAAAACGAAATGTTAGACTATCCCAAAACGAAAGAACTGTTTAAAGAGGTCGCGGATCAATCCCCGAAGACGATTATTGACCATATCTTCAAAGCAAGTACGGCGTGGGCGGACGGAGAACCCCAAGCAGATGATATAACGCTTGTTGTCATTAAGGTAAAGTAATATATCGCCTGTTAAACGGAACTGCCAACCCGTAGCGGAGAATTCAATCAGAAGGAGCTCCCGTTATGACGACAACGATAACATCATCTCTCACAGAACAGCAGGTCGCCGATTACCATGAAGACGGGTACCTGATTGTGCGTAACGCTTTATCCGCTAAGGAAGCGGATGAACTTCGGCGCATTGTCCAACAAGAGGTGATACGCGATGCTTATCCATCAAGGCTTAAGTATCCGCAACCGGCGAAATACACCGTCAGCGGGAACCGACTCGCTGACCCCGGACTCACTGCTATTGCCGAACATCCGACGGTTGTTGGTGCAGTCGAAGCTGCACTCGGTCAACCCGCGTACCTCACCGCTTATGTGGCCTATCTACGGACACCCGGCGATAAAGGTGCCGGCGCACATTGCGACTACAAACGCTGGCGACCCGTCGGTTCATCAATGAATTGGGTGTTTGCGATCATTCCGCTGACCGATTTCGATTCGGAATACGGTCCCTTTCTTGTGGCACCCAAATCACATAAACTGACGCGGGTGATCGACCCAGACGCGCACATCTTGGACCTCAACCGTCCCGATGCCGAACAATTGGCACCCTTCATTGATCCGGAACTCAAGGCAGGCGATTTACTTGTCGTCAATGAGCATGTCTGGCATAAAGCACCTGCGGGAACCACGACTGAAGACCGATGCGGTATTTTTAATAAATATTGTGCGGTGAACGCACCCCCCGCAGCCGGATATTATCCTTATAATCTCGCGGCACTGGATGCATTAAGCGATGACGGTAAACGTCTTATACCTGTCTGTTTTGACAAGCCGATGACGACGACGCGCCTGCTCATTGAGGATACATCAACACAAGCACCGCGGTTCTTACTGCACCGCGATGCTGAAACAGCCGGTTGGGAGTTACCGGGTGGTGAAGGTTGGGAAGAAGAGAAGCTTGTCGGTTGGGATGTCGGCGCACGCATCGGATCGCTACAAGAGATTACCCAAACACAACTCGGTTTAGAGGTGTCGTGGATGTCCTACATCGAAGATGTTGAAGCGGAAGACGGTATTTGCCGGATCTACGGTTTTTCGGATAATGACCTTGACCTTGATAGGCTCGCAAAAAATGGATGCGACTGGTTTACAAAATCCGAGCTGCGACAACATCTTGGTGAAAGTGATGCTATCTGCCGCGCTGTCAATAAATGGCATCGGGCGGATGTTATTCGTGGCAAGGGCAAGGCATGCCATCAAAACCGGACCCAGTTTGATTTTTAAACTATTGGGTTTCTGATCGGTTTTTGCTTAGATTGTAGATTGGGTGGGACAGAATGCACCTGTAGGTCGTCCCAATTTGGTGTTACGTTTCGGATATCCAATCCGCGGCAAGGTTTGAAACCATACCAACTTTCGGAACCAGCGAAATTATTGATTGCCAATGTGTCGGACGTAGAACACGCCGAATTGCTACAAAGTTCTCTTTACCAATCGTTAATCATCGCATTGCACTCCATAAGCAGTGGCGGTTGCTTGACTCAGTAATATAACTGACGAGCAACTGCCTTTTTATTTTTCTGCATTTTTGGGTGTATCAGTCGTTGTAAAAGTTACCACAAAAATGTTCAATAAATGAACAGTGCAGCACAAATTACATCAGGAACGCGTCGAAATTTGCCGATTTCCTATAGAATTGTGGATGGCATACAATTTGCATATTGTCATAAACCACTCTCATTTTTTTTTATGATGCTGAATTCTGACAAAAAACTCGCTCTTTAAGCGCACCATCTGAAAAAATTTAAAAAAAATGCGTAAGTACCCTAAACTTTCTCCTTTTCAGGTATATATATACAATAACAGGCTAATCAAGTTTCAACAGAGAGACTTGATGAATTTGATTTTTATCCGTTCATAGCATCCTGCTCCACTTAACGGAGCAAGAAAAAGGAGAAAGTAAAATGAGGACCGCATTCAAGCTGCTAACGATCATCGCCAGTTTACTGACAGTCAGTGTTTTTACCATTGTTTCCAAAAACTGCCTTGGGGCATCAGAGGGCAAAGGGGGTTCCGGGACTCTGTCAGGTCTCTGGGGAAATGTTGAAGTTAACTCTCTAAGTTACAATCCTGATAACCAAAGGACTTCAAGCTGCCACTCGCTTGAAATCTTTAACTATACTGGCGATGAGATCTCCTACGATTACGAGTTCCAGCACGTTGTTCAAGAGATTCGTGCCAGAGACAAAAATGGTAAAATTACCGATACAAGAAGGGTTGACAGAAGTACCACTGACGAACAGAGTACTGTCACAGCAAATCCTGGGTATAAAACTCAAAGCGGCTCACAGGGCGTAAGTTGTGCTGGACAGCCCAAAGGTGAATATATCATTGAGGCATATACCGCTATCAGGGCTTCCAGACTGGGCGGTAGGCTGAACGTTCAGGCAAACGAAAGCTCGGAGTTTGAGATTACTGAGGACTAATAGCCCCGCTTTCATCCGCCTTGTAGGGACGGCACTATGTGTCGCCCTTACAAGGCACCGTGGGAGTGAAACTATGATGTTGATGTACACACGCTGCCTTGTTAAAGTTTTCTTACTATCAATGGCAATACTAACATTACCGAACATTGCGACAGCAACCATCATCTTCAGAGCTAGCCCCACTGGGCGAAGCGATATTTATATCATGAACGATGATAGCAGTCACATCCGCCAACTCACAAACACACTAATCTCGGAGTACGATCCTCTCTTGTCCCCGGATCACAAACACATCCTTTTTAGGCGAGATCTGGGAGGAGAAGGACAACAACTTGATATCTTCATCATGGATGTCGATGGTAGCAACGAACGCCGCCTCACTTTTCACCCGAAAAATGATGGAAGTCCTACATGGTCCCCCGATGGACGACACATCGCCTTTTCGAGCAGCAGAAGTGGAAATAGAGAGATCCATATTATGGAGATCGCCAGTCGGACGATCAGAAAACTGACGAAAAACGAGGCAGGTGAGGCTTACTCATCCGCCCCGAACTGGTCCCCCGATGGACAACATATCCTCCACGAGCAGATCATCGCAGGTGGTGGACGACATATCTATATCACAGATGTAAACGGCAAGAAAACCCGTCCTTTCCTCAAGGGGCCACAACCCCATCTCAACGGCGATGTCGTCATCTCAAAATACGCGCCTCGTTGGTCACCCAACGGACAACACGTCATGTATTATGAAGCACATCTCAGGTTTGAACCCGCCCGCGTCGTGAGACTTGCCAATCATCTGATCATCGTTGACGAGCGCGGCAGAAACCCTAAACAACTCAATATCCCAAAAGATTGGCGCATCTACTCCGCACACTGGGGGAACAATGGTACCGAGATACTTTTCGCCGCCGAGGAAAACGGACTGCAAAACCTCACAAACGTCCGAAATTATGATATCTATAGGTATCGTAATCCCAGCGGGAAGATTACACAAATCACAGACACGCCTCATAAAGAGTTCGACCCGCACTGGGTATCTGGTGCTCTCCCCGTCTCTCCCAAAGGAAAACAGGTTAAGCAGTGGGTGGAGATAAAAGTCGAAAAATAGCCTATAGTTCATAATTTTTCTTGTTTTTTCATATTTTGCACGAAAACGGCTTAGAAAAATGGTCTTTATAAAGTATATCTCTCACCAGATAGGGCAAAGCAGTAGGACCGATCTCCGAATCGCGACTTTCTTACTAAATTGCTCTATCTGTCTCAAGGAGAAACATAGGACAATGAAATTAAAATGCCAAAACAAGGGAACGAGTTGCCCGCCTTTCAAACATAACGGCGTTTTTTACCCTGATAATGAAAACATCAAACGCCTACTCCCCGACCTGAACCGATGCGCAGACTGCATGGCGTGCGTCGCACCGACACTTCCATCTTTCCGAGATGACCTGCTACAAATCGCCTCTATCACGTTGCTCGAAAAGGGGCCCGCTTTTGATCCGGCACACGAAAGCTGTGCAAGCTTCGGGACCTTCATCCGTCCGCGTATCTGTGTGAGTCTCACGAACGCGAGACGAAAAGAACTCATCCATCATGGGCGCGAAAGCCACGAACCCATCAGAGTGTCCGATATGCATAACGCAGCAGATACGGAAGCCGACTCGGATATGGCGTTCATGTCACGCACGCCGGATCCTACAACCGAATCCTTTGTTGACACACTCGTTTGGGATATCTCGGTCGCTAACTTTGAACGCGCGCTCCCTGAACTTCTAAACGAGTTAACACCGCGTGAACAACAGGTTTTCAATTGCATTCGCGAGGACCTGCGAAACACTGACATCGCCGAAGTTTTACATCTCAGTCCAGGGCGTGTCAGCCAATTAGTCAACCAAGTTGAAATCAAACTCAAGCGGGCATGTCAACAACTTGGACTCATTGAATAGACAGGCTTAGGAGGTGTATAACATTTTGGAAACAACACCAAGGCATACATAAAGGCGATTGCGCAAGCCGACATACTGGCTCATACGCAATCGCCTTTTTTGTGAAACCTATTCCATTTCGAGCCGCTTCTTCTGGTCTTCCAACATCTTCTTTTGACGCTGAACGCGCGCCGGGACTAAACGTTCCCGCGGTGCTGTCGGCTTGAAATCCAGACGGTCTTTCCCCAATCCGTGCAGAACACCCAATTCCACTGGTGAAAAATCGTCTCGGTTTTCACGGTTGAAATTCATCGGTTCTTTAAGCGCAACCGGTGGGTTTGTGATAAAACGGGCGCGACCCGACGGATTCTGTGAAGGAGCGTGCAAGATGAACGGATGTAACAGCACGACATCTCCGGCATTTCCGGTAATTTCTACAAAATCCTTACACTTTCCAATAAGTCTACCAAAACCATTACCGGGTAACAACCCTTCTGGATGTTCATATAACCACTGCGCAACATGTTGGACGGAGTCACACGCCACAAATGTCCCGCCGCTCTGTGGGTAAATATCTGACCAGACAACGATAGTGAGTAATCCTTGCTCTGGACTGTCAAGGAAATGACGGAAAAAGTCGCCATCCTTATGCCACCCCCAAACTTCCGGTGAAGGCGGCTGCCACGGTGTGTCCGCACCTAACGCAAAGTTAATAATAAAACCATCACTCCAACCGGGTCTTGCGTTGTTTCCGCGGGGGGTGATAATCCTGTCTTCGCCGCCGAGTAGATCGCAGATAGCATGCCATGCTCGCGGGGCAACATCTTCAATTAGCACTCGGTTCATAGATGGCATGTGAATGCGCGGTTCCTTCCAAGTCGCCGGATCGTCTGGATCATAACCGAGACGTTTAAAGGCAAACGCCCGCCACTCTTCTGCCAATTCGCGTGGAAAACAGTCTCGTAGGATAATGTGTCCCTTCTCAATGAAGTGGTTAACATCTGCTTCAGTGAGTGTTCTGTAAGTTCTCGCCATTTTGTCCTCTCTACTGTATGCTGTTCAATAACGTTTCTGCAAGTTTTATTGCAAATGCGTCGTCGTTGATGTGGGCGTCCATTTCGATGATCGTAACATTGTCACCGATGTGTGCCTTTAGATTCTCGCGCCACGCCTCCCGTGCTTCGGGTGCATCAAAAGGTTGTCCTGTTTTATCGATTGCCGATACGCCCTGTATTGGAATAATAACCGTTGTGGGTCCCTGTGCTTCGCTCAATTTGCGTGCCATAATGCGTCCGAGTTCGGCAGTTTCTTCAGCGGTTGTCCGCATCAATGTCACTGTCGGGTTGTGTTGATAGAACAGCCTATCGCTGAACTTTTCCGGCACTGTATCTGGCGGCCCGAAGTTCACCATATCCAATGCCCCGGGTGCGACAACTTGTGGCAAACCCGTTTGTCCAGCCGCTTCTAATCTATCGGGACCGGCACTCAGAATTCCACCTACTAATTCGTCAGCGAGTTCAGTTGTCGTCACGTCTAATACGCCGACGAGAAAACCGCCTTTCACTAAATCTTCCATCGCTTGTCCGCCGGTGCCGGTCGCGTGGAACACGAGAACTTCGTAGCCGGCTTCTTCAAGAATCTCTCTCGCCTTTGTGACGCACGGGGTCGTTACACCGAACATCGTCGCTGCGATTAACGGTTTGTCTGTTGTTGCCTCTGGGACTTCTGCGTTCACCATCCCGACAATTGCACCGGCAGCATTGGCGAGAATCTGTCGGGACAGGCGGTTGATGCCAGCGATGTCTACGACGGAATACATCATACAAATATCTTTTGATTGTACGTAAGGACTCGTATCGCCTGATGCGAGTGTAGACACCATAATTTTTGGAATACCGACCGGAACAGCCTGCATCGCTGTCGTTCCGATGGTAGTTCCTGCGGAGCCACCGAGTGAGATGATCCCGTCAATCTCGCCTGCAGCATGTTTCTCAGCGATGAGTGCTGCGGCACCTTGTGCCATCACGGTGACGCTGTTCCCTCGGTCGCCTTCATCTCTCAAAGCTTGTAGAGATGAGCCGCCAGCTTGTGCGACTTCGTCTGCAGAAATGTCCGGTGTTAACTGAGGTTCTCCCAATATACCTGTGTTGATAACACACGTTGAGATTCCGGCTGATTCGATCTGTGTTTTGATGAATGAAAATTCTATGCCTTTTGTGTCCATTGTTCCGACAATGCATACCGTCTTCGCCATTCCGAGGTTCCTCCACTGTTTTGTAGATTTAGGATTTGGGTTACGCCTCTTTTTTTTTTTATAATCACGCATCATAATCGTGATTATTCTCTGCTCGATCTTCTGGGACGAACCCTACTTTTTGCTGCGCATTTGAGATGTCCACCCAACGGAAGTCGTTGTTCGACATACCGTAGAAAATCTCAAATCGCAAGTTATCATCGGCATTGATACACCGCTCGAATATCTGAACGATGTCTCGTTGGCTCACGTAGATGTCGGCACCTTGTGGTGGACGCGGACGATCTCGCTCGACTTGACCGATGCGGACGCAGATACACGATAACCCGTGCCGATGCGCATAAGTTCGCGCCAGAGACTCCGTCCACACTTTGGTTGCGGCGTATAGGCTTCTCGGTTCTGCCGGTATATCCGGTGTAATCATCTCAACGTCGTCCGGTATGTCTGTGTGTCGACGTTCCATCATCGCCTTGTACGGTTCTTGCTGGCGATGTCCCTGTGAGACTGTAATACTACTGGCAGCGACGATACGCCTAACACCAACGATTTTGCACGCTTCAAAGACATTGTAAGTTCCAATGATGTTGCTGTTCAGTAAACTTGCCCAACTCTCTCCACTCGGATCCGCGGCGAGATGCGCGACAACGTCCATACCTTCAACGGCTTGGGACACCTGATCAAAATCGGCAATATTGCATAGTATGAATTTTTCATCAGGGATTTCGAGCGTCCATGACTGCGGAACCCGAACAGACGGCTCCCGTTTGTAGTCGAGCGCATAAGCATCGTACTTTTCTGGCTGTTCTTTCAGTTGTTTGTAGGTCATGTAGCCAATCTGTCCAGTAGCACCTGTAACAAGGACCTTCTTCGGTGGAGTCATATTTTTACCTTAGTACTGTCTTTAAAGCCTTTCCGATGGAATTGATATTAGTTCCCTGTTTTCATTTCTCGCCAGATCGTTGTTAACTTGTAGTAGATTATTATATGACGCGTGGTGCGGTCTGTCAAGCGATTTTTTAATTGACACAACTTCGGAGATGTGATAAACTAAAGGAAATTATCGGTTGTCAATTTTCAGTTGTCGAGCCTCTAAAAGTCATAATTGCTTTAAACTGACGACTGATAGCGATTTGGTCTTTGCTATGCCAGTTGTGGAAGGGGTCTAACCCCGATTTTCCGGAAGATCGCGGAGGAATGCGTGAAATCAATTGATTCTAAACAAGCAGGATTAACATCCATACAAATCTTAGTTGTCGTTATCGTCCTTGTGGTCATTGCTGCTGTGCTTTTCGCACCTCGGTTGCTTGGGCAAGCGGGTCGGGCACTACAGGCACAAGCCGATACCGACATCGAAACGCTCGGTATCGCTCTTGATAGATACGCCAAAGATAATGGCGATTATCCGTCAACCGAACAAGGCTTGAAGGCGCTCTGGGAACAGCCTGAAGCACCACCGATACCTATAAATTGGGTTGAACCCTACATCCAAATTCCGATTACGGAAGATCCTTGGGGAAACCCGTACGTCTATATCCGTCCTGGCATACATGACCGGTACGGTTATGATCTCATCTCATTCGGGAGTGATGGTGTCGAAGGTGGTACAGGCGAAGCAGAAGATGTCGTCAGTTGGATCCGGCGTGATGAGTAATTCACGGTGATTCTTGGGCTTGCCAAGCGCACCGAAAAACCTATGAGCAGATGTGGGAGCAACTATGAAGATTACACAGATTGATGTTATCAAAGTAAAAGTGCCGTATCATGAAGGCGTAAACGAACTGATGACCCGTCGCAATCTTTACCAGATTGACCACGTCTACAAAGTCCATACCGATGTTGGACTTGTCGGGATAGGGGACGGTTCGCGCCAGTCGGATGAAGTCGTTCAACGCTATATCGGTAGAAACCCGTTTGAGTTTATGAACGGTTGGGCACCGACACCGTTGCAGCAGGCGTTTTATGACATCATGGGTAAGGCACTTCGGGTGCCAGTGCATCAACTTTTAGGAGAAAAAGTTCACGACAAGACGGCGTTCGGATACTGGTCCATTGATATGACACCAGAGGAGTGGGCGGCAGAAGCGAAACACGCCTATGCACTCGGCTATCGACTCCATAAGATCAAGGCGCGTCCGTGGTTTGAAGTGCTTGAGCAGGTCGAAGCGATCGTCGATGCTGTGCCGAAAGATTATCAACTCCGCGTTGATGCTAACGATTCATTTGAGACACCGGAACGGACGCTTGAGGTCGTCCGGCAGCTCCAAGATTACAATATAGAGTCGTTTGAAACGCCGATTCGACAAGCCGATATCGCGGGCTATCAAGAAATTAAGCGGCATACCGATATGCCGATAACGATCCATTTCGGAAACCCGGACCCGATTGAGGCGATTCGCGCAGGAATGAACGACTCGTTTATTATCGCCTATCCCGACTCGCGCGCTGCAAATGCGATACGCGAGGCGACGATTTCAAACGCCGCGCATCTCCCCGTTTGGATACAGATTGTCGGACTCGGTATCACCACCGCCTACGTCATGCATCTCGCTGCGGTGATGCCGAATGCAACCATGCCAGCAATCACACTAAACGCATTGCGCGCTTTTGACCTCGTCACGCCGTCAACGATTCCACTTGTTGATGGATACGCAACCGTCCCAGATGGGCCCGGATTAGGGGTTGAATTGAATGAGGACGCGCTTGACAATTGCCGCGTCTAAGGAGAGTGAAATGAAAAAAGTAATTTCTGTTTGCCAAATACAGGCGTTCACAATTATTTTGAGTTTGTTAGCCCTCGCAATGGTGTTTTGTCCTACCGCGCACGCCGTGAAACTCGGTTTAGCGAGTGCTTGGCTCTTTGATGACAACGCTGGAAAGGTTGCCAAAGATGTCGTTAGTGGACACGACGGCGATATCAAAGGGTCCCTTGAATGGGTAAATAACGGTAAATTCGGCGGCGCGTTGGAATTCCCCGGCAAGGGTGACAGTTACGTCCGTGTTGATCATGACGACGTTTTCAATTCCGATCCATATACATTTGTTGCATGGGTAAAATTAGAAGCCAAATCGTGGCAGTATGTCGTCTGGCGGAATGGCGATGTCTGGCCCGAACCAGAGCTTGTCCGACATCTCGATATATGGATTCATGATGCTGATTATCCTGTGTTTATGTGGCACGTCAAGGGAAACGTCGGACGGATTGATGGTAAAACTATTATTGCTGATGGTAATTGGCACCACATCGCTAAAGTCTATGACGGCAAAAACGTTCAGATGTTCGTTGATGGGAAATTGGATGGCGAGGAACCGAGCGGCGGCACGTTGGATACAAGTGAATCGCCTATATGGATAGGGGCACGTCCCGGCGATGTCGCAGCAACTGGACTTTTCGACGAGGTCGGATTTTTTACCGAGGCTCTCTCTGAAGACGAACTTAACGATGTCATGGATAACGGGTTGGCTGACTATGCTGCTGTTGAGGCAGTTGGAAAAGCGACAACAACTTGGGCTTTGCTGAAATCGAAAAAGTGAATAATAGGTACACCGTTGAGAGGAACAGGTCTTGTCTTGTGCCTGCCTTATGCACCGGGTGCCGAAGTAGAAACGGAGAACACACATTATGCGAATGCACGTAGGTGGCGACTGGATTGATAAATCAAACAAAATTGACGTACTGAGTCCCTTCGACGGTTCGGTTGTTGATACTGTCCCGAGAGGAGATGCGGGCGACGTTGAAACCGCTATTCAGACCGCAGAACGCGGCGCGAAAATCATGGCAGGGATGACCGGCTATGAACGCTATGAAATCTTACGGAAAGTGGCGGATTTGATGGTCGAGCGCGCTGATGAACTCGCCGAAGTTATCACGCGTGAGGAAGGCAAAATCTTGGCGGAGGCGACGGTAGAGGCGACACGCGCTTCCGAAATCATCGCGCTCTCCGCAGAAGAGGCAAAGCGATTAACCGGCGAAACAATCCCACTTGAAGGCGCGCCCGGTGTCAAAGGTAGACTCGGTTTCACGGTGCGTATGCCGTGTGGTATCGTTGCCGGTATTAGTCCATTCAATTTTCCATTGCACCTCGTCTGCCACAAAGCCGGTCCCGCAATCGCTGGTGGCAACGCAATCATCATCAAACCTGCGACGGATACGCCGCTCTCTGCCTTGAAACTTGTTGAACTCTTTTTAGAGGCAGGCACACCGCCTGAAGCGATTCAGTGTGTAACGGGACCCGGCGGCGAAATCGGGGATACGCTCTGTGCAGACCGACGCGTCCGAAAAATTACTTTTACCGGTAGCCGTGATGTCGGAGAACATATCTGTAAGGTAGCGGGATTGAAGCGTGTCACAATGGAACTCGGATCGAATTCCCCACTTATTGTTATGCCTGATGCCGATCCTGAGAAAGTTGCACGTGCCGCGGCAGCGTCCGGTTATTCTAACGCTGGACAGGTCTGTATTTCAACACAGCGTGTCATCGCACACGAGAAAATCTACGGCGATTTCTTAGATGCGTTCCAAGCGGAAGTCGCCCAAATCAGTACCGGCGACCCACTCGCGGAAGGCACACGGATGGGACCGATGATCCGAGAAGGTGATGCGACTCGTGTCGCTGAATGGATTCAGGAAGCTGTCTCTGACGGTGCAGAACTCCTTACCGGTGGCGAAAAACACGATCAGTTTGTTTCGCCTGCCATCCTCGCCAACGTCAAGCCGGAGATGAAAATTTCCTGTGACGAGGTGTTCGGACCGGCTGTCGGTGTGACGCGTGTCAACGACATTGACGAGGCGATTGCGCTCGCCAACGATACAAACTACGGATTGAGTGCCGCGATTTTCACGCAGAACGTTGATTGGGCAATGAAGTTCGTCCGTGAGGTCGAATCTGGCAATTTGATGGTGAACTGGGGTACACAATGGCGTGCGGACTTGATGCCGTATGGTGGTGTTAAAGAGAGCGGTATGGGCAAAGAGGGACCGAAGTACGCCATAGAAGAGATGACCGAATTGAAGATGGCGATCTTCCATCTGGATGGTTAAGCGTAATAATTGGATTTCCTAATCTTTCTTTAAGCATAAACCCGCTGCTAACACAAATTAGCAACGGGTTTATTTTTATTTAGAATATTGGATTATGGAGAAGGTTTTGCTTATAATGTTCCGCGTAAAATCCGGTTCAGTTAGGAAACCGAACCTACCAGTTCTGAAACTGAGGTTGTTATTCTAACATTGACGTTTATAGTTTTATTGACTATAACCTCTTTCAACTCAAACTCAGGTAATTGGCGAAGGTATTGAAGTTAAATCTCAATATCTCAGTTTCGTCTATTTTATGACTATTCTCATTCAATGCCGATAAAATATAAATGCAACCTATTGTAATCAGCCGTTTCACTTTTTGATTGTCCGATTTTAGAAGCGATTGTAACAAGTTGCATTCGCAAACAAGATTTTTCAGAATCCGCAGTTTTTAGAATTTGATAGTCGACGTTCTGACTGTTATGCCTCTCATGCTTTTTGTGCCACCATGCCGGCGAGGATGCCGAGGATTTTGTCGCACCGCTCAATTGTGTAGGCTGCCATGTCAAGTTGAAGTTTCTTTTCCTCCAACTTAAGAAATACCCACTCTATACCTGACGTGGTAGTACCATAGACACAAGGAATGTCATTCCCTTGTTCGGTATTAAAACGTTGGGCGGCAACCATTTCTGCAACACACTGCCCGAGCCCTGCTGTCAAATTGTCCCTTTTCGCTTCAACAAGGATAATGGCTGGTGCCTCCAAATGAAATTGGGAGGACGATAGGCTCACCAAAAAATCACAAACCCCCGTTAAGCCGTTTTCGGCATCAACATTAAAGTCAATCCCCGAAAAAAAACTGATGTTTCGGTCGAAGTGCTCCCAGAGCTCAACCAGCACTGCGGAGACAATCAGTTCTGATTTTGCCTTTTCAGTGCCCATAGCGAAAGCTAATGGGACATTCCGCTCCAGTGTTGTGGTAAGATGTGCACTCGGAGCCACCGGTTCTACGTCAGAAAAGATACCGACTGTGTTGACTTCTTCTAATTCAAACGCTTTTTTTACTGTTTCCAGGGTCCAATCGCTATACGCCATCTGTGATACCTGGGTTCGTTAAAGAGCTGGCGAGGTTTCTTAGGATTACCCAAGTAAAACACCTCGCCAGCAATGAATTTTAGTATAACCTACTCTTCCTCTTCCGTTTTTGCCTCAGTGATGACCTTCTGTGCGATGTCGTCGGGGGCGATGTCGTAGTGCGAGAATTCCATCGTGAAGTTGCCACGGGCACTCGTCATCGACTTGAGATCGATCGAATACCGAAGCATCTCCGAAAGCGGAATATTTGCCTGAATCACCTGTTTTTTCCCGATCTGCTCGACACCCATCACCTGTCCGCGCCGTCCGTTGAGGTCACCGATGATGTTTCCCATGAATTGTTCCGGCACCGTGATTGTGACGTTCATAATCGGTTCAAGTAGACAGGCATCCGCTTGTTCGGCAGCGGCAGCGAAAGCGATCGAACCTGCGATCTGGAACGCCATATCCGAAGAATCGACCGGGTGGTATTTGCCATCATAAAGATCAATTTGGATGTCAACGACTGGGAAACCGGCAAGTAAGCCTCTATCCATCCGTTCACGAATGCCTTTTTCGACAGCAGGGATGTAGTTGCGTGGGATCGCACCGCCGACGATATTGTTAATAAACTCAAAACCTTCGCCGCGTTGCAAGGGGGCGAGATTAATCGTGACATCGCCGAACTGTCCTCTACCACCGGATTGGCGTTTGTGTCTGCCTTGGATCTCCCGAACATTTCGACGTATCGTTTCCCGATACGGGATTTTCGGCGGTGATACCTCTGTCTCAACACCGAATTTGTCTGCCATCCGCTCCCGATTGACTGTGATGTGCAAGTCACCGAGCCCGGAGACGAGCAATTGTTTCGTGCTCTCGTTCCGTTCAATCCTAAACGCCGGATCCTCTTCGGACATACGTGTGAGGGAGGTCATTAATTTTTCATCATCACCTTCACGCGTCGGACGGATCGCATAAGAGAGTACTGAATTCGGGAAGTCAACACCTGCAAGTTTAATGAGAGCATCTCTGTCACAGAGCGTGTCGCCAGTATGCGTTTCGGCAAGTTTCGTGAGTGCACCGATATCGCCTGCTTCAACGTGTGGCGTGCTGATTGCATTCTTACCGTTCATGAATGTCGTTTTGCCGAGGCGTTCGACCTGTCCGCGCGTCGAATTGCTGACTTGCGTATCTGCTTGCAATGTGCCGGAATAGACTCGGAAAAAACTCAATTGCCCAGCAAACGGATCGGCTATCGTTTTGAAAACGACAGCGGACATCGAGGTGTCTGGCGAGGGTTCACGGGTCTCGTCTTCATTCTCGACGCTTTTGACTGCACC
Organism: Candidatus Poribacteria bacterium; assembly: GCA_022827225.1. Classification (GTDB taxonomy): domain Bacteria; phylum Poribacteria; class WGA-4E; order WGA-4E; family WGA-3G; genus WGA-3G. The sequence goes on along the minus strand of JAJDTJ010000076.1, from coordinate 11,271 downwards.
GACATCGGCTGGCGATGGGCACCCATTCACGAGCGTATCCATCAATTGTTGCACGCCTACATTGTTCAATGCTGCCCCACAGAGTACCGGTGTGAACTGGTTTTCAGAGATACCGAGTTGTAAACCGTTCTGAATTTCCTCTTCCGTGAGTTCGCCTTCAAAGAACTTCTCAATGAGTTCGTCATCACTTTCTGCTGCGACTTCAACGAGTGCTTCGCGGGTCTCTTCAGCCTGTGCCTCTAATTCTGCTGGAATCTCCGATTTTGAGGCTCGCTTGTTCCCGTCTGGTTGTAGGTAAGCCGCCATCTGTATGGCATCAACAACACCTGCGAAATCGTCTTCTTTTCCAATCGGAAGTTGAATAGGTACAGCCCGGGTCTCTAAAATTTCTTCGATGCTCGCGAGTGCGTTTTCAAAACTGGCGTTCTCTTTGTCCATTTTATTGATAAAAATGAGACGTGGAAGTTGATATGTGTCTGCGATCTCCCATACCTTTTCGGTTCCACCTTCGACCCCAGTTGTTGCATCGACGACAACGACGACCGCGTCGACAATTCGGAGGACGCTGTAGAGGTCCCCGTAAAAATCCTCTGCGCCGGGTGTATCAATTATATTTAGTTTGTTTCCTTCCCATTCTGCGATACAGACTGAACAGTTGAGAGTTGTTTTGCGTTCTATCTCATCAGCGGCATAGTCAGCTGCAGAAGTTCCGCTATCTACGGTGCCCATACGCTCAAGGGTGCCACCGTTGTAAAGCATCGCCTCAACAAGAGATGTTTTACCTGCTCCTGAATGTGCAATAATTGCAATGTTACGGATTTCGTCGGTCCTGTATTGTTTCATACGTCCAAATAATTCTCCTTTTACTGTTAACCATACGGAATAGAGCGAACTACGCCGTTAAAATTATATCCTATCACTATGCAACAAAAAAGTCAAGAAAATATTTATTTTAGCGTTCTTCTTGTGAAAAAACATCTGACATCAGATGTCGGATTTAAGTTATAATAGGACCGTTCAAGAATCAAAGATGTGAACTGTGAGGCATAGAATTTGGCTTCGACTTTGGGAAAGAGGTTATCTTTCTCAAAATCCCTTGGCAGACAACCGGCTGCTAACAGCCATTTACTTTAAAAGGAGGTATTTATGCAAAATCTATTCTTCGCACTCGGATCGGGTTTGAGCCTGCTGGGTGTCGCTTTTGGGGCGTTTGGGGCGCATACACTGAAATCAAAACTTTCGCCGGAGATGCTTGAGACGTTTGAGATCGCCGTCCGTTATCAGATGTACCATAGTCTCGGACTCATCGCTGCGGCGTGGGCGGTCTCGCAGTGGCAGAACCAACTCACGACTGCATCGGGATGGTGCTTTTTCGCTGGCATTCTAATTTTTTCGGGGAGCCTCTATGTGCTGAGTCTCACGGGTGTTCGGTGGCTCGGTGCGATTACACCCATCGGTGGGTTAGCGTTTATTATCGGTTGGGGCTGCCTGACCATCGCTGCAATCCGGGGAGGATGAAATTAGTGGGCAAGTCTATCCACGGAATGGACAGCCACGTTTTTCGCTGCTACTATGGGGCGGTAGACACCGCAATGCCGAGAGTTAGTATACTGTCCGTGACGACATCTTCAACGTTTGAACCATCAAGGTTGGCACGCTGAACCTTATATTTATGTGGAATTGTCCAATATATTTTTCCACCCGAAATGTCTAAGGCAATACCGATCGGACTGTCCGCATAATATATTTTTAGATTTAAAATATCGAAGGGAATACTCATGGCAGTACCGATAAGGCTACCATATCTCACAAAGAGCGTCTTGAGGTTTGAACCATCGAGATTCGCACACTGAATTTTACCACTGAACTCATCTGCCCAATAAATTTTATCTTTCTCCAAGTCCAAAGCGATACCGTTTGGACCCAGTAGATCAGTGATGATGTCTTCAACGTCTGAACCGTCGAGGTTCGCACGTTGAATCTTACCCGCATCAAGGTCTGCCCAGTACATTTTCCGATTGGGAACATCCAAGGCGATGCCACGTGGGCTTTTCAAACCGACGATAATGTCTTCAACATCTGAACCATCAAGGTTGGCGCGTTGGATCTTGTTCGTCGCAGCATTCCAGACCGTCCAGTACATCTTATTTCCATCAGTATCCAGGGCAATGCCTTCCTTTCTTCCTTCACTGGGTGGAATAAGTTCCTCAACGTTTGAACCGTCCAAGTTGGCACGTTGAATCCTACAACCGCTCGTCCAGTACACCTGACCCCCGGAAATGTCTAATGCTATATCAATTGGCGTGCATACGTCCGTAACGAGGTCTTCAATGTCTGAGTTACCGGAGTGAATGCGTCGAATTCTACCGGATCTGTTCGTCCAATAGATGAGGACATCTTTAGTTTCAACTTGCGGCTGAACAGGCACTGTATCCGCTGAAGCGGGTTCTTCAGAGAATATGTCCTGTGACATTTTCTCGTCTTCCTCGTAACCGACGAAAAAGACGAAAAAACCGACACATCCAATTCCAATTAACGTAATAGCAAGTACTGCTTTTTTTACCATCGTTTACGATTTAGAAAGATGAAATGTGGAGTGAGCGGCTTGCTGAGCGTCCTTCAGCATCTACGCATGTAATTACATGTTCGCCTTTAACAGGTGTGAGCCAGTACGATTGCTCCGCGTCTCCCTTGAAAATCAACTCGCCATCCAAAAACCAAAATAGCTGCTGTGTCCGATTAGAGGTTGAGGCGGACAGCTGTATTTTTTGGTTTTCTATCGGGATGCCATCTCGGATATAGTAGACGGTGTCTTGTGCTGGGGATAGAATGACCGGAGCGGTTCCTGCAACAGTGCCTGTACACAGCGGATTATGTTCTGGAAGCACCGGTACAGCAAACCCGTTTTTTGTCAACCAAGTCGCCGCTTCGGCGGGCCACTCTTCAAATATCTCCGTTTCTGCAGTGTAGGGACTGGGTAACCCAGCCCCTACTTGTGAATTCTGTATAGCCTCATTAGAATTACGACCTGTTGGCGGAAGGTTCCGGCAGTGTGAACAGAGACTGTATCCGGTAACTGTATCAACATAAACCTGTTTGTGAATCGTACAAGTCTTAACAGACGATATGCCGGGAATATAGACATCGCTTTTACGGGTAGGACAGTGTGGTGAAGGGAGGACACCCGTAAGGGCGCAGACCTCTCGCGTCTTAAGTTGTTCAGGGGTTGTATACCAACGGTGTGTATCTTGTCCCGTAAGTGCAGTGAAAAGTGCGAATACAATGGGGGTCGCTGCGTCTGCACCACTGAGCATCGGCGCGCCTTTGCCATTGAAGTTTCCCAGCCACACACCGATTGTTAATTTCGGTGAATACCCGATACACCACGCATCCCGATGTCCATAAGATGTTCCAGTTTTCCATGCGATCTTCGGTAGGTTCATAGTACTTTCAAAGGCTTCTGGATTTTTAACAGTATTCGCGGGCAGCTGCGATGCCGTGAGCATCTCCGTTATAATGAAACTCGTCTCTTCGCGGAGCAGGCGTTGTGAATAGCCTTTAGCCTTCAACCATCGGCTATCAGCAAGATAGCTATCGGTTTTCAGTTTTCGATTTTCAGTTAAAGAGGGGGTTGACTGATCGAGAATCTCTTGTGACTGATGACTGGTTGACAACTGACGACTACTTTGCTGACGGCTAACAACGATTTGGTAGGGGCGAAATTCACCCATATTTGCCAACCCTGCGTAAAGGGTGGTCAGTTCAAGCAGGTTCACTTCGCATCCACCGAGAACCATAGAGAGCCCGTACTTTTTTTCTGGTGCCAGCGTAGAGACACCCGCCTGTTTGAGGAAAGCGTGCAGTGTAACGTCTTTCAAGCGCGCACTCAAATTTACGGCAGGGACATTCAGGGAGGCTGCGAGTGCCTGGCGCGCAGTAACATAACCGTTGTATGTTCCGTCGTAATTGACCGGTTCATATCCAGCATAGTTAACAGGAACATCAAAGAGCAGTGTTTCCGGTGTTATCAAGCCTTGTTCGATTGCAAGTGCGTAGACGAAAGGTTTGAGCGTGGACCCAGGAGAACGCGGCGCGAGCGTTCCGTTTACCTGTCCTAATGCACGCTGGTCGAAGAAATCGTGCGATCCTACCATCGCTAAGACCTGCCGGGTTTCGGTATCCATAACGACGATCGCACCTGTACTTGCAGTATGGGACTGTGAACCTACACTCCGAGCAGCCGACGCACTTAGATATTCGCTGAGGATGCGCGAAGCGGTTTTTTGGACCTTTGCGTCTATCGTTGTGTATATCTTGCCATCTGCTGTGGCTGCTATGTTCTGTCGGTTTCCCTTAACCAACATACGTGAGAGATGCGGCGCGTTAAATGGAAGTGCGTATCGTTTTGTCGGTATCGGTTCTTGCAATGCTTCACGCCACTGTTCTTCCGAGATCTGTTGGCGTTCAAGAAGTCGGTTGAGTATCTTTGCTCGCGCCCGCTTTGCATTTTCTGGGAACCTGTCTGGCCGCAAGCGTTCGGGTGCGTTCGGGATCGCTGCGAGGAGTGCCGCCTCGCCGAGACTAATAGCGTGCTCCGGTTTGTTAAAGTAAAGCCGTGATGCCGCACCGGTTCCGACGATATTGCCACCATACGGGAGCATATTAAAGTAAAAGTTTAGAATCTCAGACTTGGAATATGTCAGTTCGAGTTGGAGGGCGCGGAACATCTCAATAAGTTTGTTGGGAATATTCCGAGCTTTCGGTTCCATCAGCCGTGCAAGCTGCATGGTAATCGTCGAGCCACCTCGCACGACCTCCCCCGCTTTGATGTTGTCGTAAAGCGCAGTTACGATAGACACAGGGTTAATCCCGCAGTGGTAATAGAACCAACGATCCTCTGCCGTTAGCATCGCTTGATGTAACAATGGGGAAACGCCAAAATAGCCATCGGCTTTCGGCTTTTGGATTTCAGTCTGCTCTCTTGTGGCATTCAGATGTGTTGTGGATTCCACAGGAGAATTGAAAGCCACGGAATCAGTGCTGACGGCTGACGGCTGACGGCTAAATCGCCACATACCGTCATCGGCTAAGAATGCCCGAAGCCATTCGCCATTCCGATCTAAGACAATATAAGACCGTGGCGGGTGGAGACGTGTTTTCGGCAGTGGGAAACACCAGTTCGCTATCACAAAGAGGAGAATAATAAAGAGCGGCAAAATAGCCGGAATAGTTTTCAGTACGATTTTTCTACGAAAAATCTTTCGGTTATCAGTTATCAGTGACAAGAGTCCTCTTAACTGATAACTGAGTACTGTTAACTGACAACTATTCTTCTGACGGTTATTCTTTCTCATCGCTCTGTAACCACTTTGATCGCCATACTACCTGTTACAGTAGATTTCGTTGGATCATACATCGCTTCCGCCGCGATGGGTGGCAAGGTAAATTCGCCTTGTGTCACTGCCCTTAGTGCGTAGTAGAACTTACGTTCACGTTGACGCGGGAACGTCCCGAAGAAGATAAGGCGATCATCACGAATGTCGAGATAATCCGGCTTGAACCCTTGCGTTTTCAGCCATGGGATCCCTGCCCTGGATTCCAGGCGTGGGTTCTCAATCTCGAAACCCGTTGGCAACATATCGACGACGACGACGTTTTCCAAGTTCGCCGTGAGTGCTTTAACACTGATCTCGGCAACGATTAAGTCTCCGTGTACAAACGTGCCGGTAAGTTCCTCACCATTTTTGTTAAAATAGCGGCGACGTACCTGGAGTTCGCGTTCGTATTCTTCGATGTACGAATCGCGTTGGATACCGAATGCACTCCAATAGTAGTAGCAAGTCCCATCGCCTTTGACTGAGATTTGTATACGCGCACCGTCCCACGCTTCATCGGTGAAGCGTACCTCACTGGCATCGAAGTCAACGAAAGGCTCACCGTTGATTCTGATGGCACCGTTGTAATTCCGATCTGCCTGTTTCTGCATAATCTTGCCGAGGGCGAGGAACGCGAAAGCGTTGTCTTGGGTTGTCCTCCATCGGTTTCCGTCGGATGCCGCTTCACTCAGATTCTTGACGAGCGTCGGAATAGAAGGGTGATTCTCGTTAACTTCAGCGAGTACGTCCAATATAATTGCCTGGGCGCGGATAGGTGAATTGAATGTTCCACCTGTCTCCCGTTTTGTCGTATCTTTTCCGTTAAAATTGGGTGATACGGATACTGGTAGCATTGAAAGCGCAGTTTCGAGTTCACCGCTCAGCGCGAAGGCACCTGCAAGTTGGAAGTAGCTGTAGTCGCTGAGGCCACTTGCCCCTCTATTTTTCAAGTAGTGCATCGTACCGCGGTCGGGTTGTCCCGCGGCGGCTAAGACATAAGATGCATAGGTTGCGAGCGCGATCCGGGTTTTTACCTTTTTAGTATTGTTTTCACCTTCCATATCGGGTGAAAATTTTGCTTGTGCTTTTAAGCCTTCCAACATCGCTTCGTAAACTCGGTCTGCCACCTCATACCCAGCTTTCCGCGCTTCAACGAGAAAGTGAGTTGCATAGATACTGCTCCATGGATTCACATACGTACCACCGGGCCAGTACGAAAAACGATTGTTTGACATCAGCATACTTTCAAGTTTCGTGATCCCTGATGTAATGTAGTAATCCACGGCATCTTCTGAGGCGAGCAACGGTTCAACGGTACGTGCTAAGTCGCTGAAGTAAAGCAGCGGAAACACCTTGCTTGTTGTCTGCTCCAAGCACCCGTGTGGATAACGGACGAGGTAACGCAGACTGTCGGCAAACGCGATATTTGGAAATGGTGCCAGCGTCAAACTAAACTCCGATGAATCTGGTATTAAATTCGAGGGGAGGATAAAATCGACCGATTTACCCGCGCGAACCGCACCGTGGCCGGTTTTTGTCACAGGTGGCGCGACAGAACGCATCGGCAGTTTTAGATCTATTTCTGTTGTTTCCGCATTACCCTCGACAGATACATTGAAATTCGCTTCCCCTATAGTGTCCTGAGCGCGAATGTCGAAAAAGACTTGTGCCTCGGCACCTGCTGCAACACTTTGGTGTATGGTGAGTTCCTCCGATGGTGTTTCTATGTTTTGAGGCTCTAGCGTTTTCACCGGACCGTTTTCTGGTTGTTCCTCCGGTATATCGATGTCGTTCCCGGACAGCAACTGCACATCACCCTCGGCTTGCAATTTTACAGTGAATTCGCCATCCGCACCTGTACCGTTAAAGAGTGTAACAGGGACACGAATTTTATCACCACCTGCAAGGAATCGCGGGAACGTCGGCGTTAAAACGATAGGTTCGCGCACCGTCAAGTACGCTTCCGTAGCGCCGTAGTCTCGCCCGGCGAAAGCGACTGCCATCAGCCGCAATGTTCCGTTGAACTGCGGAATCTTGAATTGTACAGTACCCCGTCCGTTTCCATCGGTTTTCACGAATCCGGACCAGAGTGAAACGGGTTTGACTCGTCTGATGCTGCTTGTGTTAAGCCTGTTTCTTCCTAATTGACGTGCGAGTGCCGCATCTCCGCCTGCGCTTGAGTTATCGGTAACATTTGCTATTTCAGGTAAAATCCCACCATATAGATCAAAGGATCGCGTTTTCAATCCGCGTTGTTGGTAGAAAAAGTCGTGGGGGTTAGGGGTTTGGAAGTCGGTTAACGTCAAAATTCCCTCGTCTACCGCTGCTATACAGACATCATATTTTTGCCATGAACGTCTGCCCTGAACTCGGAACGTGATGTTTACCTCACTGTTAGGACGAACAACTGCCTCACGACGCTCTGGTTCTGGGGGCTGAGAGGTCTGCGAATCATCGTCTCCGAGAAGTCGGATTTCCTCCGTATCACCAGCCTCATCTGTCTGCTTCAGCGACATTTCAATCGCCAGGTCTCTCCGCGTTGCATCGAGTTTCAAGGGGATGACACCAAACGCGCGTGCTGGCAGAAGCGACTTGCTCTCCGCTGTATCTGTCGGAATGGCGCGAGTCAATGTCCCTGAAATGTAGACGTTCGGTCTATAGCTGTCGCGGACCGGGATTGATACGGTCGCTGTATTCTCCTTCATCACTATCGTGCGGTGAGTGAGTACTTTCTCACGTTCAACTGTCAGCAAGAGCGTTCCTGCGAAGGGTGATTTGATGTTGAGTTTCGCTGTCTGCCCCGAACGATAAGCAGCCTTATCAAGTGTTAGGTCTAAGCGAGTCGGGTGTTCCATAGAGACGGGAACGTTTCGCCATCCACTCACATAGAACCCGATTTCTGCTGTTGCTGTTGATTCGATGTCCTCAAGTTGAACACGGTATTCACCGTAATCCGAAGGCGTTAGCGTCAGTGTCTGTGTGTCCTCTCCTGAAGTGAGGTCATAACTTTTCACCTCTGTCGTCTGTGCTTCAGAGACGTACTTGTAACGTCCAGCGGCGTTCTGCCGCAATATCGTATTCCAATGCACTTTGTGGAGACTGAGTTTCAACGGCCTGCCCGGTGCAGCTGCCATTGTGTTGTCAACGGCTATATAATCGAAACGGACGGGTTGGTTAATTTTTAACGCGCCAGTGGATGCCCTGCGAATCCCGACATAATGCGAGTACGGGTGGATAACAACACGATGTGCGGCAGTAACGGCTCTTCCACCGATTTCACTAACGGTCGCTGTCAGAATACCGTTTAGCAACGAGGGAGCTTTCAGCGTCTCAGGAACTGTGAATTGATAGTCTGCTTTGCCTTCGGCATCGGTTTTGGTTTCCCCCAATTCAATCCGTTGACCGTCAAATTGTCTGCTATTTCCAAAAACGAAGGACTGCCACTTCACCGCATCCGGACTAGATGATAGGACCCCTTCGGAGCCTGTCATCTGAACTGCTTTCAACTGAAGTGATGCCTGAACCTGTCTCCCGACAGCTGGGGGTCCGAACAAATTGGTGGCGTTCACTTCGAGGTTGAGTTCGTCTCCGAGATTGTAGGACGATTTATCGGATGTTAGCGCGACTTTCATCCGGTCCGGCATAAACTCCTCAACCTGAAATTGTACGCTACCAACGACTCGGTCAGCAATTTTCATTTTCGCGATATAATTGCCTGTCAATGCGTAGTCAGGGATCGGAATCTGCACATTACAGGCACCGCTTTCGTTTGTCTGCTGCCTGATCTCTTTAATGATCCTGCTATCCGGTGATAGGACTTCGATGCGTGTCGGGAGTGGTTCGGGTGTCCGCTGATTCGGTCCGCGTACGATACCGGCGAGTTGGACAGTTTCACCCGGTCGATAGACGCCCCGACTCGTGTAAAGAAACGCTTCATAGCCTTTTTGTAGATACGCGGGTCCTGCGATGTTGAAGTCCGCGGTTGCAATTTCATGCCGGTCTAATTGGATAAAGGCGAGGTCGTCGCGTTTCGCGACGGTAATCATAAACGGTGTAAAGTCTTTGGTTTTCTCCGCGAGATCGGTAAACTCGACAAAACCTGCCCAATTCGTTGTACCCGTAAGCAGCGTCTGATTGTTGTCGCTGATGAAGTTGACCCGTGCTGTCGGCACTGGATCGCCGGTCGCAAGAGATTTCACCCAAATGTATAGATTATCGCCCGCGCGTTTGGCACTGATACCTAAATCTGTAATCAGGACCCATTGATGTGCGCTGTCCCACCGGCTATCCGCGTTTCTGACAACGACCTTGAAGATGCCGACATGTTCGTCTGCAAGGTAATCCTCTAATGAGACGGGGGTCGTTACCTCTTCGTTCAATTGTGCCGGTATATCAAGCACTTCCGAATGGATATGCCTACCTAAGTTCTGGTTCCAGCGACTCCATCTTGCTAATTTTGAAACATAGATGAGGTTGTTGGCAAAAATTTTCTCAATTTCGAGTTCTACCCGTTTGACGTTAATCGTTGCGAGGCCGAGGTTTAGATGTCCTTTTCTCGCGAGAAAGAAACCGTCGCCGAGAAACCGAAGTTGCGGATCAATGTCAGGTATTCTGAGTTTGGTCAAGTAGTCTTGTTTTAAGACAGCGTCATTGCGTGCTGTTAAACCGCGTCGTATTTTTAATGTATAGGTGGTCCGCCGCTTAAAATTGCCGTGAATTTCGATGTTCCGATAGTCCGATGTCAGTTGATAGTCTACGGCTGGTGTCAGTTCTATATATGATTCGATTGTGTCTCTGAGTACTGGAGAACTAAACCTAACTGATATATAAGGCGTGCCATCGCTTTCCCGGACATCTGAGTATGTTACACCGAGTGTCCCTTGACCGCGGAGTATGACAGGCGTAACATGCGCTTTTTCGAGACCGATTTCCCCGCCCGTGCATTTAAAATCTTTTTCAATTTTGATTTTTATTTTTCGATCGGCACTCCCGCGTTTTATCCGTTTCGTCACAAATTCCACTGTTCGTGCTGTTGCCGCATTGGTTTCAATCTGATAAGGGATTTCTGTTCCGTCAACGAGTTCAATAGATAGGTGTGCCTTTAAATCAGCCGTCGTTACTGGGTAATTGAATGCTATGGTGCCAAAACCTGTTGCGTATTCACGTGTGTTGTCGGTCCTGAATTCCAGGCGTGCTTGTTGTACTGCGAAGGGTTCGGTGGCGAATTTAAATTCTTTTTGTCCGGTGAGTAAAAATGTTTCGGATGGGTTAAGTTCTGATGTGAGTTCGACAGTGTATTGTGCGGCAGGTGCTAAGGGTGCATCTAAAAAGAAACCTATTCTATCGGGTGCGATCCAACGTGCTGTGCCCTGAACGGCAGGCGTAAATCGCAGGGCTTCCGATGGGACTTCTGTACCCACACGCGATTTATCGACGATGCCTTCCGAAAAAGTGACCGAGAAGTCCGTCCATGGCGGTACTTCGCCTTGTGGTGTGAATGTGTTAACGCTGTATCGAGTTTTGGCGTGCATGTTGCTCTGCACAATGTAGAAGATACAGGCTCCGAGGAGCAGTGCCATCACGCCTATAACCGCGAATAGGCTTTTGAGTAGCAAATTTCGGGAACTTCCATGTTCCGCCGAAAAATTTTTAGGAAGTTTGGAAAACACCATGAGAAGTGCCCCCTGTACTTTGAAAAGTTTTGTTTGTATGAGTCCTTTGTTGCCGAAGACTATGGGTAGCAAAAGTTCCTATCTTTAACCCAAGTTGCCACTTGTAAATCCATGGGATATCCTTTATAGTGTTTTTAACGCAAAAACAAAAGGAGAACCCCATGGACTTGACTATTGTAGCACTTTATACGATTTGTGACGATCTTTTAATCTCAATCGGGCAT
>JAJDTJ010000017.1 GCA_022827225.1 Candidatus Poribacteria bacterium | reverse complement strand
TCCACCTTTTTAGGCATCGGCATTTTGTTGTTGCAGCTCGCAATGCTGATGAATGTCCGATGCGGGTTGCCGACGCGAAACATCACACACATCAAAACTGTCTTTCGATAAAAATTAACGATTTGTGAAACACCCTCAATTATGTACGAGACCCACTATGGCAAAAAACACCTACGGCACCGGGTGTTTCCTGATGCTCAATACAGGTGATGAAAAGGTAGAAACAGATAGCGGATTGCTGACAACGCTCGCCTGCAGTTTAGATGAAAGCCCTATCTATGCGCTTGAAGGGAGCGTATTCGTTGCGGGCGCTGCTGTCCAATGGCTACGGGACGGTATCCAGATTATTGGCAACGCTTCGGAAACCGAAGAGATCGCGTCCGCGGTACCTGATACGGGCGGGGTCTTTGTCGTTCCAGCCTTTACCGGTCTCGGTGCACCTTATTGGGATGCTGAGGCGCGCGGTGCTATCCTCGGTCTAACACGCGGAAGTACACGCGCACATATTATCCGCGCCACTTTGGAATCGATCGCGTATCAATCGGCAGATGTCGTCACCGCAATGTTAACAGATGCGGATATGAAGATTGATCGGCTGCGCGTTGATGGCGGGGCAACTGCTAATGATTTCCTGATGCAGTTCCAAGCAGATATTCTCGGAATAGACGTGGAACGCCCGGTACAGATTGAATCAACAGGATTGGGTGCTGCGTATCTCGCTGGCATCACGATCGGGTTTTGGAGCAACGTCGAAGAACTTGAGGCACACCGCTCTGCGCAAGCCGTAGGGACGAGGTCACCTCGCCCCTATCTTTCCACGACGCGTGTCTTTTCACCACAGATTGGCACGGACGAACGGAACAGAAAACTTCAACAGTGGAAGAGAGCCGTAGAACGTGTGATAGGTTAAAAAATGGTGGTAAGTTATAAGTATGTGGTTAAGAGGTTTACCTACCGCCTACCCCTCTTAACTGATAACTGAAAGGTTGCGCGGCAACCGTACTGTTAACTGTTAACTTCTATGCGACTCCAATGGAAGTATTCCCTTGTTATCAACCTTTCTGTCATAGCTATCTTGGTGGCATTTTACTTCTTTGATAGTATCCGAGTCCGGCGCGAAATGAATGCCCTCCACGCTTTGGGGGCTGAGCGGGGCGCCGAACTCAAAAAGATGGTTGAAAATACTATACTCCCTGCTGTTGTCTTGGAACTCGAAACGGCAAAAACTTTTGATGCCACTCAACTTGATAACGTGCTTGATGAACTCAAGCGTGAGCACTCAGATATGCAGGATGTGTTAGACATTCACGTGACATTAGACGATACCCGCATTCGTTCCAGCCTGCTAACACGCGATGATACCGCCAATATTAATCTCGACGCAGCAGATCTGACGCAAATTGAGACAAAGGGGGCAAGGATAGATACAGTAGAAGGTCAGAACGCAACCGCTATTGTTATTAAGTATTTTGTGTCGTTGGCAACACCTCAGCAGATTGAGCCACCTGATGTCGCCTATGAAACCACTTTAGACAGTGGGAGCATCCCTTTTCGACTCTGGAAAACCCTTATCGCAGAAAATATTTATGTTTTAGATGATATTGTAACAATTGCGGAAAAAGGAAAGCGATGGCGAATTACGGATAAGGAAGACGGGAATATCTACACCTTATGGAAAGAGCAGGAAACGTTATGGATCGAAAAAACACAAGTCGGGTATATTCAGGTGCTTTTTAATGTACCGGATATTGACAAGTCAATTCGATATGCTCTGCTCATGCACGCAATCCTAATCGTAATTGTCGGCGCACTTCTCGTTATTCTGATCGATTTAACAACAAACCATCTAATTATGAGACCGTTAGAACGGATGACCGGAATTATTCAGAGTGCGGAAAGCGGCGATTTACCTGTTGAGCAGCGCTATTCCTCAGATGAAATAGGGCGGGCAACCTATAACCTTGTTCGAATGCTGTGGCAATTGCGTGACTCCCACTCAAAACGGATTGCTGCGTTAGGACAGTTCGCTGCTGGCGTGGCACACGAAATTCGGAACCCACTTAATTCGATCGGGATGACGGCGCAGCACCTGAAATCTGTTTTCTCGCAACAAGAGGTCAGCAAAGATGATATCGAAGAGGCGAAAGAACTTTTAGAGATTGTTGACAACAAAATTCGGGAACTGAAACAGACTTCGGAGCAGTTCCTGACCTTAAATCGACCCAGAAGGTTGAACATAAAACCGGTAGACCTCAATACCCTTGTGGAGCAGGTACTATCGGAATTTGCCCTTATTGCCGAAGAGGCGAAGGTCCAGGTCATTAGAAATTACGAGGACGACTTACCCAATGTTCCACTTGATGCGACCTTGATGCGGCAGACGCTCTTTAACTTTGTACAAAACAGTATCCAAGCCATGCCGAAGGGAGGGAGTATCTACATGAGTACTTCGGACGAGAAAACCGAAACGGGTACAGAACACGCGGTCATCGAAATTCGGGATACCGGTATCGGCATCGCCGAAGAAATTCAGGAACAGATTTACGACGCATATTTTACAACAAAGGACGCGACCGGCGGTATAGGACTTGGGCTCGCCATTTCACACCAGATCATCACCGCACATGGCGGTAAGGTTGAAGTCCGAAGCAAAATGGGAATGGGAACGGCTTTTAAAATCAGTCTTCCGCTTTAGAAGTTAGCAGTTAACAGTGCGGTTGCTACGCGACCTTTCAGTTAATAGTTAACAATTGTTAGTACGGATTACGACGTAATCCGTACAGTTGTCAGGCACAAGAGAAAATTAATAATCCCAACGTCTCTTTCTGATAACTGAAAGATTTTTCACAGAAAAATCGTACCGAGTACTGTTAACCGCGTACTATTAGAGGAGAACGAAACGATGGCATCCATACTGATTGTAGACGACGACCAAGCGCAATTGACAATTCTACAGCGCATTTTGAAACGCGAAGGGTACACGGTTGAGACTGTCGAGGACAGCAAAACCGCACTTGAGGCTTTAGAGGATCAGATGTTCGACCTCGTTATCAGCGACATGTGGATGTCGGCACGGTTTGAGGGTCGAGATCTGCTACAGGAAATAAAACGCACCGATCCCGATCTGCCAGTGCTTATTATGACGGCTTATGCAGAACTCAACGACGCTGTCAATCTCGTGGCACATGAGGGCGCGTTTTACTATCTTGAGAAACCGATCCAGATTGATGTCCTCAAACGCGAAGTGAAACACGCGCTACAGACGCGCGGCGCGCTTTCGGAGCCCGAAGATGAGAACGACGCATCTATCCCAGAAATTCAGATGGATGAAATTGTCGGTGAAAGTGAGCAGATGCAGGAACTTTTGAAAAAGATGGCTCGGATCCTGCACCGCGGGGTCACACAAGTTCTCATTACAGGAGAAACCGGTTCCGGAAAAAGTCTCATTGCACGCGCACTTCACAAACACGGACTTAGAAAGAACAAACCTTTCGTCGCTATCAATTGTGGGGCGATCCCTGAAACATTGATTGAAAGCGAACTTTTCGGACACGAAAAAGGGGCTTTTACGGATGCCTCACATCAGAAGAAAGGGCTTTTTGAGGTCGCCAATGAAGGGGTACTCTTCCTTGACGAAATCGGGGATCTTCCCGTCCAGACGCAGAGTAAACTCTTGCATGTTCTCGAGGAACGCGAGATACGGAGGATCGGTGGCACGCAGAGCATTAAAGTAGATGTTTGCGTCCTCGCTGCAACGAATAAGGATCTCATTCAGGCGGTCCGAGACAGCACTTTCCGTGAAGACCTCTATTTCCGTCTAAACGTGATTCCGCTTCACGTCCCCCCACTTCGGGAACACCCAGAGGATATACCGATGCTCGTGAACTTCCTCATCGAGAAATTTAGCAACGAATATGCCGAAGCAACTCCGAAACAGGTTACACCGCAAGCGATGTCCGCACTCCGACGGTATGAGTGGCCCGGTAATATTCGGCAATTAGAAAATTACCTGCGTCGGATATTCGTGCTCTCGGAAAACGAAGTGATTGACAAAGACGAATTACCGCCGGAAATCTTAGACACCTCGCTACCGACGACAGATGTTGAATTCGATATTCCAGAAGAGGGTGTTTCACTTGATGAAATTATTAAGGAGTATGTGTGCAGTGCATTGACGAAAAGTAATGGCACACAGATTCAAGCGGCAAAACTGCTCGGTATCTCGCGTCGCAAACTCCAGCATCGGATGCAAAAATACGGACTGCAAAGTCAGGATTTCAAATAGTTAACAGTACTCAATTATCTGTAGGATCTCCTAATACCGGCGGAGCTGCGCGTCAATTTCCTGTGCCCATTGATCTATACCGCCGACGAGGCTCTTTACCGATTTAAAACCGAGTTGTTGTAAAAGAAACGCAGCATCCAGACTCCGCATCCCCCAGTGGCAATATACCACCACCTCAACCGCAGGCGTGATTTCCCGAAACCGTCTCGGTAACTCACCAAATGGGATCAACGTTGCCCCTTCAATGTGAACTATCTCATATTCCCATTGCTCGCGGACATCCAACAAAATGAACCGTTTACCTTCGTCTATTAGCTCTTTGAGTTGACTCGGTGCGATAGTGTATGTGTCGGCATCCAATGGAAGGATCGCTTCCGCTACGCTCGGCGCAGCCTTCGGCAAATTCCGTCTTTCCCGACTTTTCATATACCACCGCTGTATTTTTTTTAGGGCTTGTCTGATATATCTGAACATTTTTTAAAGGTTAACAGTTAACAGTACGGTTGCTGCGTAACCTTTCAGTACACAGTTAACACATTGTGGCGGTTACCTTTTCTGCTGCTGCCACAACACACCTTTTTAACTGAAAAGTTTTCGTAGAAAACTGTACTGAGAACTATTAACTTCCTTAGAAACGCATCGTCACACCTAAGGTCGGAAGGATTGGTAATTGGGGTTCACCATCAACAGCACAGTCGATAATAGCGTTCGTTTCTTCATCGCGGACTTCGCTAAAGGCATATTGATCCAGGTTTCTCTGGTTATATAAGTTCAAAATTTGGAAATACCAAGACAATTCCCACCGTCGATAAGGACTCCGTTTTGTAATACGAAAATCGAGGCTATGATAAGCAGGCATCCGTTCTGAGTGGATGTCACCGAACCGTCGGTTACAAAGGACACTCCCATCAGGTTGCAGAACTTCCGTGTGAATAAGCGGCGTTCTCGGTTCACCGGTATGGAAACGCCAACTGACATAGAGATGCCAAGTCGGTGCAAACTGATAGCTGCTGCTGACAGCAAAAGCGTGGCGCCGGTCATACTGACGGAAGATCGTCTCATCGCCAGCGATCTCTTCAGCAATACCGTAAGCATAACCGAGTGTCCACGACAAGCGATCTGAAACAGCGTGTGTCATAAACACATCAAGACCCCTGGCATCTCCGGACTGCGGTGGGAAGAAAATCTGGTTCTGTCGTCCGAACTCGCGTAACCGCCCGACGAGATTATCAAATGTATTGTAATAACCTTCGACACGGACTAAGAAATTATCGGTAGGTGTATATTCGGCACCGATGACATAATGCACAGCATTTTCGGCGCGTCCCACGGTTTCAATACCATCCTCGACAGGGACTCCCATGAGGCTCACAGGTTGATGGTAAATGCCCCAAGCACCGCGGAAAATAAAGTTGCTCGTCGGTTTTACTGCAAGTGCGACTCTCGGTCCAATCTCATAACGTTGGATACCTTCTTCCCGATACTGCTGATAGATATAACGTCCTCCGACATTGAGGGCGAGTTTCCGGTGGAGTTGCCACTCATCTTGTAGGAACGCGCTGAATTCGCCGCCACTATCGTCAACATCAGCAAGAATCGGCTTGTAGACATTTATACCTGCTTGCCGTTCTTGGACGTTATATTCATACTGTGCTGTCAACCATCGCCAAGTTACACCTGTACGAACGGTGTGATCCTCAAAAAGGTTTACTGTCAGCTCCGCTTTTGTGCCAAAAAACCTGAAATTTCGATCGTCGAAGTCCGCCTGCCCACTGGTTCTATCCTGATTAGAAATGCCGCCGAAAACGAATACATCTGTCCAGTGTGAATCCCCGAAGGTATGCCGCCATTTTGTCCAAACCGTTGAATTGTTATATAACGAATCCAGGTTATTGTCTACATCATCCAAACGTTGATGATTCTTGTCCCAACCGTATAATCCATTAAGCGTGAGCGTATCTGACGGTGTCAGTTGATATGTGAACTTTCCGTAGACATCGGCATACTGCGGATTATAGTCTTCATCAAGGTCAATGAGTGCAAGAATGAGATCAATATATCCACGTCGGGCAGATAGGAGCCAACTGCCTTTCTCAGTGAGCGGTCCCTCCAGAGTGGCTGTCGCGTTAATTAGGTCTACGCCAAAATTTGCTGAGAATTGCTCAGTGTTTGGTACCCGCGTCGTGATGTCAAAAACACCGGACATCTTCTCTCCATATTCGGCAGGGAACCCACCCATCAGTAACTGCGTGTTCTGAACAAGATCCAGACCGATGAGTGAAACTGCGCCCCCGAAATCTTGAAGATGATAAGGATCATAGAGTTCCATTCCGTCTAACCTGACGGATATATCGCCTTTTTCTCCGCCTCGGACGCTGAATCGCGCGCTATAATCGCTTGATGCAACCCCGGGAAAAACATGTCCGGCTCGCATGACATCGTTATCAACTAACGGGAACCGTTCAATCTCTTGTTTGGACATGGTTATTCTTGTTGATGTACCTTCGTAAATGGTAAAACGACCCGGGGTTACAACAATTTTTTCTAATTTTATGGGTGCCGCATCGTCCTCCGCAAAAACTGGAGATAGATTTAAAACACCTAAAAATGCTACACAAAAAGCGACAAATATAAGATTCCGAAAATTGGAACTGAACATTCACTTGTACCTCAAACAGTCTAAATTGACTCAAGTCTATATGGCAATTATAGCGTACTTTGGTGTTGTTGTCAACTCGTGCGTTCAGATGTGCTAAAAACATTGACTGTCTTAATGCTTGCATGCTAAACTATACTCCAAAGTTTAAAGACAGATAAGGGGCATGCTATGTTCTCAGTAAAATGGAAATGCTCACTCCTAATATACGGGTTTTTCATCTTTTCGACAATCAGCATCGGTTTTGCTGCTGACGGATTTGAGTATCTCCCCGATAAATCAACACTTGGCTTATGGCATTTTGACGGTGGCGATATTGTAGACTTCTCCGATAATAAGGTCAAAGGCGAGGTGGAAGGAAAATCTGCGTGGGATGCGAACCAAGATTGGAACCGAGAGAATAAACCCGGAAAATCGTTTGTCTTTGATGGGAATACAGTCATCTCGCTCGGCGAAGCGGATGTCCTTATACCGAAAGTTGAGATTACAGTCGAAGCATGGGTCTACCCGGAAGACTTGACCGGATGGCGATTGATATGTGCACATTGGGACGGTCCACCGGGCGCATATCATTTGGGTGTGGAAAACGGCATCGCTAAGTTCCACATTAACACGGAAAAAGGAACAGCGTTCGCGGGTGCGACAGATCCGTTGGAATTAAAACAGTGGCAGCACGTTGCTGGTACTTATGATTCTAATGAAACCAAACTCTATATTGACGGCAAACAGGTCGGCGCGACGAATCACGGCGGCAAATTCGTAGGTGTGGGATTTGATGTCATCATCGGCAGCAAAAACACGCGTCAGTTTAAGTGGGTCGGACTCATGGATGAAGTCCGAATCAGTGATATTGCAAGAGAAGCCGATGTGCTAAGTCCAAATTTGGATGCACCACAGGCAGTGGAATTCTCCGAATGGACACTGCCGACTTTCTGGGGACATCTTAAACAATAAGCAGTTAGGGAACTTTTTCGATTACCGAAATTCATCAAAATCTTCGGTGTGGAAACCCCCGTGCTTTAGCAGGGGCAGGAAACACCGCCCTCGTAAATTAGACCAAACCTTTGAAAAACATTTGACTTTTGGTCTAAAAATGTGGTATAATGATAACATCGTGTTGGCAAGCATGATAAGCGTTACCGCCCCCTTCCCAATAACGGGTGGGGACCCCGGTAACGTGCTTGCCTCCCACTTATCAGCGGATAAACGCACGATACACGATATACCATGAAACTGACTTTCAAATATCCTGTATATCCGACACAGACACAGGAAACAACATTACTACAGTGGCTTGACCACTTGTGTGAACTTCAGAACTCTGCACGCAATAACCGAAAGTTTGCACACGAAGAAGAAGGTCGTTTTGTTTCGCGATATGACCAACAACAACTCTTGAAGGTTGCCCGTGAGAAATATGACGATTTTCGGGAAGTGCCTCAAGATTTCCAAGTGTCTATCCTCAAACGTGTTGACCAAGCCTTTGATGCGTTTCGTAGACGCTGTAAAGAAGGTGCTGAGAAAAAAGGCTACCCTCGCTACAAGACGCGTGTCCGTTCTCTGACGTGGTGCTTGCGAAAGCACACACTTAAAACAGGTGAACGTGTCCGTCAAAATCCGATCCGCGAAACAGGCTTTCGCCATAATCGCTTGAAAGTGCCAAAACTCGGTGAAGTCAAAATCCGCATGCACCGCCCGATTCAAGGGGATCCGAAAGAAGTCACACTCGTGAAAAAAGCGTCTGGGTGGTATGCTCATATTACCTGTGAACTCTCCGACACACCGAAAGTTGAACCGACAGACGCTATAGCCGTTGACGTTGGCACGACACATTACCTCACCACCTCCGAAGGCGAAAAAGAAGATAACCCTCGCTGGTATCGCCGAGCCGAAGGATTGCTCCATAAACACAATCAGACGATGGCGCGTCGGAAAAAAGGCAGTAAACGCTGGTATAAAGCCGTGCATGCTTCTGCCTTGCACCAAGAACGCACTACCAACAAACGCAAAGACTTTATCGGTAAACTCGTTTACAAACTCTACCACCATAAAGAAAATAAGGTGTTAGTCGCTGAAGATTTAAGCGTGTCTAACATGGTAAAGAACAAACACCTGAGCAAGAGCATTTCCGATGCATCTTGGGCAGCCTTCTTTGACTGGTGTGGGAACATGGTTTCCGAAAGAGACGGTTTCCATTTCCACCAAGTGGATCCTAAGAACACTTCGCAAACGTGTTCTGCTTGTGGTGAGAAATCGCCAAAGAAACTCTCTTTAGTGATACGCACCTTTGATTGTCGTTTTTGTGGCAACTCTATAGATAGAGACCACAACGCTGCGATAAACATACTTTTACGGGCGGCTCGCGCCCATCGTGGAGAGCGTTGGGTTACCAACCTCTATGAAACGAAAAACTTACCCGTAGACGGGTAGGCTTGTTAGCACTATTAACAAGCCCCATGCTTTAGCAGGGGGTACTATGACTATGAAGGAAGAAATCATATCCGCATTAACGCGTGGCACTGCTTTCCTACTCACACAACAGCAGGAAGCCGCAAATTTCGAGGGGCGACTCTCCTCAAGTACGTTCCCGACCTGCGCTTATGCATGGATCCAACTTGCGCGAGACGAGATGCCGGATTCCGAGCTAATTGAATGGTTCAAGGCAAACCAACGCGAAGATGGCGGATGGGGATTGGATACTGCCAACGTATCAAACGCTGAAGCGACCCGATTTGCCCACCTAATTCTATCACAAATTCATCAACGCACGTCGGATCCATCTCTCGAAAAACGACTGGCATCTATTCCGCTACCACCGCCACATCTCGCCTTGGTTAAATTGGCGTACGCCGCCTTTGACCAATTTGACTGGAGCGAACTTAACCTACCAAAAAACGCTTTACGCTTCATGAAATTCGCGAAGCAATTGACAAAAGTCCCACTGCTTGGAAAACGATTGAAGCCGCCGAGACATCGGCTGCCACCCGTTGCATTGTTCAATACTGAACTCTTTGATGCGTTGTTCATTGCTGAACAACACACACTCGTACCGGTGTTCATCTTAATTGAATTAAACACGACAAGACAACCTGAGATAATTACGGCACTCGTTGAATGGCTGAAAGGACACGTTCTCAGCGATGGCAGCTGGTTTCGGGTAAACTACATTACCGCACTTTCGGTCCTGGCACTTATGGAGCTCCAAGAAAAATGGGAAGCCGACGAAGGTACCGCTGACTTTATCGAACGTGGCATTGAATGGCTCCGTAAGACCCGAAATCCTGATGGTGGATGTCGAGAAGCACTGAATCTGAATATCTGGGATACGGCGTTGAGTATCATCGCGCTCACAGAGGTACATTCCACTAACGAGAAGACTACGGCTCTCGGTGTTGAACAGATGGAAAAATTCAAATCCGCTGCGCCGTGGCTTGTTGAACATCAGAACGCAGATGGCGGATGGGCATTTTCCGGTCTAAGCGATAGTTCGCTTCCCAGTGATGCCGACGATACCGCACTCGGTACGCTTGCGTTGATACGTTCGCACGCTGTAGGGGCGCGGTCACCTCGCCCCTACGAGGACGCAATTTACCGCGGTGTTGAATGGTTGAAAACACAACAGGGGCGCGATGGGAGTTGGAGTACATATCAACCCGGGCAAGGGGATGTCGGGTGTGTCAGTATCACAGCACACGCCATTGAAGCACTCCTCGCTTTTGGTAAACTTGACCTTGCAGATAAGCCGGACATGACGTGTGAGATGCAGCGGGGTATCAACTGGCTGCGCCGTCAAATACACAGAGACGGTTATTGGCGGGACCTCTGGCTGGCAAAAGATACGTACGGCACTGCTTGTGCTATAACCGCACTCGTGAAAACCGGACTCAGAGACACACCAGAAGTCTCCCGCGGTGTAGAGTGGTTAGAGCATAGCCAAAATGAAGATGGCGGCTGGGGGGAAGATATGTTCGGGAACCCGATTACAAGCACAGTGGAGCAGACGGCATGGAGCACTTATGCACTTCTACAAGTAGACCCCGAAAACAGCGCAGCCCAAAACGGTATCCGGTTTCTGCTCGAGCACCAGCGAGAAGACGGTTCGTGGCAAGAGCAGTGCGTCGGTATCTATTGGGAGATTATAGGGGGCTACGCGGACCCGATCTATGCATCCGTTTTTCCGATACTCGCCTTGAACCAGTCGCTGCAAACAATCTCATAGTTTTACCGTATGACGACATCGCAAAAAATATCAGTCATTATTCCCATCCTCAACGAAGCGAAGATATTGGAGAAGACGCTTTCCCAACTCCAGTCTGAGTTAGAAGCGCATGAACTCATCGTTGTAGACGGGGGGAGTACTGACGGTTCTGTTCATATTGCTGAGAAGTATGGAAAGGTGATTGTATCAGAACCGGGACGTGCGAAACAGTTAAACACAGGCGCAGCATCGGCAACGGGGGATATCCTCATTTTCCTACATGCTGATATTTGGCTCGAATCGGGAGCATTGGCAGCAGCAGCGATAGCAATCTCTTCAGGTTACGTCGGTGGTGGGTTTCAGCAGAAAATTGATGGCACGCATTTCCTCTACCGCGCAATTGAAACAACAGGGAACGTGCGTGGGAAATACCTGAAAATTTTTTACGGAGACAGCGGTATCTTTCTAAAGCGCACCGATTTCGAGAAGATCGGAGGTTTTCCTGAAGTCCCGATTCTGGAAGAGATGGAATTTTCAAAAAAACTACGGCGACTCGGCAAAACAACGCTGGTTACACCACATATCCATATCTCCACGCGGCGATGGGAGACAAAAGGGATCGTCCGCACCACACTAAACAACTGGTTGATAACGCTCCTCTATTTTCTTAAATTTTCACCGGTGCAACTCGCAAAACTTTATCGGCATATTCGGTAGAAGCAAAAAAAGGGAATTTCGTCCACCAACTCGGATGATAGATCGAAAATTCCCTTTGCAGGCGGGATTTGTAACCCCGCCTATTATGTCGAAAAAATGCGTAAATCCTACAGAGACTGTTATAGTAAAACCCACAATTATTTCGACACGCGGTAGGGGCTGGGTAACCCTATAAGAAACACCGTTTTTGCTTGGGGTTTTTGATAGGGGTTTTTGCTTGGGTGTTTCTGTGGATTTCTGCGGATTTCTTCTAAGCAAAAACCCCCTACAATCAACCGCGCGTCCATAGGAACTATTCGTCTGATTTGTTAGATTCCCCTACCTTTTTCTCCATTTCAGTGGCACCGTTACTCTGCCAATTATCAGCCTGTTCCTTGAGTTTTTCAAGGTCCCCCGGATTCTTAATATCGACGATGTGCGGCGTAATAATTATCACAATCTCGGTGTCTTCAATAGCGGTTTCGGTGCTTTTGAAGAGCCTACCGAGCAACGGGATGTCACCTAAGATCGGAAGTTTGTTCTCGACTTGCTTCTGCTTTTTACGGATAATACCGCCGACAACGATCTGTTGTCCATCTTCGACATCAATATAGACGCTGATGGAGTTGTCATCCGTGATAGGTGCGTTGAAGTCGGTAAACTCAATGAAATTGCTGGCACTGATATTTGTAATATCCAAACCAATGGTGCGTTTACCGTCCTCGCCTGCTTGCGACTTGGCGATGTACGGTGTGAGCGAGATATTGATACCGACAGGTGGATCAATAAAGTCATAGTTAAAAAGCGGTTGAGCAGTAGTTTCTCCTAAAATGCTGGTGGTATCAACGCTTTGGAGATACGGTATACGGCGCCCACTGCTCCACGTCGCCGCTCTGGAGTCTCGTGTCAATAGTACCGGTGTCGAGAGGGTTTGCACCTTATTTTCACGCATGAGCGTATGGAGGAGTGCCATATATTCCTTGGTCGCTAAACCGAGATTAAACCCTGAGATTTCCTGATCGAGACCGAGTTGGGAATCGAGTTCACCGATGAGCGGGTTGCCGGGAACCGGAGATACACCGAAGATTTTATTCTCTTGTGCCGTGAGTTCAATGCCGAGTTTAGTGGTCTCATCAAGCGTGACTTCAAGAATTTGGATATCTATCCAGACTTGTCCGCGGACAAAATCTAACTTCTTTATCAGTGCCTCAACATCAGGAAGGTATCGCTGCCGCGTCGTAATAATCAGAGAGTTGGTATCCGGATCAGCGAAGACGGTAACTTTCCCGCTCAAGGAGTTAATATCTTGCTGTTGTTGTGCTCCACCGGAAGCAAAGAACCTTCTAAAACTGAATCCCCCGCCATCTCCCTCACCTTCCCAGACCTGTTGCAGCACGGTCTCAAGTTGCGCGGCATCTGCGTATTCGAGTCGAATCGTTGTTGTAATCTCTTTTTGTCCCTCTGGGGTGGGTGTATCCATGGAGTCAATAAACTCTGTAATAAGTTCAAAATTACGCTGTGTCGCCGTTGAGATGATAACAGCGTTCAACGTGGGATACGCTTCAGCATTGACATTACCTGCCAACGAACCTTGTGTCTGATTGCGGTTGCCTCGAGGGAGGAAAAAGAAAAAGTCATCATTGTTTGAGCCGCCTTGGTAGATGTTGTTGATGATAGCGGCGACATTTTCAGCATCTGCGTACCTGAGTTTATACATGCGGGTGCCCCATTCTTGGTCCGGCATGTTGACATCAAGTTTCTCGATGAGCGCGTCAATCGTTGCGAAGTTTTGTGAACTCGTTGAGATCATAATAGCGTTGAGGCGGGCATCCGCCACAAGGTGAACTTCACCTTGTACGCCAAACCCACCATTTTCAGTTGGCTCATCGCGTCTACGTTCCCACCAAGGTCGGTCTCTGTCGCGTCCAGCACTGCCGCCTTCAAAAAGATCTTGTAGGCTCGGAACGAGGATTTCAGCATCCGCAAATTTGAGGAAATAGAGTTTAATTTCTTCTTGTGTCTCTGCTTGGTCAAGTTCTTGGATAACTTTTTCAATGATAGAAAAGTTGCGCGGATCGGAGGAGACGACGATAATGTTGAGTCGTGCGTTCGGAGAGACATTAACCTCTCCGACAATACCTTGTTGGTCAATGCCTTGTTCACGCTGCCAGCTCCTTAATCTTGCCCGGTCCCAGGAATCCATTCTGCGGCGGTTATCTTCATTCTCACCCGTAAGTACTTCTCTGAGCGTTTCTGCGACATCCTCAGCCGCTGCGTACTGAAGCCGAAAAGTTTTGATCTCGGTCTGTGAGGTCGGTGCAACATCAAGGTCCTCAATGATCTTCTGTAGGAATATCAAGTTTACTTCAGAGGCTTTGAGGATGAGTGAATTGGAGTTGGTTTCAGCGATAATTTGGATGGCGCCATCGAGGACTTCGTAACCGGTGCCTTCTGCCTCCATCTGTTCCGCAGCGGCTCTCGCTTCTTCCACAGTCATGCGGGTACCACCGCCGCCAGCTTGGTTTTCGCCGCGACCGTCTTCTCGAAAAATGTTTGTGAGTGCTTGTGCCACGCGATTGGCATCCGCATAAGCGAGAGGGACGACGAGGATCTTTAACGGCGATCTTTCACCTTCGTCAGCCACTTGTAGAATTGTAACGATTCGGTGTATATTGGAGGAGACATCTGTTATAACCAACGAGTTTGTTGCAGTATCCGCAAAAATATTTGCTTGTCTATTAAGTAGCGGTTTGAGACGATCTACCTGGTCTGAAGCAACGACATTGTTTAATCGAATGATATAAGTTTGAATCTCATCGGTCATCTCAACGAGATCGGGATCGGGTGTAATGTTTTTGACAACGCCTTTTGTGACCATAGCACGTGTGAAGGTTGTGACCAAGAGCGTGCTATCGGTTTGGATGAGCGTGAGATCATATTGTGTGAGAACAGTTTTGATTTGCTCGATAACCTCTTCAATCGTCACATTTGTGAGATTAATGAGTGCGAACGGCTTATCTCGAATATCCTCTTCACTGGCGATAATTGTTAGATCCGTTTCTCGCGAAAGCCATTCAAGGACCCCTTTGAGTTCTTGACTGGTAAAGTTAAAGTCGAAAAGGATTGCGCGACCTTCTTCGTCAGTCTGTGCAACGCGCATCGCCGGTTGCTGCTGCGCTTGTAGTTCAGCAGGTCCTATTACAAGCAATCCGAAACAGAGAAAGAAAATAAAAAATAAGAGTCTTCGTCCTGGCATAACATCTGATCCTTTTGATTTCGTCCGTTTTTCCTGCTGACCTCGTAAGGTTTAAACAGTTTTTTTAAGCCCGAAACCGATTTGCCGATCTCGGTAAAGTTAAAATATTTGAGCGATAAGAAATAGGTCAACATTTAAGTTTGTTGCGTCATCCCCACCACGATTTCGACCGCGTTGTGCTCCGGAGGATTGCTTATCAGCGGAGATTCGCAGATCCCGCACCGTTAGCCATTTAGCGTTTGTCTCAATAAGGTGGTTCAAGTTAACGAGTTTCTCAAGGTCTGTTCTGAATTTCATTTCAACGGTATAGAGTTGCGTTTCGTAGGTTGCAGGTGCCAAAGCGAGCTGCTCTAAAAAGAAGGCTCGTTGTTCCTGAATCTTCTCAATGTATTTGACGAGTGCCGATTGAAATTCACTCGCTGCGGGCTGATCCTCGGCATACTCATCCGGCATTTGCATAAGAATTTCCAAAAGTGGACTATTTCTTCGTAACTGCACTTCAACGGTAGCAGGTTTCGCACCAATGCCGAAAATACCGGGAGAGGCAGGGGTCTCAATTTTGTGAACTTGCGCCGCAAAGAAACCTTGCCTCAAATCTGTTACCCCGCGAAGTTGCTGTGTTACCATGCCTTTGATATACGAAGCGAGTTTAACACGAAGCGAAAGCGGTATTACCTCTGGCAGTGAAGCGTATTCCGATGGATTCGTCGGATCCTCTGGTTCCACATCTGCTGGTTCTACATCTGCTGGTTCCACATCTGCTGCAGATTCTGTCTCATCCGATGCTTCATCCGATGCTTCACCTGTTTCGCCCGTTTTTTCATCCGTGTCGGATTCTGTTGTACCCGACAACCACGCATCCATCAACATATCAAACGACTCATCCTCCGCCTCCTGTGCTGCGATCTCCGTGAGTTCTTCTGCCTCCGCCTCAATATGCTTGAGATAGAGATAGAGAACAAGCCGTTCTCGATTTTGCATCGTCAACTTCAGGCTCTGCTTACCGGCAGCAGGCTTCGTTAGGAGTTGATAATTCTGTTCGATACCGGCGCGCCTGACCAATCCATCAACGCGCGCGCGAATCACAGGATCAGGCGGTTGGGTATCAAAAAGTGATACCGCCTTTTGATCGTCCTCCTCTGCTTGTTGGCTTTCTGTGTCTGCTAATCCGGTTGCCTTATAAATCTCCGCTTCAACCGGTTTGAGTACCTCTGCAGCATGTACAAGGTTTTCAGTGTTTGACAACTGCTCCCGTTTGGCTTTAGCCTCCTGATTGGCAAACAAACCATAAAAAGCAGGGACAACTTGAATTGCGACTAAGACAAGAAGTACCGCCCCCAAAATACCGAGTAGAATTCGGCTCCGTGGCGTTAATTGGATATCCAGTTCCATCAATTTATCCTCTACAGTAGTTAACAGTTTTCAGTACGATTTTTCTGCGAAAAATCTTTCAGTTGTCAGTAGTTATCGGTATGGTTTTCTACGAAAACCTTTCAGTCATCAGGACTCAGTTAATACCTTGTGACAGTCAACGATTTGGTGACCGCCACAAATAACCTCTTTAACTTTGACCAACAACTCATCTACAGATACTTTTACTAAGGCACGAGTTGTTGGTCAAAACTGAAAGCGCAGCGTACTGACAACTGTTAGCTGATATATATTTTATCTATCTTCTTCGCTCTTTTCATCTTCGGATTCATCAGCTTTCTCATCTTCGGATTCATCAGCTTTCGGCGCAGGTGGCTCAATATTGAGTGCGTCGTCCGTTGCTCCCGATTCATTTTCATTCACCGGGAGTTCGGGCATCGGATACCGTTTTTCTGCAAATGTTTTGACAGCAGACGCGGTTAAGTTACACCGCACCTGCACTTGAAAAATTTGTTTTCGGTCTTGTGTGATTGTTGTCGTCCCGCCGGGTCGAACATTGGTAAAGACACCGGACCGCTCAAGTGCCCCTATAAGGGTATTAATAGCATCATGGGAGGAACTCTCCAAATTGAAAGTAATGCGCGCTGTTTCTGGAGTATTGAGATTGGTAACATTGAAATTTGTCCATGCGACCTGTGTTCTATCCCGAAACATTCCGCTGAGTGCATGCAAAATATCGAGCGGAGAGACATTATGTACCAACATCTCTGTGAGTGCCAGCTCTCGTCCGAGTTGTGTTTTTGCGGCTGCGAATGGCTGTGCGAAGTTTGCGAGCCGTTGGTCTACGAGTTCGGCTCTGTGTTTCTGTGTGCGTTGGAGCGTATAACCGCCAAAAATGGCACCTCCGATTATCAAAATTCCCAACCCTGCAGTCGCAAAAATCTGACGTTGTCGCGCTGTTTGTGTCAGCGTCTCGGCTGTCTCCTTCGGCAACAGAGAGACCTCGACCGCCGGGTTCAAGGCACTAAGTCCTACACCTAATGGCACTGCCAACGTATCGCCGTATTCGGCGAGTAGAGTGCCAACGTCCGCTTCCTCAGGTTCGATTTTAATATTTGCCGACTGCTCAATCGCCTGAAGCGGATTCCATAGTATTGTCCGGATATTGAGTTCCGCTTCCAAAACAGCCGCAAGACCCGGGACACGGGCACCCCCACCGGATAACCAGATCTCGGACTCGGTTGTAGAGAACGTTGAACTTTCAACCGCAACAGGGGCCTCCTCCGCATTACTGTCGCCGGATTCACGCTGTAGGTTCGCAGCAGCAATTGAACGCTGAAGTTCAGAAATCAACTGTGTTGTCCAGGCAGATGTAGGGGCCTCCTCCGCTGAGATGTGCCGTTTTTCTTCTGCTGCCGTCCCGGTATCAATGTTTAAAGCACTGCTGATATGTTCAGACAGGTTGTTGCCTCCGAGTCGGAAACTCCGTGAAAATCGAAGTTCGCCGTTCTCAACGAGACAGAAATCTGTGTGCATCGCGCCGATGTCAACAATGAAGGTAGGTTTGGTGCATCCGCTGTTTGCTGCCACCTCAGCGATCGCTATCATTGAAGGGGTAACGCCAGATACAACGACACCGTTTTGTTCAAGAAGCTCAAGATAATCCGTGACCGATGATCGTCGGGTAGATATTAGCTCTACCGAAGTTGCATCTGATGTTCGCTTTACATCGTGATAAGTAAAGATCGCTTCATCAACCCGAAACGGGAGTTCCGCTTCTGCGGCTATCGCCACGATACTCGAGAGTTGATCATCAGTTGTAGCAGGTAAGTTGGCTAAAAGTTTTGTGCTGACCAGATATCGCGGAAGTGCAAGCACGACTTCCGTCTTATCCCGGTTGAATAGCGCACGTAAATTCCCTTGCGTTGGCGGCTTGCCTAAGGGCTCCCAAAGGCGTTCCAACGCCTGGGCGACCTGATGCCGGTCACCTGCGTCTTGATATGGAACAAAATTTGCGTTGATGAGGCGCACACCTGTAGATGACTGTTCAAGTTGAATCATTTTCGCTGTGTGCGTGCCGATATCAATCGCCACAATTCGTTTTTTTGCCATTTTTTATTTAATCCTGTTTCCAATATTGAACGACGACTGCGTCACCCGTGCGATCAATGATACCGATACAGGTTGAGATAGGTCTACCTGCAGCATCAATCCCGCTTGCCTCAATACGGTACCCGTGTGAACGATAAGTTACCTGGTCGGCAAGTTCCCGGAACGTATTAAAGTCGATCTCCTGTATCTCTGAAAGTTCCGAGATGTTCATGAACGGGTTGCCCGCTATCTCTACTTCGGTAAAACTGAGTACCGGCGAGTCGTCGGGCGGATCCTGTTCTCGACGTGTAACAATCGCCTGTGCTTTCTGCGGGTCCATTCCGGGTAGCAGTGCTAAAATTTCAACCGGAGCCGTATTAACATTAATGCGTCCGCTGCGTGTCTCCCCATCTTGCAAAGTTATTTTATCGACGATACCGATGAATTCTTGTTGCGTTAACATTTTGACATCTGTAATAGCGTTTATGTTCTGAAAAAATCCTTGTGAGTCGCGATGATTGACGATACGTTCGGCAATACCTTCGTCAATGCCATCCAAAGATTGCAAGGTTTCGACATCAGCGGTGTTGATGTTGACTTGCCCACCGTCGCCTTGGGAGGGGGGACCGTTGCGTTCTTCATCGTCTTCATTGCCTTGATTCGCGTTGGCATCTTCAGTCGTGATTTGGTTCTGTATATTGTTGAAAAGTTCGTCAGAAACCGCTTGTATATCCAAAAGTGCCGCAAACCCATCAAACTCACGCTGCTGAATCAGCGACTGCGCTTCCGCCTGTGAGAAGACAGGTTGCCCCCCACCTTGACCGGATTGCGTCTCAAGTTGCGTCAACTGCCCTTCGTCCGCCGTATTGATATTAACGAGTGCCTCTCCATTCGGATCAGTGCTTGCATCAATCGAATGGATGGTTGCCAAATCCACCAATCCCGGTTGTGTTTCCGTCGCGGTTGCCTGAGGTACGCCAGTTGCTGTTGCGGTACTCGCGGCTCCGGCTTGCGTGTTAGCGACTGGCTGTGTTAACGCAGCCGCTTGTTGTGTCCCGTAAAGAATTTGAGATGTCATCTCTTCCACACGTGCCAGGTCCCGAACGGTTCGATAGGGTCGTCCTTCTACAATAGCGTTGGCGAGCTCCTGGGTTGACGGATCATCCGGCGAAGCGCCGACCTGCATGAGCAAATTAGTGATGAGTCCGACATCTGCAGTATTGATATTGACTTTTGAGGCTTCATCGGTAACTGTTACCTGATAGTTCAAGAGGTTTCCTACCTGTACGCCATCATCTATCTGTCCCTGAATAGGTTCAGCCCACTCTTCACCGAGCGAATCGAAAGGTGTTTGATCCGTTCGCATAACAGCGAGCGTCCATTCAAAGCCAGCCTTCGCGGCGTAGTGCAATTTTGCCCTGTCCAAAAAATTGCGTTGTGTACGTTGTTCTATATGGATCGAATAGAGGAGCTGCGCCGCCAAAACAGAGAGGATCGTGAGTATCCAGAGCGTTGAGACGAGTGATAATCCGCTCTGTTCTTTGTCGTCTTTGTAGCATGTATCGGAACACCGATTTGTGAATGCTATCATCTACTGTCCCCCCTGAGGCGCGCCTTGGGCACCGCCACCAGCGGTAGCACTCGCTCGGAGATATACCATCGTTGATTGCGTCATCCCGTTTGACGGTATAGCCGGTTGGTTTTGCGTCGTAAACTGCGTCGTGGTATTTGTGCTTACGGGACCCTCTATTTCACTTTGCACCGATATCAGGATTCGGACAGTACTCGGAATGCTTTCTTGATCGTCCCACGAATCGTTCCATACTTCTGTCTCGCCGTCAAAATACTGTAAATCGAAATTCGTGAGTCCGGTAATAAGGGTTGCGATGTCAACATAAATCGGTTCGCCATTGTCGTCTGTTTCCGGTATACTTCCGGTCTCTAAAATGGGACCGATAACAGTTTCGGGATCAAGTGTTGTGGTTCTGACGCGGAAGAGAGCAGATGTCCCAATCTCCTCACCGACTGCGTTTTCTGTAAAACCGTCTTGAAGGCTTGCTGAATCGAAAGCAGATTGACCCGGCATCGGCTCTGCTGCGACGAAATACGCCACACGTTGAACGTCACTTAAAAGCGGTAGCGGAACTTGCGAAACACTCGGAGATTGGAAACTCGAAAGCTGCGCTGCGAAGGGGTCAGGGTCGGTCCTCACGAGTGTGACGAAACTGATCATGTCTCTGTCACCAGACTGACTGGGTCCGTCTTGTGTATACAAGGCGAGTTCTGGGTCCTCGACCGAGACTTGCATATTACTGAGGTCGGTCACAATCCGGTCCATAGCGAACCGACACCTCTGTGCCGCCAATACCCTTGCCTGGGTCTGATGATATGCATCAACGGCTGTTTTGAAAGCAAAATACGCCGATCCTCCGATGATGACGAGGATACTAACAGCCATGAGCATTTCAATAAGCGTCAGTCCATTCTCATCC
Organism: Candidatus Poribacteria bacterium; assembly: GCA_022827225.1. Lineage (GTDB taxonomy): Bacteria > Poribacteria > WGA-4E > WGA-4E > WGA-3G > WGA-3G. The sequence continues at coordinate 30,490 of JAJDTJ010000017.1, read as the reverse complement.
ATTGGGTCGGTGTGTATTTTTTGCGTTTTCATGTCTACGGTGCCCCGTTGCAACGTTGAGGTTACGGTTATCGTCCACCACCTTGTTGCTGTCCCTGCTGTGTTTGTGATTTTTGTCTATCGGCGACGAAAGTCGTCATAGACATTGAACGCTCTCGGTTTTTATGTTGCCACATAACGGTTACTTGCACGCGGCGGACATTCTCAATCTCTTCGGATTCTATGTCCGAAATGTTGGTGCTCCAACGGTAGCGGGAATTCTCACCGAATTCACCTGATGCCTCCCCGACATCTGGAAATCCCTCCATCTCAATCTGTGCCATCTGAAACTTCAGGAGATAGAGCGCAGTGGTACTGTTATCTGAAAGCGCTTGGTTGCGCGCAGCGGTAGCAAAGGCGTTCAAAAGTGCAGGAAGCACTGCTGCCAAAATCGCTAACGTTACGAGTATCTCAACAAGCGTAAACCCGCCTTCTCTTGTTGACACTAAGCGTTTAATGGGCAATTTCATAAGTTTCACAGGAACCCCCGAAATGTGTGTGGAAGGTCAGCCAACAAATACAGCAGATCGGTTAGTTTTGACTGCTAAACCCTAACGCCTCAATTTCTTCAGCGGCGAGTTGGCGTACCATAACTCGCCCACTTGCAGCTTCAACAGCGATAGACATGATTTGATTTCGTGAGTTCTGGAGGTAGATGAGGGATTCTTGGGAGGTAGCAGTCGGCGAGAAATAGATATGCCCCACCCCCGAATCAGTTTGAGACGTACGACCGTTCTGGTTGGTCACCATTGCCGCCAATACAACATCTTGCTCCATCGCATAAGGCACCCCCAAGATTCCGCCAGCGCGGTTGAATGTCTCTTGTTGTGCAGAATTTGTGGTTGCCAATGGATTCACATTTGTATTCGGCGTGGAAGCATTGACGGCTGTAGAATTCCGTGCCGTGAGTGCTGACGCAAGCGGACTACTCGGATTAAACGTTTCGCTTGAAGCGAGCCAGCACCGATTATTGTCGAGATCGAAAACCACCAAGTGTGCTGTTCGGTCAGTGATCGCCATATCGCGCGCGAACGTCAGTAGGCTGCGGATCGTATGCGCGGATGCCTTCAATCGACGCGTTACAGCGAACCCCTTCAATGCTGGCATAGAAACAGCTGACAGGATACCCATGAGCGTCAAAACGATCAGTAACTCCGTGATCGTGAAACCGCGTTGAGATTGAGAAGGAGGCGAGTTCCGTAGCACTCGCCTGTCTATTGTTTGTCGCATCGTTTTAATAGACTGCCGTTGTTTCCTCAATCCAATTGGTGATGTCGGCATCTAAGCCAGTACCTCCGACCTTGCCATCTTTCCCCATTGAATAGAGTTCATATTCATAACCGGGTCTCGCAGCTGTTTCGCGATAAACATAGGGGTTCCCCCACGGGTCTTCAAAACTTGGGCTACCAATGTAAGGACCGTCCCAATTTGGGGGTGCTGGACTTGGTGCAAGCCACAAGGCATTTAGCCCTTGTTCAGTTGTCGGGTAGTCCCCTACTGCTATAGCGTACATCTCTAAGGCAGTTTTGAGACTGCTAATCTCTGTTTTTGCCTTTGAGACGTTCGCTTTCTGGGGCCAATCCATGACCCGCGGTGCGATAACGGCTGCTAAGATCCCTAAGATAACAATAACGATCGTCAACTCAATTAGCGTTAATCCGGATTCATCGGATTTTAGTTGCGTGAACATTGTAATTTTCTCCTAAATAGTTATCGGTTGTCCGTACGATTTTTCTCCGAAAAATCTTTCAGTTATCAGAAAGAGCCGTTGGGATTATTCATTTTCTTTTTTACCTGAAAACTGAGTACTGACAACTGTTAACTTCTATTATTATTTTGTTAGGTGTCCCTTGACACCTAAAGAGCATGTTAACCGCTTAGTAATTGGTTTGCCTCGAAGATCGGTTGGATCATCGCAACAGCGGAGAATCCGATAATCGCGACAGCGATTACGAAACCGAGACCAATGGAAACGATTAAATGTTTTGGTGATAATTTGACTCTTAACCGGTTGAACCGAGATTGATTAGCTTCAAGTCGGATAGCTTCAAGTCGGAGGCGTTGCCTTAATCTAACCCCTCCTATGATGACGATGAGAAGACCCACCCACCAATAGGTTTGGAAGGCATCTATTGCACCGACGAGAATTCGTGTTGAAAGCGGCAACTCGACACCAAGATCATAAAACATTGAAACGAATTTCGGCAGGATCTGAGCCATAAGGACTGTCCAGATCGTCAACATCGAAATTCCTGTGATGCCGATGATAGTAAACGCTTCAATTGAGGACAATTCATATTCATCGGATTTTAGCCGCTTGTACATTTACTTACCCTATACGTAAGGTATCGTAGATCACATTTTTATATCTAAAGATATATTAGCCACTTAGTAATTGGTTTGCCTCGAAGATCGGGAGGATCATCGCAACAGCGATGAAACCGATAACAACACCCATCAGTAGAATAACCAGAGGACCGATGGAACTCGTTAAACGTTCGAGGCTCTTTTTTATTTCTAAATCGTAGTATTCAGAGAGTTTACCGAGCATGTGAACAGGTTCACCAGACTCCTCACCGACAGCCACCATGTGTGTGACAAACTCAGGAAAATCCTTGCTTTTACCGAGTTCGCGAGAGAGCGTAGACCCCTGCTCGACTTCTACTTCCGCTTCGGCGACGACGTTGCTATAGACCTTGTTTCCGATTGTATCCTTGACAACCGCAAGTGCAGGCAACATACGTACACCGTTTTCCAAAAGTGTTGCCATCGTTCGGGTGAAACGGACAATCGCAAACGTGCTAAATATGGGGCCGATGAGGGGTAATTTGAGCTTGAGTCGGTCAAACCAGACTTGACCAACTTCGAGTTTTAGGTACTGTCTTATTCCAGCGACAGCTGCGATGATGATAACGAGTGCGACCCACCAATAGGTCTGAAAAGCATCGGTCGTGCTGATGAGAACCCGTGTAGGCAACGGCAACGCGACACCGAGATCGTTGAACATCGCTGTGAATTTCGGTATAACGAGAATCATGAGGACAATAACAGCGGATATGCTGAGTGTCAACAGGATAATTGGATAGAAAAGTGCTGAGACGACATCGTTTTTCAGGATTCTTTGGCGTTCGGCAAATCCGGCGAGCCGTTCGAGGACTATACCGAGTACGCCGCCACTTTCTCCAGCTTTTACCATATTAATATAGAGGTCGGAAAAAACTTTCGGGTGCTGCGACAGAGCATCGTTAAAAGTTGCGCCGTGTTCGACATCGTATTTAACTTGTGAAACGATGCGGTAGAGTGCCGGATTCTGGATCTGTCCGAGTGTTACCTCTAAAGCGCGCGGGAGCGGGACGTGTGCGCTAACAAGTGTCGCCAACTGATAGGTAAAGAACTCAACGTCCGCCGGTTTGATCCTGCCCTGCCCGATTTTCAGCCATCTGCGGATGTCAGTCGGTGCGTCTTCCTCTGTCTCCTCAACGACAGTCGTGGGCCAATAGCCCATTTGTCGTAACCGGGAGATGAGTTCAGCTTTAGAGTCGGCTTCGAGCGTATTCTTTACGCTACCGCCGCCGTGTGTGAGTGCCTCATATCGGAATAACGGCATTCTTCGCCTCCACAATCAATCTTACAAGACTCAACAAGTTGGATACAGCAGAGCGTTTAAACAATTTCCCCTAAATCAAATTCCTCTTCCTGTGTCAGCCGGAGGACTTCGTCAACAGTTGTCATTCCGGCAGCGACTTTGCGCCAACCGTCTTCACGTAAGCCTTTCATCCCCAATTGGACAGCGAGGCGGCGAATCTCACTTGTTGATGCTTGCTTGAGTGCCATTGAGCGAACTTCATCGTTCATAAGTAAAACTTCAAAAATGCCGATTCTACCCCTGTAGCCTCTGCCCCGACATTCCTTACATCCACCGCCGATCACTGCCCTCGGAATTTCAAGATCGTACGGAATAGCGATATTGCCACCATTACCGTTATTGTTTCCCATAAGTCCCGCCAATTCGTGTATATCGGGTGAATACATCTCACAACATGCCTTACAAACACGGCGAGCAAGCCTTTGCGCGATGATACCTTCCACTGTAGAGGCGACGAGATACGGTTCAACGTTCATATCAATCAGTCGCGTAATGGCACCGGGGGCATCGTTCGTATGGAGCGTACTAAAGACGAGGTGACCGGTTAGCGACGTATGAACCGCCATTTCTGCAGTCTCATAGTCACGAATCTCACCGACCAATACTTTGTCTGGGTCCTGACGTAGGATGTGACGGAGCCCAATAGTGAAAGTGAACTCGATATCAGGGTTCACCTGGATCTGGTTGATACCCTCAAGTTCATATTCGACCGGGTCTTCAAGTGTGATAATTTTGACATCCGGCGAGTTAATCTCTTTCAGACAGGCATAAAGCGAGGTGGTTTTTCCACTACCAGTAGGACCGGTTGCAAGGATGATGCCGTGCGGTTTGCGAATCATACGTTGAAAGAGTTCGAGATTGTCTTCCGTCAATCCGAGTTCTTCAAGTCCGAATTCAATGGATTGACGGTCAAGGATACGGAGCACAACGCTTTCGCCGTGAAGGGTTGCGACAGTCGGGACAGTTGAGACGCGAAGGTCTATCTGTCTGTTACCGACACTCGCGATCTGTCTACTAATTTTTCCGTCTTGGGGGCGTCTGCGTTCCGCGACATCCATTCCTGCCATGATCTTGATACGAGAGGTAATCGCGGATTGCAAATAGGCAGGCGGTTGCGGTTGATCCTCTAATACACCGTCAACACGAAATCGAATCTTAAGTTGCGTCGGATACGGTTCAATGTGGATGTCACTCGCACCCATACGAACTGCATCAATGATCATCTGGTCAACAGCGTGTATGACGGTCGGATCTTGACTGAGATCCTTCTCATCAATACCGAAGTCTTCAATCGTCTCACGTTCGAGGGTCGCAGTCGCACCGACAGGTCCCTTGATACCAGCACTCAGCAGGCTCTCAGCAGTGCGTCCATAGAGCCGAACAATTGCCATCTCAATGTCTGCCGCATTGGCAAGAACTGGGATCACGCGACAATTTGTGATCAACTCAATTTCGTCAATGAGCACAATATTAAGACCATCTACCATCGCGATGGTTAGTTCATCATCTTTTAATTCGATTGGAACAATTTTGTTGCGGTACGCGAACCCCGGCGATACTTTTTCAAGCGTATCGGTATCAGGCGTAACGCCTTCCAATTGGACGATCGGTGTCCCATATTCGACACTCTTTGTAGCAAGTGCAAGGACATCAGACGGCACACCGTGTTTGGAAAGAACAGCGGCTTCAGATGCACCGGTTTCTTCTATTTCTGAGACAATGTCGGTATAGTCCTGCTCTGAGATGAGAGACGCTTGCCGCATCACCTCAACAATCGAAACCGTATTTTGTGTTTGTTGCATAGTGTAGACGCTCTACTATCGGCAGAGATTTTGCCCTGCGCGAGCAGTCCCTTTGTATTATTTTTCGCAGTCAATTTGGTTTTATTCTAATTTTATTTTATTCGTTATATCGGTAATTAAGACGCAACAAGTGAAAATAAGTTTAAAAAACTATCCACAATTACGATTCACGAACCCTTCAAGTAAGCCTTTTAGGACTTACACAATTTCTCCATAACATCTCCCTATTAGGCACTGCTGGCGAGGTTACAAACCTCGCCAGCAAAAGGGTTTGCATAAGCCTCGAGATTATTTATTTTTTGGCTGCCTCAATACGTCGAATCGCTTTCGCTGCGGCACTACGAACGGCTTTGGAATTATCCTTGAGTGCCTGCGTTAATCCGGCTATCGCGTCTGGTGATGTCGCCCGCATCTCACCCAATTCATCGGCGGCGTTGCGTCGGACATTCGCGGCGGTATCTTGCAGTGCTATAAGGAGCGGTTTCACAATTATTTCACCGGAGTTTCCCTTCTTTATCAGGTCTTCACCGATTTCCCCAAGCACATCAACAACGTGGCCACGTGCGCTGACCGATTGGTTGTTCGTAAGCACGTCTGTCAACAGAGGTGTAACCATTACAGCATTCCCTCTACCGAGTTTAATCAAGACATCTTCAGCACGGTTTCGGATAGATTTAGAATCGTCTGATAATGCTCCTATCAACGCGACGAATGTTTCAGTCGAAGCCGCTCGTATATCAGACAACTCAGCTATCGCATTGGTTCGGACTTTTGTCGAATTATCGTTTAGCCCAGCAATTAAAGCATCTCGAATTGTGTCGGTGGACTGTCCATTTTCTGAGAGATCTTCGCCGATCTGCCCTAAAACATCAAGTACATCGTCGCGTGTACTCGATGACCCTTTCGTTTGTGCAGCGATGAGTGCCGGCACGACGAAAACAAGCGATTCCGCAGATGTCGGGCGAACGTCACCCAATTCCGCAATCGCCTCACCGTAAACATCTTCAGAATCGTCTGTAAGTGCTCCCGCTAAACCGATGGCAGCGGCATCATAATTCCTACCGGCTTTCCGCTCCCGTTCACCGATTTCACCTAATGCTTCAACCGCATTTTCACGTATCCGTTTAGACGCATCTTGGAGCATAGCGACGAGCGCAGCGGTGCCTGGATTCCCAATTTCTTCAAGAAATTCTACGAATTGACGTTTCACCGCATTAGGCTCATCCTTCAAAGTTGGCACGATTTGTGCCAATAGTTCGGATTGCCATTCCGTCTGAATCCGCTTATGTTCGGCTTTAAGGGCATCAAGATCTTCGGCAAGTTGAGTGAGACCGCCCTCTTGGGCTTCCGCTGTTACACTGTGAAACTGCGCCAGTTGCCCGATTCCCCAACCCAGTAGCAGACTTGTAACAATTGTTAGCACCCAAAACCATCGTTGAGTGCCTGCATTCGGTACTGACCTTTCTTTAATCATTATTGCTGCCTCCTCATTTAATTAATTCTCCATAGCCCAAACGTAGAATGGAAAGTGTTTGGCAAGTGTTTCAAGCGGTGTCTCTTCCGATGATAGCACTATTTCAAACGAGGCTTCACCGTCTTCCACTGAAATCCACGCGAGTACTGGTGCGATCTCTTTGGAACTGACAAGCACCCTGTCAGCAGGGGGTGCCCCTTTTTCGATTTCCAAAACCCGCGCGACATTCAGCTGTGCAAACGCGACGGGCGTTTTCGGAATCCGTTTTAGATAAGGCGGCTGCGTGTCTTTTTTAATTGAATCAACCAATCCATAGACATTTTCCTCCGAGAATCCGAGAAGAAACAAGTCTTTTACCTCGCTGTAATAGATGCTTGAATCGAGACCTGACACGGTTGTACCGTTGTAATCCCTTTGAGAAATAGAGACATTTTGTAGATTCGACAGACTATTACCAATTCGGTTCCATTTCATCCGATTCGTTGGACTGAAAACAATGGTGCCCCCCGTCTCAACACTGCCAGCATCCAACTGAAAATTGCCATCAAATTCGACATTCATGTTTTCTAATGCTTGCGGATCGAAATTCGTGAAATCGGGAACCGATAGCGCGATTTCGCCTGTCAATCCAGCCATAACATCCTCTTCGAGGTTAAGGTTCAGGAACCCCTCTAAAAAGGCTATCGCAGCGTAAGTCTCATTGTCCGCATTTTTATGTATTTCGTTACGGAGCAATGCCCAGACGCTTTCCAAGATGCTCGGTGCCATAGCAACAAAGAGATCGTCTCCTACAGACAGCGCGTTTGCCGTTTTCAGTGTCGCCCCTTTCTTCAAAAACAGACCGATCTCATTGTCCGGGAGATTCGGGTTAAACTGGACAGCCACTTGAAGGAGTGGGCCTTTATCAAGCAGGTTGATCCGAACAAAAAGCGATTCAAAAATAGCGAGACGTTCCCGGTTTACATCATCTAAATCACCCATTAAAGACAAGGCATAGGAAATATCCGCAAACGCCGTAACGACACCGGACCCGAACTTCTTTGAAGTCTCCGCGAATTCCGGGTTCTTACGAATAGACGGAGCATCCTTTCGGTAGGTGTCCATCAACTTTTCAAAGGCACCTTCTCCCGCCCCGAGCACAAGAAACTCGCCCACGAACCCGTACTTGACAACGTTCCCGTCCATTTCCATCATGTTGTAGGGTGTCCGCTTATACTCACCCGCATTCGGATGCCAGGTACTTTCGCCAGACATGCCTACCAACCCTTCAACAATCTTGGTAAAACGTTGGAGTTCGCTGAGGTTGCCACCGGAATGTATCACGAGTCCAATCTGTGGGGCGTTCGCCTGATCTAACCATACCCCTAATGCCGTCCGGTAGCCGACCGTCTCAAGTACACTCGGTAGATCGGTACTCAGGACCCCTTGTGCCATCGCGATGCGTTGCTTTACCTCCTGCCAATCTGGAACAACATCTGGTAACAGGGCAAGGGTTTTTTCCCAATTTTCTGAGACCTCAATTTCACTGTAGACGCCATCTATGTCTTGGAGCTGCAGGTAGAGGACACTCTCTTTCGGTATGAAGTCTGGAACCCGCGCTGCATGTGCCAACGCTGTTGTTAGGAGTAGTAGAACAACACCGCAAAATGTGAGGTGTCCGCGCAGGCAGCACCAAAAATCTGTTACTTTCGATTCGATAAAAGGTTGACTGTTTTCTTCTGAAAATTTTGCTCTCATCGTATTCCTCCATATGCTAAGGCAGTCGAATATCCTCAACAAGTGCCTGTACCTCATCCGGTGGCGGCGGTGTTAAAGCTGCCACACCGATAGAGACAACGAAATTTAGGACCATGCCGAGCGTTCCGATCCCTTCAGGTGAAATGCCCCACCACCAGTGATCCGGTGTGTTCATTTCGGGGTTGATAAATTTGAAATAGATAATATATGCCGCAGTAAAAGTGATACCGACAATCATGCCACTGATGGCTCCAGCTTTGTTCATCCGTTTAGAGAAGATGCCCATGACGATAGCAGGAAAGAACGAACTCGCTGCAAGCCCGAAGGCGAATGCCACGACTTGCCCAACGAATCCAGGTGGATTAATGCCAAAATACCCGGCAATACAGACAGCAACACCGGCTGCAATGCGCGCAGCGGTTAACTCCTGTTTCTCCGACAATCCGCGGGCAATGCTCCCTTTAAGCAAATCGTGCGCAACTGCTGTGGAAATTACCAATAACAGCCCCGCAGCTGTTGACAATGCCGCAGCCAACCCGCCAGCTGCGACTAACCCAACAACCCAATTCGGGAGTTTCGCAATCTCAGGATTCGCCAACACCATGATGTCTGGATCAATCGTAAGTTCATTCGCAACATCAGACTTCTCCCCTCGGTACTGGATGCGCCCATCGCCGTTTAAATCGTTGAATTCAATCAATTCGGTTGCTTCCCAATTCTTGAACCACTCCGGTACATCTTCATATCTGACATCTGTTAGCTCACCGTTCTGTTCAAATCTGACGGTTTGGAGGAGATTCGTCCGGGCAAACACAGCGACTGCCGGTGCCGTCGTATAGAGAATCGCGATGAACAGCAGTGCCCAGCCCGCAGAAATCCGCGCTTCAGAGACTTTGCGGACCGTATAGAATCGGATAATCACATGCGGAAGTCCCGCTGTTCCGAGCATCAACGCCGATGTAATAAAAAAGACATCAATAGTGCTTTTACTTCCGTCCGTATATAAGTTAAATCCGAGTTCCTCGCTCAAGCCGTTAAGGCGATCCAGAAGATATAACCCTGAACCGTCCGCCACTTTTCCCATCAACCCAAGCTGCGGGATAGCGTTGCCAGTAATAAGGATAGAGATAAAAATAGCAGGCACGAGAAACGCAAAAATTAGCACACAATATTGCGCAACCTGTGTGTAGGTAATGCCCTTCATTCCACCAAGCACGGCGTAAAAGAACACAATCCCCATACCGATGAATACACCGGTTTCAACATTGACACTCAGAAACCGAGAAAAGACGATGCCGACCCCGCGCATCTGTCCGGCTACGTAGGTAAACGACACAAAAATCGCACACACCACCGCGACAATCCGTGCTAATTGTGAGTAATACCGGTCTCCGACGAAATCTGGGACAGTATACTTACCGAATTTTCGGAGGTAGGGTGCCAACAATAGTGCCAGTAACACGTATCCGCCTGTCCATCCGAGTAGGTAGACAGAGCCGTCGCGACCCATAAAAGAGATAAGTCCTGCCATTGATATGAAAGAGGCGGCACTCATCCAATCTGCTGCTGTCGCCATCCCATTGACAACCGGGTGTACATTACTCCCCGCAACGTAGAAATCGCCTGTTGAACGTGCCTTCGACCAGAGCGCGACACCGATATACAACGCGAAGGAGAGTGCCACCATTACAAATGTCCATGCTTGTACGTTCATGATTGAGCCTCGTCCTCCTTATCTTCTTGTTGTGTATATTTCTTCTCCAAACGATTCATCAACCATGCATAGACAAAAATAAGCTCGACGAAAATCCAGATGGATGCCTGTTGTGAGAAATAGAAACCGAGCCGGTATCCGCCGAATTGGATTTTGTCAAGCTGCTCCACGAATATAATTGAACAGAGATACGAAGTGACGAACCATATCCCCAATAAAATAGCGAGATATTGCAGATTTTTCCGCCAATACGCCTTATTTCTTTCCGATGTTTCCATAAATTGTCCTCCTTGGAGCAACCGAGATCATAGATTGCTCGCGCAAATCGTTTTGTTTTTCGCAAGTGAAGATCATCAGATTCAGACTTTATTGTGATGAGGGTTGTTCCTGTATGACAGGAATTACGTAACTCCGAACTGTTACGCCATCTAATTCTTCTGTCTCTGTTCTCGGCTCCGGATTTCTCCGATGATCGAAAACAACATAGTATCCCTGCCCGGCACCTTCCAACTTAAGATATGCAGCAAGCTGCCTTTTACCAGTCTGATAACGGCTATCCCCGCGCCAAATCTTTGTCTCAACAATATACTTTTCTCTCTCGCGTGTGATGAGGAGATCCATTCTACCGCGTCCTGTTTCGACTTCAAAAGACAAAACGCCACCTACACTCCGCGCGAATAGGTCGAGATAGGTGAGCAGGAGGTGCCGTCCCACGGATTCTTGTGGCGTATCCGGTACTTGCAGGATTTTGAAGCCTACACGAGCGATGAAGTCTCGGAAGTTATCAAGCAGCCGTTCCATGTCTATCTGCCCTGTGGCAGTCAGATAACCTTGAAACCCGTCTATATTGTCTTCGTGGAAGTATTCCTGTTCAAGTCCGTTCATTGTCGGTTTGAACGCTTGCAGGATGCAATAGAGATAAATCGGATTAGCAATTTGACACATGCCATCCGCGTCTTCCACAATGACACCATACGTAGCAAGTTCATCAATGTGTGGATCACGCAGATTGAAGTCCAGGCCGTCTTCATAAGACATGATATTCATCAGGATTCTTTCAAAACGCCTATCCCTGCGGATATTGGTTGTGAGGTGCTGAATGTTGACATTCCGTCCGCGCACAAGTTGGATATGCGCCTTTAAAAAGTGTGCCATCGTAATCGGCTCGGTTTTGGGGATGTCGAACTCCGTTGTCAGAATCTGCGCGAGGCGATTGACGAGGACAGGTTGTCCCGCAGTCTCCTTATGAATGGATTCAACGACTTCGGATGCGAAGGGTTGTCCAACTTCGACTGTATACTGTCCCAACAGCCCCTGTATCTGTTCAAGCGTGAAATTTGGCAACCGAAATTCGTCCTGGATATTGAATGGCGAGACGGACCGGTCATAGTCGAGCTGCGCAATGCTCTTGACTCCCACGATGCCGACGCTGTGTGGACAAAGCAGTTCATCGGAGAGGTAAATCTGGCGGAGTGAATACAGAAAATCACTCACGACGGTTTTTGGTATGCCATCAAACTCATCGATGAGGAGGATAACCTTCGTGGCAGCAAGCCTTTGATTCCGAAAATCGTTGTCCAGAAAACTCTCAAGGTTTTCAAAGAACGCTTCCATCGAAAAATGATCGGTTAGCGTTGTGTTCTCTAAAAATTGCGTCAATGCTTCAGAAGGCACCTCGCCTCGTTTGTGGAACACGCTCTTAATTTGCCTGTTAATCTGGTAATAGAGTTGTTTATAAAAAGTGGCAGGTGCGGCGTTACGCATCGTTTGGAAATCCAATTGAATCGGAAAATAGGTCGGGTCTTCCGTGCTAAGTGCTTCAAGTGCCAATCGGAAGAAGGTGGTTTTCCCTGTCTGGCGCGGCGCGAAGAGGACGATGTACTTGCCATTTTTGACGCGGCTGATGAAATCGGTAATCTCCTCGGTGCGTGGAACAATATAGTGATGCTCAGGGCGGACGCGCCCCTCGGTTCCGAAACTTCTCATTGTCGCCCCCTCAAGAGTTCTCAGCAATTTATCCTATCATATCGCTCTCTGAAAATCCACTGTTAATTTTCACACAGGGTATTTAGTTTTACATATTCACTTTATCTATGTGAATACGCTTCCCCGGTAGGAGCGAGTGTTTTTGCTGGGGTGTTTCTTGGCGCTCGCGATCTTTCATAAGAAAACGTCAACTTATGTAAACGAAAATCAAAAGCAAACCAAAAACTAAATCGTCCCGAATTTTCACATACAGTAAAAGGCGGCTACCCATAATTCTCTGGGAACATCAACCGCTCGACGTGTTCAATTAGGATGTGCAACACTTTGATATGTATTTCTTGGATACGGTCAGCCGTGTCGCCGGGTGCAATCAGGCAAATATCACAGTGTTTTTTAAGATTACCACCATCACCACCGAGCAGTCCGAAGACCTGCATCCCGCGCGATTTTGCCATTTCTGCTGCACGCAGAACATTTTCGGAGTTTCCGCTCGACGAGATCGCGACGAGCAGATCCCCCGGATGTCCGAGTGCCGAGAGTGGACGTGCGAAGACCTCCGCGAACCCGAAATCGTTTGCGGTGCAGGTAATATGTCCAGCATCGCTGAGTGCGATCGCTGGAAGTGGCGTTCGCGCATCTCGAAACTTTCCTGTGCATTCCTCGGCGAAATGGACGGCATCGCACAAACTGCCACCATTCCCACACGTGAAAATCCTGCCTCGACGCTCAAACACACCCCGCATCATCTCTGCTGTCTCCGCGATGGTCGCAATATTCTCAGGATTTTGGACGAACCGGTTGAGTACGTCTTGTGCATCTAACAACGCATCGCGAATGCTATGCAAAATATCCATTGTATTTCTTTTCCAAGTGTAAGCGTTTTTAATCCAAGTGTAAGCGTTTTTAATCTATTTCCATATCGAAAGAAACGAATCAACTCGCCATCGATATTCTTCCTGCAAAAAAGCAGGGCAATCCCAGATGCCCTGCCTATATGCTATATCCAGTTAGGACTTACGCAATTTTGATGAAAGTCCGTTCTGCTCGCTGATATTTCTCGGTAAACACAAGGTTTTTGTAGCACAGGAGACTAACGGTTTCCTATGCTACAAAAGAGCAGCAAAGGACGTAAATGCATCAGTCCTGCTTGTGGCATTTGACTGGCGGTAGCGATACATATTTCCAACCTTCTGCTTTGTTCTTTTTATTTTCCGCCTTCAAATAATCGACAAGCTCCTGCATGGTTTTGAACCGGGCGTTGAATTCTGCTTTCATCCGGTAGCATTCTTCGAGGACAGGATCCATGGGTGGATGGGGTTTCTCTTTCATTTGCATCTCCTCAATTAGCTCTGTAGGGGTGCAGAGGATCGTAGGTTGGTATCCAGCGGCTCGACAAACCTGATCTATATACTGCCGCTTAGTCTCGTTCACAATATGTTTATAATTCCAAGAGGTTAGATGCTCAATGCCATTTACGACGGCAACAGCAATATGTTGCGCATCCGTTTGCGATTCCTTTGGAACGGCACCGGCATTTATCAATTCCAGTGCAAGTATAACTGCCTCTGGAGACAGTTCCAATACCGTAAAACCTGCCAATGCCTCAATCCGACGCTGTGCTGCGATTTCATCGCCTTGTCTAATTTCTGTGATGACTACATCCGACACGACAAACTCAAAATTATCGGAATAGTCCTCCCACAACTGTCGTGTAGTTTGTTGTCGACCACTTAAGATGGCATCTGCGCTGGGGCGCGCTACTAAGTAACTAACTACTGTGGTTTCAATGTATACACTCGGTTTTATGTCTTTATATTTTAGCATGAAATTACTTTGCTTGCAAAGCCTTCTTTACGGTTAACAGGCGATGTGATTATTGTCAATATCGCTAAATTCGGAAAATTTCGCCTAACTTCCCGCCGAGAACACGTCCGGCACCCAAGAGACACGCAATCAGGATTAACATCCCTACCACACCCAACGCACTTGCTGTATAGGGCCCCTGGTCAGGACGTTGCGAGAGTGACCAAATCGCCTTTGTAATCGGATAGTAGTCGTCTTGCATCGCTAAGATGAGGCTATCGCTAACCTCTAACATAGAGAACGAGAACACAAGGATCGCACCCGCGAGGATATTCGCGATGACTAACGGCAGCGTAATCTTATACAGTGTCCGAAGCGGTGTCGCTCCCATGTTCTGTGACGCTTCTTCGTACGTCACGCTGGTCTGCTGGAGTCCGGCATAGATAGAACGCAGCATATACGGTAACCGTCGCACGGCGTAACTGATAATCAAAAGAAATGTCGGATTCTTCCGAGGGTCTATAACGGAAACCAATCCATCAGGGAAATATCGCAGTAAAAGCGTCGTATCCGCGAAACTGCCCATATACCCGAACGCAATCGCAACCCCCGGTAACGCTAACGGCAACATCGCAATAGCATCCAACAAATTTTGGAACGGGAGACGTTTACGGGTTAATAAATAAGATACCACAACACCAATTAAGAGAGCTAATAAGGTACTGAAAACGCTATATTTTAGACTGTTGAAGATACTCGGTAGCGTATCGTCATGTGTGAACGTCTCAATATAGTGTGCGAAAGTCCACGATTTGGGTAGCACGCTTAACTGCCACTGACTTGCATCCGGCGTTAAAGAGACGAGGATCACACTGATATGTGGTAAGAGTGCCATAAACGTCAAGCCGCCGATAAAGAGATAGATAAGGGTCCGCATCCGCCATCTCGCATCCGTTTCCCGCGACGTGACATGTCCTCTGCCGAGCATCTCGTAGTGCTTACTTCCTGTCCACCGTTTGGAAACATAAAAAGCGAGCGCTGTTAGGACGATGATTAGGACAACGAGGGCGTATCCCATCGGATTGGTGTTCGCCTCGGTCACCTGTCGGAAAATTCGCACCGCGACAACGTCATTATAATTAAACATCAGCGGCGTTCCGAGATCGGTAAACGCCCAAATAAAGACGAGAATCGCACCTGCGAAGTACCCCGGCATCATCAACGGGAGTGTTATCTGTCGGAAGACTTGGAAGCGCGAGGCTCCCATATTCTCTGCGGCTTCCTCTAAGCTGGGATCAACGTTTGCGAGTGCTGCGACGATGTTGAGATACATGATCGGATACAGGTGCAGCGTGGAAAGCATCACCACACCCCAGAAACCGCCGCGGAACCAGTCAATCGTTCCCGTCATATCAATCAGTCCGAGTTTGACGAGAAACATGTTGACGCTTCCGTATAATCCGAACAACTTCTGCATACCGATCGCACCGACAAAAGGCGGCATAATCATCGGGATCAAGATAACGGAGCGTAACAGATTGCGTCCCGGGTATCGGTACCGCGTCAAGAAATACGCCAGGGGTAGGCTGACGATGCTCGTTACAATCGTGACCATTATACCGATATAGAAACTATTGATAACCAGTTCGCGGATATTCGGATCGGTCACCATCAGTTTGAAATAAGCGAGCGTAAATTTATTTTCAATCCAGAACGCCTCTTTGAAAACGTAGAGGAGGGGGTATATAAGGAAAACGAGAAAGAAGAACGTCGTCAATCCGAGGATAAGCGTGATTGACGGTGTTAAATCGTATCTTCTTTTAATTTTTTCGATTAAAGACAGATGTGTGTATGGGTTCACTTCTGTCTCCGACTGATTCAGCATCGCTTTCTCCGACCTTCTACGTGCAGGGGACATTTTACGTTCTACATCTAGCTAAAGTTTGGACAATTTCCTGTAGCAATCACCTATCAGAGGACCCGTAGGTTGGACAACTCCTGTCTGTTTCGTGTCGTATTTCCAAGGAAACCGTTTCTATTTTCCTGCGAGTTTTAAGCAGTGGCGAACTCGTAGAAAAAGCAGAAGAATGAACAGGAGACTAACGGTTTCTTATTCTACAGAAGAATGAACAGGCTAACAGCCTATTCTACAGAAGAGGGTGTCCGACTAGAAACCGTGGTTATTTTAAAATTGTCCAAACTTTAGTACATCTACGGTATCTCTTAATAATTATACCCTATAGACTGCCGAATTGCATATATTTTTTGCTCCAGAAGAAAAAGAGGTGTGATGGCATTCGGCAGAAAGCCTACTCACCATCACACCTCGTGTTGTTCCTTTGGAAACGTTCTTAAATCCATACCGCGGAATGATATATCTATAATAGGACTTACCCATGCTGCTCTTTTGTACCATAGGCTGTTAGCCTGTGGCACTATAACGCTGTGTTCACCCAAAAATCTCAGCTAACAGAACGGACTGTAGGCAAAAGTGCGTAAGTCCTATATTAAGTAGCATCCAATGCGATTCTTGCACGCCCGCGGAGTGCTATGTCTGAAAAAGTGTCTAAACGACTGTCCTTGTATCCGAAGCGAGATTCTATCAATCACGGAGAGTGGGATCCCATAGTAAGACGGACGTCCCATTCTCCCTTAATTGCGGGACGTATATGTTCAGAGAATCGGCATTTAGTGGATTCCCCCAACACACTAACCCTTTCAGATGTGCTAACCCGATAAGTGACGAAATATCTGAAACCGAGTTGTTGTTTAGAATTAACTTTTTTAAGTGCTTCAAGTTTTTTAAGTGTGACACATCTGATATAGCGTTGGAAGCCAGATCCAGTACCTCCAGGCTTTTCAAGTTTTCGAGGTGTGATATATCTGATATAGCGTTGAAGCCGAGATCCAATTCTATCAGTTGCGTCAGGTTCACCAGGGACGATATATCTGAGGTATCGTTGAAGCGAAGGTACAGTCTTCTGAGGTTTTTCAGACCTGCAAGGGGTGATACATCTGATATGCGGTTGACAGAGAGAGACACCTCTGTTAGTTGGGTCAAGCTGGCAAGGGCGGACACGTCCGCGATACCCTTACGAGATTCATCTCCATTACGAGAGAGATCCAGTACCTCCAGATTTTTCAAGTTTTCGAGCGACGATATATCTGAGATATTGTTGCCTCGGAGGTCAAGTCTTCTGAGGTTTTTCAAACTCGCGAGCGGCGATACATCCGATAGGTCGTTGTAGATAAGCACCAATGTTGTCAGTTGCGTCAAGTTTTTGATGGGTGATACGTCTCGGAGATTCTCGGAGCCGAGCGTCAACATTGTCAGTTGCGTCAGGTTCGCGAGCGGTGCTACACTTGAGATGCCCTCGTTGCCGTCAAGGTGCAGTGTTCTGAGGTTTTTCAAACCCGCAAGGGGCGATACGCTCCATATATCGTTGTAGGCGAGATCCAATTCTGTCAATTGTGTCAGATTCGCCAGGGACGATATATCTGAGATTTTGTAGTTGGCATCAAGGATTAGCCTTCTGAGGTTTTTCAAGTTTTCAAGGGGTGATATATCTGATATGCCGTTGTAGGTGAGATCCAATTCTGTCAGTTGTGTGAGGTTCGCGAGCGGCGATATATCTGAAATTTCGTTGTTTTGAAGGATTAGTCTTCTGAGGTTTTTCAAGTTTTCGAGGGGTGATACATCTGATATGTCGTTGTGAGAAAGAAACAATTCTGTCAGTTGTGTTAAGTTTTTGAGGGGTGACACATCCACAATCTTTCTCTTGGTCCTTCTTTTGTTATAGTCGAGGTGCAGTTGTGTCAGATTTGTGGCGTGCTCTAATCCTATGAGGTCGGAGATCTCATAGGTCTCTATGTTTAGTTTCGTCAGGCTTTGCATCTCTGATTTCGTGAGGGCAGCTGCCTCCGGTTTTTTGTTGAGGGTCTCGTTAATTGCCGCGCGGAGGTTCGCATCCGGGATGTGGACGTCCTCGGTGGCGGCGGGTCTTATCAGAAATATTGCGCAGAGCGCGAAAGTTAGGATTCTTGCCAGTGTTTTCGGGAGCATTACATTTCCCTCCATTGTCGGAAAGGATTGATGACAGTTTTCATGATCAAATCCTATTGTAAATTGAAAAAGACGGTTGTACGTTTTCATAGATGGTTGCACGAAGAATCGCGAGCGCAGCTCGCTCCTACATAAAGAAGCTTATGGTATCGCTCCGATATGGTAACGCTGCCAGAATATTTATACACACAGATATTTTATTTTTTGATCTTCTCAAAATAGTAACGCAATCCACTGCTCTGCACCCAAGAACCGGTGGGACCAAGTTGCATCATGCCAGGCGTCCTGAGAGAGAACTCATTCATGATGCCTGGCATCTCCCGGTCGAGATTATCGGAAGGGAAAATACCGATTTCTCTCACTGCTGCGAGCCCCTGCGAGTTGGTAAGTATAACAGGTCCGGCTGGTTCTTTATCAACACTTACAGCGAAAAGGAGTTGGAACATCTCCGGGTCAGAGTATCTGATAAACCGGATGAATGTGGCCGGTAGGTGATTGCTATATTGGATAGTGAAAACGATAAATTTACCGAAAACTTCCGTACCGCCTGCCGTTTTGCCCCGATAATAGAGAAAACCGTTCTCCTCAAAGAATTCAAGTGTGAGATTTTTAAGGATTTTTAGATCTAAGGTATGAAGTGCAGGTTCAGTTTTCGCAGTACCTGTGCCAGTATCACTTTCCTCAACCTCAAGGTTTAGGAACTTCCATTTTCCGAAAAGTAGAAATACACCTGTATCGAGTGTTTTAATTTTGAGTTCACTGTGTTCTTCGCGGAGATTCCCATAATCCTTGAGGATCTGATCGCGTTCCGCTTGCATCCTTTGGTATTTCATGGCGCAGCCATTTAGCATCAAAGCACAGACACAAAAGAGGGTTAAAATTTTCATCAGGTCCTCTCCTTGTTGCTAAGTAATTCCTACATTTTTTCGCAGTGATAAGTATAACTATGGTATGTTTCTTAAATCGTAGAAAAAAATCCTTAACCTGCTTCTATTGATAACCTAAGTTGCCACTTTGTAGCATAGACTGTTAGTCTGTGCCTCTTTCGACCGAAAATGGTAGGAAACACACCGAGTTTTTCGCAAAATGAACGCTTTTCACTGAAAAACGGGGTTTATGCGTCTAAAATCACATCGGTAGCAAGTTGGGTTAATATTAATTTCTCGGAAAAAAGAGGCGTGATGGCATTCGGCAGAAAGCCTACTCACTATCACGCCTCGGATTGTATCTTCGGCTCATCTCAGAGAGATAAACACAGGTGCCAAGCCTTGGACTCTTCATAGGTGCACGCTTGATATGACTCGCCTACCTCGGAGGCATACCAACTCTGGCAATTCAAAAATGCTTTTTCGACAAGAGTCTTCGCACAACGGAATCCGATGTTGTTGTTCGTATTCGTAGGCGTATTGTTGTTGCGGTTGGCGACGCGCACGTTATTTGCATTATTGTTCCAGGCGCCGCCGCGCAGCACGCGGGAACCTCGGCTTGAAACCTCGTGGGCTTCCGACGTGAGAACGCCAGAAAGCGACACGGTTTAGATTGATCTGTCTACAATCGAAAATCTATCTGGCAAGTGAATCTCGCCCCTACACATGTATCAGGAACGCCGAAAAATGGTCTGCGAAAAGATTGCCCGGCGGAGCCCATACGTATCCGCATGCTTGACATGTCCGAGCCAACTCTGGACCGAGTGATTTACATCGTCCCACGAAATTTTGCCATGCTCGTAATCTTCTCGCAGCCGCCGTAATCGCCGTCTGGCACGCCGCACAGAAGATGGACGAAGTCTGCGATGCGTTGGGAAAACCTGATACCCCAGAAAATCTGTGCCATCTTTGATAGGAAAAACTTGGCACTTGTGGGCGTGGAGCCTTAGACGCAACCGTGCCAAGTAGGCATCCATCTCCGCTTTCACTTGGTGCAGATGTGCTTTATCCCTCTCAAGCACAACAAAATCGTCCATATAGCGGATATAGTACCGACATCTTAGGTCTTCTTTAACGAAATGATCAAACCCGTTAAGGTAGATGTTGGCAAAGAACTGGCTCGTCAGATTACCGATGGGAATACCACGTCGACGGTTGAGCGGGGTTAGCAGATCATCGCCTTCAAAAAATTCATGGACATATTCTTGTGGATTGCTACTATCAACGATGAGATCGATCAACCACAGCACTTGCGGATCACGAATCTTCCGGCGAAACTGTATTTTAAGGATCTCATGGTCAATAGAAGGAAAATACTTTTTGATGTCACACTTCAGCACGTAGGTATTCTTGCGGCTAAATTCGGTGAACCGGTCCACCGCTTTGTGGGTCCCCTTGCCTTTTCGACACGCATAAGTATCAAAGATGAACGTCGGATCGAAAATCGGCTCAATGACATTGCAGAGAGCGTGATGTACGACTCTGTCCCGGTAGGGTGCCGCGCTAATCTTCCGTAACTTCGGTTCATAGACGTGAAACTCATAATAGGGGCCCGGGCGATATGCCTGCGTTTGCAATTCTGCTTGCAAGTGATAGAGTTCTTTCTCTAAATGAAAGTTGAATTGGGCAACTGAGTCCTGAAACCGTTTGCCGCGCTGTGCTTTTCGTGCGGCACTGAGGAGGTTCTCAAACGAACAAATTTTTTGAAAAAAACGGTTGTGCGTTTTCATGATGCGTTTGATTGGCTCCGTATCCATCCACCGACTAATTTGCCCACTTCGTTTATCTCACTGGAAATGTAGGCATACTGCTTTGGTGAAAGCAACTTGAAGTCGTGGCAGATCCGAATCAAGTAACGAAGTTTCTCCAATTGCACGTTAGTTTTCCGTAGCAAAGGCAGTCGATCCCGGGTATAAGTGGCTTCAATGAGCAGTTCGAGCGTCCCCAGTGCGAGATTCACAGTTCGGTCGCCGAGTGTGAACTTCTGAGAGCGTGGAAATTTCTCCACGCGTCCCAAAAGCCACAGAATGACATCGTAGAGTTTAGGAACGGCTTGAACGGTTGATGCTGCCATTTTTTAGCATAAAGTTTGTAATTATCTTGTAGTTATCAGTTAAGTAGTCCCCAATTTTGGGGCCGCCCACCTGCTACGCAGGTGGGGAATAAGGTGTAAAGTAATTAAGAGTTAAGTAGTTACTGAACAGCCCTCGCACAACGGAATCCGATGTTGTAGTTCGTAACCGTAGGCGTATCGCGGCCGCGGGCGGCGACGCGCACGCTATTTGCATCATAGCGCCAGGCGCCGCCGCGCAGCACGCGGTTTAACTTATCATTTGTATAGTTTTTAAGTATCCACTCAATACTCGGCGCACCTGATAACGGGTTACGCGCAACACCATTCCGCGGAAATGTGAAATAGAACTCCGCATCATACTCATCGAGACACCACTCCCACACATTACCTGCCATATCGTATAACTTGTAGCCGTTCTCAGGATATTTACTGACAGGGGTAGTATCCTTGACATTATTATTGAAGTTGGCATCCCTTGCTGTGATTGTATTCCCGTTGGGATACTTTTTACCCTTCAAACCCCCACGCGCAGCATATTCCCATTCCGCTTCGGTTGGCAGCCGTTTATCTGCCCACTCCGCGTACGCCATTGCCGCATACCAACTCACATACACCACCGGATGGTTGCCTTTTCCGTTTGGATAGTTGTTACCGTTCCAGAGGTGAAGGTAATTGCCATCGGCAAATTTTGCGTTCACGCGTCCTTTTTGCCACTGTGGGTTTTCAAGCAGGAACTCTTTATATTGCACGTTGGTGACTTCAGTCTCATCCATATAAAACGCATCTACATAGACCCGACGGACAGGCTGCTCGTTGTTCTGTGCCTCCGCGTCGTTGCTGCCCATCTCAAACTCGCCTGCGGGGATGAGTACCATGCCGGCAGGTGGCGGAGGGATGTCAGAGGCATCGGGTTCAGGAGCCTCAACAGTATAGTTGAGTGCCGTTGCGCCATCCGACCAGGTGATCGTGAGCTTCAACGCACCAGCCGGAAACGGACCGGTTATTGTCACATTCGAGCCGGAGACCGAGAATTTTCCGCCTGTCACGTTTACCCCGTCGGGGGTGCCATCAAAAGTCGCAATAATCGTTGCGTCTGTTTGGATGTCGCTGCCGGTGGCGGGGATCGCCTGCACGAAGTTGACTGGGTCTTCTTCTACTGCGTCTTCGCCGCAGCCTGTCAGTCCGATCAGCAGAGCGAGCGTGATACCACAAAGTCCGAGAAGGTTGATTTTAGGTTTCATAAGAAATATTCTCCTGTTGATATTTTAGGGTCAGGACGGACGTAATTTTGATTATAGTTCGTTTTGTTAGATGAGATTTTTCGTAAACACAGCGTTCTGGTAGCACAAACCGTAGTTGGTTAATGGTTAATGGTTAAGAGAAAACCTCTTACCAACAACCAACAACCAACAACCACTTACTACAAAAGAGCTGCATGCGTAAGTCCTAAGAATAATATGCACCGGGGGAGCCCCAATGCAAGAAAAAAAGCCCGCGACGAGACGTTCCGTTCAAGACGAAACGCGCGCAGGCGTGACACAGATAGAACGACCTTGAAGTCTATACTATCTTGTGAAATATAACACTTATTTGATGTTAAGCGAGGGGGCATTAACCCTGCAGATAGCATGGTTAACTTAGCGTTAATAATACGCGAAAGCAACGAACATATACACACGCGGCGCACAGCAGCAACGCAGACTTCTATAGACTCGGTGTCCCCGTAAAATCCGTTTGGCGATGTTAATTGGATGTCTCCGCTTTGCATGGTCGTCGCCTTACGTACAGTTTCAAACAGCCGTTGGGATGTGCACTCGGTAACAATTATAATCCAACAAGAAATTGTCCAAAGATTTGTAAGTTACAACATGACATATCTACTATTTTTCAAGTTAAAACGAGTAATGTCTATATAACAACCAAAATTATACGATATTTTTAGCCGAAAAGCAACATTTTCAACATAAAACAGCAGCGGTATTTAGTTTTACATATTTACTTTATATTTGTGTATAGTCTCTTCGGTAGGAGCGAGCTGCGCTCGCGATCTTCCATAAGGAAACGTCAACTTTAAGGAATTATTGGGTTTCAGGTCTTTTTTTAAAGAGCCGTTTCGGTTAGGGCAGATTGAACACGGCTTCAAAGATATAAAGCCTTGCTTCGGAGTTAAAAAGATAGGGGTAGGGGAAGCACTGAAGATGTCCAAGGGCTGCCCCTACCCAGTATCTCATAGCGGGTTATCGGTTTTTGAGCTGTCCCCAAGTGATTGCGAGTTTGCCAACGGGTTGAACGGCTGTGAGCGACTCACGTTCCATCACGGCTGCGATTTCATCTGCACTCAGAGCACGGTTATAGAGGATTACCTCATCAATTTTCCCCTTGAACAGGTACTCATGCGTTGCGCGTTCGTTCGCGCCTGCCCCGATGAGGAGTTCCTGTTCCGCATTGACATTGACGACGGCATCTGTCTCACCGGCGAGTTCGCCGTTGACATAGAGGGTCTGTTTTCCGTCGCTGCAAACCCCTGCGAGGTGTTCCCATTCGCCGAGGTTGATACCGGGACCTCGAACCACGGACCAGGGTGGGGCGCCGGTGCCTGTCCAAAATTGCCAGGTATTGCCGGGTTCAGCGTAAATGATATAGCCACTCAGTGGCGGTTCATGTCTCGAGGAAATAACGGCGCGATGGTTCCCACTTTCCGGGTCCACATTTGCCCAAGCGCAGATCGTGAATTCTTGTTGATTCAAGTCCGCATGAAATGGGACATTGACTTCATCGCCAGCTTGATCGAATTCAAGTGCGCCGCCGAAGTACCCGTCCTTTACCCATTGGGGGTCACCTTCAAGTATTCCGTCATGTCCGTTGCCGCTGGAATCGGCAGCTGTCTCGCCTGCTGTTTCGTTGAATGCCCAATATGCGACGATGCCATCGTTAACATTTTGGGAAAACACCGGTTGCGCGGTGAATCCAATGAGGAATAGTAAAACAAATCCGACAAGTATCGCTTTCATTTTTTGCTCCTTTTGGGTTTTATCAGTTTTCCTGCCAAAACCCCATGCTTCAGCGTGGGGTTGAAACGTTTCATTATAGATCAATCTTTCTTTTTTCAGTCAGGGCAAACATTAACACTAGCAACCAAAACCAATTTTTGTTGCCCCTTAAACGCGATACGTGCTATACTCGTATAGTAACGTGAACTCGGTTTAAAATGGCAAAATCTCCAAAAAACGGAACTTAGACATATTCTGCAAGTGCCGAAATGCCTCGCGCCAATTTTTCATCGAATGCCCTTTAAATATGGTATCACAAACCTTGTTTTTTTTCAAATTTCTTTAAAATTTTTTAAGGGGAGAAAACTCAATGGTGGCAAGGCTTTAGGGCTTGTTATATTAGGACATTTGATATTAAATAATTCATATATTTTTTCCAGTGACTTAATATAAAATTAGACTTTTTTTTCAGAGGTATTTGGGTTTTCAGCAGTCCGTTTTAAGAAAATATCGTTTTTTTTCGTAAAGAATCGTAGCATTATTTATGGCAACAGTCAAACTCGAAAACATCACAAAATGCTTCGGCGATCTCATCGCACTCGACGACATCACGCTTGATGTCCAAGACCAAGAATTCTTCGTGCTGCTCGGTCAAACGGGTGCAGGAAAAACGACGACACTCCGTTGTATCGCTGGTTTGGACACACCGGAGGAGGGCACCATCTACTTAGACGGTGTCAGCGTCAGCGATAAAACCCCAGCAGAACGCGATGTCGCTTTCGTCTTCCAATCGCATATCCTCTATCCGCATCTGAGCGTCTACGAGAATATGGCGTTCCCGTTGCATCCGAGACGACTCTCTGCCGAGGAAATCGATCGGCGCGTCAGAGATATTGCACAGATGCTCCATATCGAACACCTGCTCATGCGAACGCCGAACCAGTTGAGTGGTGGCGAAACGCAGCGCGTCGGACTCGGACGCGCAATGGTACGCCGTCCGCAAGTCTTCCTCATGGACGAACCGATATCCAATTTGGATGCGAAACTCCGGACGGAGATGCGCGCTGAAATCCGGTGGCGGCAACGTGAACTCGGTACAACCACCTTCTATGTAACACACGACCAGATCGAAGCGATGTCGATGGCGGATCGGATCGCCGTCCTTGAAGCCGGGAGAATCCAGCAGTTAGGGACACCCTCAGACATCTATAACCACCCGGCGAACCTATTTGTCGCAGGTTTCATAGGTAACCCCAGCATGAATTGCATCCCGTGCGACATCTCCAGTGCCAACGGACAACTGCAGCTGACATTAGCAAACACCACAGGAAACAACAACACAGTAACAATCGAAGACAACCAGATTGTCAAAACACTCAACGAAAGCACTTCAGATGGCGAAACTGTTTTCGGGACGCACGCTGAAGACGTTATTATCAGTCATCAGCCGATTCCGAACGCTTTTCAGGCTGAGGTCTATAGTGTTGAACCGCTGGGTGCGGAAACAATCGTTGAACTGACCCTCGGTCCGGATGCAGCGGGTGCACGGACGATCCTCAAAGCAGTCACTGCCCCTAACTTTGAAGCGGAGATTGGACAACAGCTCTATGTCTCTTTCGTTTCGGAACGGATGCACTTTTTCGATAAAAACACCGGCGACGCTATCTTGTAGGAGGGATTTGTAATCCCGATTTCTTAAGCATCAGGACTTACACTAAAGGCAGGAAGGATGGAAGCGCAGGAAGGATGGTGGAACATCTGTCTACGCTTCCAATCTTCCTCCCTTCCAATTTCTCGAGCAAACGAAAGGATCTTACGTAAGTCCTAAGTCTATAACTTACAGATGTCCTATACCTTACCTACTATGAATTGGCGACTTAAACTCTTTAATCTCATCCCCAATTTTCTAAAACGTATCGGCTGTCAATCGCTACGCCGACTCGGATACGATCCCGATGCGTGGTTAGAGAATTTTCTCAGAAAACACAAAGGAGACTGACACGTGAAAGGCGGAGATATTCTCATCGAATGCTTGAAGGCACAGGGAGTCTCAGCGGTTTTCGGGATGCCCGGTACCCAAAACATCCAGATTTACGACGCTTTGCTGCGGCGAGGTAAAGACACGATCGACCATTACCTCGTCCGCCACGAATACGCGGCGACACAGATGGCAGACGGCTTCGCCCGCGCGACAGGAGAAGTCGGCGTCGCTATCACTGTGCCGGGACCGGGTGCCAGCAACGCATCGACCGGAATTTTGGAGGCGTTCACCGATTGCGCACCTGTCCTGCTCATCACCGGACAGAGCGATTCCAGTCTCTATGGTAAGCATCCGAGCAAGATGTTCCACGGGTTGGATCAGATGCGGTTCTTTGAGTCGCTAACGAAGTACTGCGCCATCGCACACACCGTCGCTGAGATTCCTATCGTTGTCGAAAACGCTTTCAAAGCGATGCGGAACGGGAGACCGGGACCGACAGTCTTGGAGTTCCCGATGGATGTCGTCACAGGCGAAGGAGCGGTACGAATCCCGCCGCGTGTCGAACGCGACGAGTTACCGCCACCCGACGATACAGACCTCAGTACTGCCGTTGAGACCATCCGCAACGCCAAGATGCCCCTTATCTTTGCCGGTTCTGCTGTCTATCACGCAAACGCACGAAACGAGTTACGTATCCTCGCCGAAAAACTGAACGCACCTGTGATCGTCACCCGCAACGGGAAAGGCGCTTTATCAGAAGACCATCCGCTGGCACTGCAAATCTGTTACGGTTACCTCGGACGTGAGGCACTTCAACGCGCCGATTGTCTAATCGGCATCGGACCCCGATTTACCTCTATTGATACCCGAAATTGGAGTCTGCAACTCCCGCAACCGTTCATCCAGATCGACGAAGACCCAGACGAGATCGGACTTGAATATCCGTGTGATGTCGGCGTGGTGGGTGACCTGAAACTGACGTTGCAAGCACTCATCGAAGATGTCGTTCAGGGACAAAACGGATGGGACGAAACGCTGGCAGAACTCCGAACCCAGTTTGATGCGCAGCCATCGTTACCCGTCATTCATGAGTTACAAGACGTGCTTCCACGCGACACGATCTATGCGATTGATGTCCACTCGCTCGGTTACGCTTCTTTCGCCGAATTCCCTATCTACGATCCGAGGACCTTTCTCTATCCGAATATCGGTGTGGCGTTAGGACACGCGTATCCGGCAGCCATCGGTGCGAAGGTTGCGTATCCCGATCGTCCGGTTATCTGCTTCAGTGGCGATGGCGGGTTTCTGATGGGTGCCGTAGAGATGGCGACCGCGATGAAATACGGTATCAACGTCGTGGCAATTGTGGTGAACGACGGTGCCTTGTCTGCGATTAAAGGGTCGCAATTGAAAGGGTGTGAGGGGCGCACGATTGATACAGATCTGCTCAACCCTGATTTTGTTGAATTCGCAAAATCTTTCGGTGCATATGCCAAACGGGTTGAGGATTTGGGTGATTTTAAAGACACTTTACGCGATGCGCTCGCTGCCGAACAACCGGCACTTATTGAGGTGATGCTCCAAGGACGACAGGACGAAATCATTAACGTCATCAGTTGGTTGCAGTCCGAACCACTCCGAAAAACCGGATTTTAGCGTTCTCTCGAATTTCACGATACCGAACTCTCACTTCTTTGATATTCTGCCAATTTTTCAAGGAGTAGAAGTTGCTCAACTCGCAGTGTTGGTTCCTCGTTTGGGTGTTTAGGCGTGAAATTCATAATCAACGCCTCAAGCATCGGTTTTCTGTTTTCCTCTTTCGCTCCGAGGTAATAGAAGTGCTCCTTGGTTAACATCTGAAATTCTGACCACAACGTCTCAAGAAAGGTATTCTCTCTGTGTTGGTTGCTGTGCCACGTGGATAAAATGAATTTGCAAGGCGATTGATTCAGCGTCTCAAATAGGTATCGTTCATTTTCCTCGTTCCAACTATCGAAATAATCGACGTGCCGTCCGACGTAAGGCGGATCACAATAGATAAAATCGTCTTCAGAAATCTCTTTGAGTGTTTCTTTGAAATCTTGGCAGATAAAAGACCAATTGGAATGTCTTGACATGACATAAACATAATCAACTTGATTCACAATTTTTGTGATGTATGCCTTAGAAAATCGCTGCGATTTGTGCCCGAAAGGCACATTAAAGTCGCCTTTGCGATTGAACCGAATCATGCCATTGAAGCAGCACCGATTTAAAAAAAGAAAATCTAAAGGTTCATGTGTTTTGTTAAACCGTTCTCGGACCTCATAATAGTAATCTTGCCCACGTTTCGATAGTATTTCGCCTTGTTGCTGAAGGAAATTTCTCACCTTCAGACCCTCTATCTTACCACTTGCTATGGCATTATAGAAGTTAATCAAATGTGGATTGCTATCTGCAAAGACAGCGTTACGCGGTGTGATATTGAAACCGACAACGCCTGAACCCATAAAGGGTTCAACCCATCTCCCTTCAAAAGACCAGTCTACAGTTCGCTTTATGAAAGGGACAAGTTTGCTTTTAATTCCTTGACACTTAATCGGCGGAATCATAACTTTCATTTTATACGCTTAATACTCTTCACGTGCATTCCAACCGGGATACTGTTCTTCTAAAGCCTCAAGCGTTTGCGGCGTGTAGTATGGATGACCAGCAGGTGGGAACCGAAAGACTTCACGCTCCGCTGCGGTCAACGTGCCAATGAATTTCGAGAAGGTTGGATTCCGACCTTTATCCGTGTAGTGCCGAAACCCTTCCCAATAGTGGTCTGCACGTCCCAGACCGAACCCCCACGTGAAACGTTGTCCATCTTCCCTCAGATAATCGCTTGCGGAATGTAGGGTATAGTTGTTGAAGATACAGAGCGTTCCACCTTTACAAACAAGCGGTTCGTATTTAGAGGTATCCCGTCCGTATTCCTTAGCAAGCAGTCTAAGCGGTGCTTGGTCTTCGTCAACATCTTCAAGGTGTACCCAAAAGCCGAGTTGCCCGAACTCACGAGCACTCTTGGACTGGGGTAGCAGTGAGTTGTTGCCGTTATCAATGTGCAAATTGCTCGGATCGCTACCGACACCTGGGCCTTTGAATCCGGGGTAGCGTGCAATCATACACCCCGCACGGAAGTGGATATGCTCCGTTTTCAGAAATTTACGTGCGAATTCCCATGCATCGTGGTCCACAATCGCACGTAATAAAGCCATTTCAGCGGGTGGGAATTCGGTCAAAATCGCTCTACCGGGGGGTGGGTCATCCTTAACTTTTTCCCATGTCGGCAGCACGCGGCGCTGGGCAGCTTGCATCTCAGCAAGTTGTTCACCCGAATAGTAGTCGCGGACAATTAAATAGCCTTTCGCTAAGAGTTCACCCAGCTGTGCATCGGTAAATTTCTTAGGCATATTGACCTCCAGTGGAGAAATAGGGTGAGTTTGGACAAGAACAGGTTAAAAATTTTTGCTGACGAACCTTGACAACCAAAGCCCGCCAGCAAAATTCAGAACTCCCCCAGACGGACTCGAACCGCCGACACGATGGTTAACAGCCATCTGCTCTACCGACTGAGCTATGGGGGATTGTTAATGTTAATTATACCCTACATCGTCAGCAATTGCAAGTTAAATAGCACTTTTTTGCTGCAAGCGAAACAGGCTGATGTTAATTATACATTATCTTATCCGTAGTTGCAAATTAAATCGTATCTAACATCCACACACAACTTCAGTCCCCGGAGCTCCCTGTTTTCCTTTTGTTTCATAGCCGTCGCGCTTCCACCAATCCAAGCCACCCATCAACTCCTTAACGTGGAACCCTAATTTCGCCATATTCAAAGCACCTTTGGTAGAAGCATTACAACCGATGCCATCACAATAAGTGACATAGACCTTAGATTTATCGAGTTCGCTTGTAGTCGCCTTAGACATCGTTCGATGTGGGATATTTATGGATGTCGGGATGTGTTCAAGTGCATAAGCCTCCGGAGAACGTGCATCTATGACAACGATAGATTCCCCGTTATTGAGTGCTTCATACAAATCCCAAGAATCTGTTTCGTAATTAAGTTTCGCTTGATAAAATTCAATGTCAATAACCCCCGGCTAAAGCATGGGGGCTTGTGCGAAGCGTAGCCAGCGTTCACTCCACAAGTTAAACTATTGACTACAGTAAAATATCACGGTATCGTGGCATGGCAGCCACAAAGTCTGTCTTAAAACGATATGTTG
>JAJDTJ010000001.1 GCA_022827225.1 Candidatus Poribacteria bacterium | reverse complement strand
GTGACAATCAGTCTCATTGAACAACTTTTCCCCAAGTCGATTCATGCGGTGTCAGCAGCCGGTTTTGAGTTGAAAGTGCTTTTGTTTGTTATCGCAACGAGTATAAAGCAGCTATTTGGATAAAGGTAGCAACTTGGGTTAGGGACTAAGACTATCAGAGACGCTATCTTTGAAAATTTAGGAGACATTTTTCAAGGTTTTAGTGATAAAGATCCGAAAGACATCTCTGTTGAGCCGTTATTTATTCTAGCGTTGAAGGCTTTATTAAAAGCGAAAACGAGGCAATGGAAGAATATATCAAGTTAGATCAATACTTCACCAAATTTAAATTTTTTAGGGTTTGTTTATAGTACGGAAGCGATCTTCTTGTCTGCCCCTGAAGTAGACCCACTTCAGCTTAAGACTTAACATACTTCAACTCACGGAGACAACTCTTGAAACTTATCAGCACGCCCGAAAATATTCATAGATCTAAGAGGGCTGAACAACCTGAAATTATAGTGTTCTTGCGTCCGCATTCATCAAATGTTCAGTTTCTGATGCTCTGTATAGAAAATATTGGTGCTGGCGCAGCCTACAATGTTCAGTTCGGATCCGGGGCCCCTGGTTCTAATCGTGGTGGTGTGAGTTTTCTGAAGAAAAGTGACTTTCTTCAGAAGGGGTTTACTTGTTTTGGACCCGGACAGAAGATTGAGCGATTTTTGATTGATCTAAGGGGCGGGTTACCTGAAAAATTGAAACAACCTCTCCAAATTTCTGTTACTTATGCGGATTCGCTAAACCAAAGGTACGAGAAGAAAAACGTACTTGCCCTTGGTGATTTTGAGGAGTTGGCATACATCGACTCGAAAGAAGAAAAAGCGATTTTGGAGTTGATACCTTTACTTGTTGATATTCGCCAAGTCCTAAACCAAATTGCAGAAAGACTTGATTTTTTTGAACAACCCGAGATATCCAAAACTATGGATAGTAAAGTTCTGTCCGAAGAGGTTGAAGAACACGTTGAGACTGTTCAGGACGATCAGGATAAACCACTGGCCTCGGAACTTGAGAAACTTGTTAATTTGTACAATGCAGGTAATGATACTGAGTTGCGAGAAAATTACAGTCCTTTCCGCTCACTTCGCGTTACCAATGAAACAGAACGTTCTCAAAATCCAAATACTCCGCCTATTTTTGAAACCCACTCAAACGGTATTTTTGTTACCTACGCCACTGCTTCAGAAAATTTATATACAGTCGTCCCACTTTCGGGTTTCATTCTACAAAACAGATTCTATAGTTCTGGTGCCTTCGGTGAGGTGTTTGAGTGTCCAGGCTTTAACGCGAAACACACGTATCACGTTACGCTTGTTCGTCCCGCACTTTTTAAACATGAGCCCATAAACGATGAATGGACTCTAAAAGAAAAAGGGAAATTAGAATTAACACAAAAGGTTACATAATCCTCTAATATTTTTATCCCTACTAAATAGGAATTTTATGTTTCAGGTTCTTAGCGACTATCTATTACCGACGAATCCAATCGCCTTAGTCATTGTAATAATCTTGACATGTTTCTTCTTTATTTGGATTGCCGGCTTGATCTATTGTTGGAGGCGGCTGTCTTTAGAAGGCAAGCAGATCCAGAAGAACGAAGATATCAATAAGCTCGCCGTTGCACGCCAAAAACGCACCTGTGAACGTGGAAAGATATTCAACGACTTTCTTAGCGACAAAGATCTGAGTAAAGATTCCCCTATAGCAAAACACCTCAAAGCAATTTTCTCAGCAGGTTGGGATGAAAGTCGTCTTGAAGTCAGTGAACTCATTAATCACACAATCTCCAATCTGTTTAGATGGAACAGTCTGCTTCGCGCTGTTTTGGCAGTTTTTATCGTGATTGGGCTCCTCGGAACGCTTTTTGGACTTACAGATAGTTTGACAGATCTTTCTCCGGTACTGAAAGAGAGCGCACCAACCGAAACCACTACAGAAAATAGTGAAAGAATGACCAAGGCGTTAGGGGTCCTCATGGACGATATTAAAGGTGCTTTTGCACCGAGTATCTGGGGTATTGTCTTTACGATCCTCGGTGTAATTCTTTACGGTATCTATTTGCAATTTGCTTGCTATCCAGTTAAGTCTATTCTGGAACAATTAACGCTTACTATTTGGGTTCCGCAACTCTATCCGACGACTCCCCAAACACTCGTCCAGACGCTCCAGCGAAGCGAATCTCAGATGCAGAAAGGATTTGAGACCGCAGCAGAGTTTAACGAATCAGTCGAAAAAGTACACGACAATATAGATAAATTCAATGAAAATCTCGCGCAAGCCAGTACTATCGCCCAGCCGCTCTCCAATTCAGTAACACAAATTAACAAAGCTGCAGTGAATATTAGTACTGCCACTGATAGGCTTAACACAGGCCTAGGGGAAACTCTGGACAAATTTTCACAAGAATTTAAATCGAGTGTTAGTCATCTAACCGGTTTTCAAGAAGAAATTCGTAAACTTCATGAGCAGTTTCAAGAAAAAGCGAACGAAAAATTAAATCAGTTTCAAGAAGCAGCAAACCAGAAATTAGACCAACAGATTGAAACGTTAAATAAGCAGGATGAGAATCTTACTACAACCGTAGAATTGTTGAAAAATTCAGAGAAACTCTATGTTGAGTCCTGCCAACAAATTGACAACACACTTCAAAAATTTCTTAATAAGACCACTAAAGCAAGTGCACACATAGAAACTACCAATAAGCAGTTTCTTGAAGGAATAAACACGAGAAACCGCGAGTGGCTTGCAGAAATACAAAATCAGTTAAAGACGGATCTCGCAATTATCCAACCCACCTTGAAAGAACAGTTAAAGGGACTTACTAAGCAATTAACTTCAGATCTTAAAGGAGTTCAAGGAACTCTGGATGAAAAACTAAAAGCGCTTACCGAGCAATTAAAATTCTTCCAACTGCCTATTGAAAAAACTGCCAATCAAATTGAAGGAACTATCGAAAGTTTT
Organism: Candidatus Poribacteria bacterium; assembly: GCA_022827225.1. Classification (GTDB taxonomy): domain Bacteria; phylum Poribacteria; class WGA-4E; order WGA-4E; family WGA-3G; genus WGA-3G. The sequence continues at coordinate 25,158 of JAJDTJ010000001.1, read as the reverse complement.
ACTCAGATCATGGAGGGAATCGTCAATGATCTAAAATCGGAGTTTCAGAAACAGAGCAAAAGTATAAAAGAACAAAATGAAAAATATGCGGATCAACTCACCGAAGTCAAAAATTTAAATGAAGGTGTTCTGAATCTACTGAAGCAATTAGATGAGAGCAGCAATAGTCAGAGTACTGCGGTTAGCGTACTGAGTTCTAAAGTTGAGGGTCTTACCGCAAACACCGAAGACCTTGCTACTGCAATCAACGCTTTTACATCAGATTCGGGGGCTATCAGTCAGTCTATTGCAACAATTGAAAAACATACTGAAACATTAGGCACGGCTTCACAACAATTCGTGGAAAAAGTCGAAAAAGCCGATGTTACCCCATTGACAGCGAACATCGGGAGACTCAATACTGCTGTTAATGAGATTTCCCAAAACTCGCGAGCTTTAACAGGTGCTGTTAATACGTTAACGAGGCAGCTAGGCGCATCAGAATCCGAACAGAAGCCGAAACGTTCATTTTTTACATTTTTCAGAAGACTCAACCCATTTTCCCGAAGGAAGAAAGATGGAAGATAATACATTAGATTTCAATTTTTGGCCCTCCTTTTCAGACTTAATGCTGACGCTTGTCTTGATATTAGTGATTGTCGTATTCGCTGTGATTGCCGCGTTTTCCATTGGAACAGACGGTCTGAGAGCAGAATTAGAAGATACTAAAAAAGAAATGGCTAAAGTTAAAAAAGAAGAGAAAGAGATAGCCGAAGCCCTCGCGAAAGTTGAAGAAAAACAGGAAACGTTAATCAAAGCAATTGCTGCAGCGTACAACGTTCAATGGGAAGATATCAATAAATGGAAAGATAAAGAAAGCAAGACCAATTTTTTCGAGATTCCAATCTACCTTGAAAACGGAGAATACACGGAAATTCAGATCCAAAACGAACAAAAACTCCAACGTTATAGTTTTAGTGACCGTATTCTGTTTAGACGAAATAAATATGATCTGAACCAAGAAGGAAAGAAAACACTTAGGGTTGTCGGTCACGAAATAGGAAAGAATTTAAAGAACATCATGGAGATACAGATTCAAGGGCATGCAGACCCTGATCGTCCGGCTAATGACTATTTTTTTAATTTAGATCTCGCAGCATCGCGCGCCATTGAGGTCTATAAATTTCTACAACGCAGCATTGAAATAGATCTGGCGAGGCACCTTATGTCCGCAACCTCTTTCGGTGAGTACAAACCTGTTCAACGTTCAACTGATGATAGCACTTATAACCGACAGAAACTCAGGCAGCATAATAATACTCGTGCGTTAAAACAGAAAAACCGCCGCATTGAAATTCTGCTATTTTATCGGCTTGATCAAGCAGCCCCATAAAAGGATAGTTCGCTATGGACATTAGACTTGTTATCGCCCTATTTCTGGGCAGCTTGCTTATCACTGCAAACGGTACTGCGGAGGATGCACTCAGCGGCGTTCGGATCGTGGAGGGAATTGTCCAGCAGCGTCCACCGAATACCCGACAAACACTCGGGAAACGGTACGTCTGGAATTTCAAGGGTAAATCTTACACAGCGCTAATGACAATCGACATTGAAAAGTATAATTCCTATGACGGTAAAGAACGCTACGATATTCCGCAATTGGTCGAAGAAGGCAGAACAACGCTCGGAAACCTCACGCGTGAGTTTCAGAATATGTTCAGGCAGCGTCGTGAGTGGTCTAAACAGGATCGCGTGGACTTCGTGCTCAGTTTCGTTCAATCCTTACCCTATACACATGACGACGTGACCACAGGATACGACGAATTTAGACGTTATGCGATCGAAACGTTGATTGATGGGGGTGGCGATTGCGAAGATACGACCATCTTGGTTGCTGCTATCTTGCGAGGTTTAGGTGAAAAAACAGCACTCATTTTCACACCCGGACACATCGCACTCGGAGTTAGCGGTAATTTCACGGGTGCCTCGGTTACCCATAACGGCACGACATACTACTACTGTGAAACCACTGGCACCGGTTGGACAGTCGGTACTCTGCCTCCATCCTCCGGTACGACGGTGACCGACGTTGTTCCTTTAGCACCCTCAAAAATAGCAACTACACCGAAACCCAACAAGATAATAACCCCCGAACCTACGCCTCGCAAACCGTCGTCGGAAATAACAACACCGACACCACAAACGCCCCCCATAAAAACAACAACACCTGAAGCCTCCAAATCTGAAACCCAAGCTGACACTAAGTCAAAGAGTCGCCTCGGCACTGCGATTGTTATCCTTTTTATTCTTATCGGTCTGGGTATCTCTACAGTCTATTTCTTGCACCGAGCCTTTAAAGAACAACGTGAATACTAACAAAATGACGGGATCGTAATGGAGTTCTCTATATGCTATATTTATTATCAAACTCACGTTATTTAGTAATTGCACTTCTATCTCTTCTTTTTTTCGGTTGTGAAACGTCATCTATGAAAAAGGGTACAGAAAGCAAGAAAATCGAATCACAACCAGAATTTCAACTGGCTATAGCTGAAGAATCACAAAGAAAACTGCCATCCGTGGCTTATATTAATTCGCTACCTGCATTCAGGTTAGCTGTTCTGGAACAAATTCAACCAATGCTTCATACGGGTATTACGTCTAAAATGGTTCAAGGAAACTACGATTACATAGAAGCCCTTACAAGTATTCTCGTTACGCTTGCAAGTTATTATTCTCCAGAACACTTTGAAGATCAAACACCGCAAGAGTTTGTTTCTGATATAATAGATTGTCGTTTCCGTTGGTATTATGCTATTGTTGAACCGGATGGCCCAGGAATAGGTGGAACAATCGTTAAAGTGTTGCGGTCTGCCCGTGTAGCATCTGACATCGAAATAATGGTTGAAGACATGGTTTTTTACTTAGGTATAGACTTAGGTGATAACTTTGACTTTGAGGCGTGGCAAAAATCTTGGCGTAATAATACCCCTGAGGGTACTGATTAAGTAATGATGTTTATGTTTTCAAAACGGAGAATCCGCGTTTGTCGTCGGTATGGCTGCATCTATTTTTGATTTATGTAAAAAGTATATGCTATACCTTTCACGAAGTCAAATAAAAATGCGGATTGAATCTACTATTTGCACTTATTCTTTACGTAATCCGAAAAATGTCGTCCGAAGGGACGGTGTGATTGACTTTGATTATTATGAACCAGAACTATAAATATGAAAACCAATATTTTACGCAGATGGCTGCTGTACATATCCTAGATCGGTACATAGTGGGACGTTTTAAGATAGCAACGATCATAAAACACGTGGGTAGTTACCACGAGGAACACGGTGGGATGCTAACCGATAGTGGGGATTTAGATAGGCGAGTTAGGAACGCCCTGGATAGTTTGAGTCTGTCAGGACGTGCAGCTGAAGACTACCAAGATTTTTGGATATTGCCTCCAGACGATCAACGAATTTTGGGAAACGGGAAAAATTGGGTTTATCTCTACTATTTCGATCATCATAAAAGGGAGGCCGTATCCGAAGGAAAAGATATTTGGCACTGTAAGATTGGATCCACTCACAGAAACCCTGGAGATAGAATAAGAGAGTTGACGAAAGGGTATCCAACTGCTCCTACGACTGCTCTTTTATTCAGGACAGATAAACATGAGGTATTGGAGAAAACAATACACCGAATCCTCGAACTACGCGGCAACCACATAGAAAATGCTCAAGGAGACGAGTGGTTTTGGACTAATCCAGACATAGTGTTGGAAATCTATAATTTTGTAATTTATGGAGATCCGATTCGGACAGAAAAGCACACGGAAAAGCACAGATACGTTGAATCTCTCCTATCGAATTTGCGTCAACGTGAGACAAAATAAAATAAAGAGGTGTTTATGAACAGGACAATATTGACACAACTTCGTGAGTTGTTTGAGAAATTAATTCCTCTGTTACAAGAGGATGTCAGTACACTTAAACAAGAAGCCTCTCGGCAAGAGCCATTGATACAACGCCTACTTCAAAGAGAGATTGAGGAACGAGAGGCATTGATACTCCAATTAAAAGAAACTATAGAACAATTATCCTGTCCGATAAGCCCTCTAGATCATCCAGACATTACTGTTATTATGCCTGAAGGAGAAATTTTTGAGGAGACCAAGGTAGTAGATACCTTCATCAAGACGATTGAAAATATAGGAATAGAAAAGGTAAAAGAACTCGGCATCATAGCCTTTAAGAAGCGTAAATTACCTCTTATTTCAGACTATGAAGACACAGAGGACACTCAAAAACGGTTAGGTCAGTACTTTATTGCAACACGCGTCCCCACAAATCAGAAATTAAAGTGGCTACATGAAATTAACTTACGTCTGAAGATTGGGATGCAGATAGAAGATAATCGTAAAGATGAGTAAATGCCAAAGAATCATCCTTGATTGTGGAAAATTTGACTTTTTGCGGTGGGTATGGTATACTTTAACGTGGCAATTGTCTAAAGCACACAGGCAAAACAGAAATGAAAATCGCTAAAAATCTGACAGACCTCATCGGGAATACACCGACGATTCGACTGAACGCTTTGCCCGGTAAGGACGATGCGACAATCTTCGCAAAGTTGGAGGCTTACAACCCGGGCGGTAGTATCAAGGACCGAATCAGCTACGCGATGGTTGTCGATGCTGAAGAACGCGGTATCCTCAGAAAAGGGGACACCATCGTTGAACCTACCGCTGGTAATACAGGGTTGGGACTCTCTATCGTCGGCATCGCGAGAGGCTATCCTGTCACTTTGACGATGCCAGAAAATGTGAGTCGCGAAAAATATGAACTCCTCTCTGCCTTCGGTGCAAAAATTGTGCTGACCCCGGAGCACGGCGGTATGGCTAGTGCGATCTGGGAGGCGGAGACAATCGTCCGACAGAACCCGCGGCACTATATGCCGAACCAGTTTACGAACCCCGCAAACCCCGAAATCCACCGTCGTACGACAGCCGTCGAAATCCTTAAGGCAATCGGCACTGATATCGATTTTTGCGTTATAGGGGTCGGCACAGGCGGGACCTTGACAGGTGTCGGAGAGGTGCTGAAGACAGAATGCCCGAATGTGAAAGTCGTTGCCGTGGAACCACGTGTTTCAGCGGTGCTTTCCGGCGGTAAACCCGGTCCAACCCGAATTGATGGTCTCGGCGCAGGGATGGTGCCTGAGGTGCTTAACGTGGATGTTATCGATGAGATCATCACTGTCTCCGAAAAAGAGGCTTATGAGATGATGAAGACCATTTCGAGAACCGAGGGGTTGTTGGTCGGGATGTCGTCTGGCGCAAACGTCTATGCGGCGTTAAAGGTTGCGAAGGCGCAGGGACCTGATAAAACCGTTGTTACGATTCTCCCAGACACCGGGGAACGTTATTTCAGTTTGAGTCGCTATTTTGAAATCGAATCGGACATTATGGACACACTTCCGTAAGTTTCTTGTAACTAAGGGAACACGATAAAAATTGAAGTACTCAGTCGATCAAACGCTCTGCCAAGAAATTTTGTTGACGGAGGAGCCGCAAGAGATCCTTTTCTCGCTCTTTAAGCGGTTCAAAGAACGCGCCGCTATCGTCACGAGTGGTCAACTTTCGGGTATGGTGCTGATTCACTTGGCGGCTGAAAACGGGTTGCCGTTCCGGGTCTGTACGCTTGATACACTTCGTCTCTTTCCAGAGACGTACGCTTTCCTTGAGCAGGTGGAATCGCGCTACGGTATTAAAATTGAACAGGTTCAACCTGATCCGCAAGAAGTTCAAGCGATGGTCGCTCAACACGGTGAATACCTGTTTTTCGACAGTAAATCGAAACAGGAATACTGCTGTAATATCCGGAAAGTGCGTCCGATGCAACGGCTCCTCGAAACATTAGATGTTTGGATAACCGGTTTACGTCGTGATCAGTCGGATGCGAGGCAACAGCTCCGAAAAGCAGAGATTATCTCATCAGCGACGCATCCTGTGCTGAAGACGAACCCACTCATCCAGTGGACAACTGATGATGTCTGGGCCTTTGTCCGTAAAAACGAGATTCCTGTGAACCCGTTGCTTGAAGCGGATTTCCAAGGTCACTATTATGAATCCATTGGATGCATCATCTGCACAACACCGATAAAGCCGGGCGAACCGAAACGCGCGGGACGGTGGCGTTGGCAGAACGGAGCATCCGCATCAGAAAACGCAGATACCGAAGAAAATAACAAAGAGTGTGGATTACATTATTCGATTTAATGGCTGTCAGCAATCAGCCGTCAGCCGTCAGATAGAGGACTATGGTTTAACAAACACCCTCTTTGCTGATAGCCGAAAGCCGATAGCCGACGGCTACTAAAAAGGAGAAAAATTATATTATGGCTGTAATAGTTCGTATTCCGACCCCGTTGAGACGTTTGACGCAGAACTTGGCGGAAGTTGAAACAGAAGGCGCCAACATTGAAGGCATTATTGAGAACCTTGAAGCGAGCTATCCGGGGATGAAAGAGCGTCTCTGTGATGAAGGCGGAAATATCCGTCGGTTTGTGAACATCTATCTTAACGATGAAGACATCCGTTTCCTCGACGGAAAAGAGACCGCTGTCGCTGATGGTGCTGAAATCTCTATTATTCCGGCGATCGCTGGCGGAAGTTTGTCTTAATGGCTCTCGGCTCTCGGCTTTCAGCCGTCAGTAACAAGAGGTTTTCGATTAATAGAAGGGAAACACCGTTTTTGCTTGGGTGTTTCTTCTAAGCAAAAACACCCTCTTTGCTGACTGCTGACGGCTAACGGCTAATCTTTATCTAATGATAACTTTGCGACCGGAAACCCTCAATCAGATTTGCGAGCACGCGAAATCGGAGTTTCCCGATGAATGCTGTGGAGCTATCTTGAGTGATGGGGTTCAAGAATCTGTCTGGAAATGCCGGAATATACAGAACAAACTGCATCGGGAAGATCCAGACACGTATCCGCGCGATGCTCGCACGGCTTACGTTATACACCCTGATGATTTATTCGCCGTTACCAAGGCATCTGAGACACAGCAGATTAAGGCGTTTTATCATTCACATCCGAACCACGAAGCGTATTTTTCGGAAAAAGACAAAGCAGATGCGACGATGTGGGATGAACCGACCTATCCGGGGACGACCTATCTGGTTATCTCTGTCTACGGGACCGAGGTGCCTGCTGTGAAGGCTTTCGCGTGGGACGAAACGTCAAGGGATTTTGTTGAGGTTGAGGGACCCCTTGTGAACACCTAACACGGTAGCGCGGTTTTTTCGATTTTTCAAATTGTGCTATCAAAGCACACAATGGTTTTGTGTGCTATATTGAGGCAAGAACCATGCAACGCTGGCGAGTCTATCTTGCGCAATTTATGCCGGACATCCGCGTTGTCAAGGCACCTGCACTCAGACCCTACGTTGGACTTCTCACCTTCTCCGCCGCCTCCCTTGCAATCGCTATAGGGATGACCCTCCAAAAATACCTTGCGTTTGAATACCACTCAAGTTCGGGTGTCGTCGGTTGGCTTAGTGCTAACGCGTACCCGAAACAACAGGAATACTTTTATTATCTGCTGGCACTCCTCGGTATCCCGATAACGATATGGCTATATTGGTTGGGATGGTGGACCTACTCGCGTTGGTGTGCCGAACGAACAGCGCAACCGATCGCACGTGTACTTAAAGCGAATGCGTTGGCATCTGTCCCGTTATGGTTCTGTTGGCTACAGGTTTTCTATATCGGTCAGAACGTGCTGGAAGGTTTAGTCTTGCCGATCATTTTATCGGTGCTGCTGAAGTTGGTGCTATTGTATAGGCGATATTTTCCGGGGCCGTGGACTTCAACGGACGCTGCTGAAAACCTCACCAGCGAAGAAGGTGAAGAAATAGGTGCCGGTGGTTATAGGACGCTAAAGTTCTGGCGGACGGGACTCGAATACATCGTCCTCCCTGTTTTTATCTATCTCCTGATCTACTCCGGAAATATCCACGGCAATATAGACCTGTTCCATGAGGGTGAACGCTTGGCACCGCTGAATGAAATGCTGCGCGGTGGTGTCCCGTTTCGGGATATCTATGTCCAGCACGGTCTCTTCCAAAACGCTTATTTGGCGTGGGTCGGTGGTCAAATCTTTGAGCCGACCCTGTTCGGCTTGCGTACAATGGAGCGTATCCTGAATCCGCTCGGTTATGTCGGGCTTTATCTGCTCGGTTTACAGGTTTTTCGGGGCAGATTCCTGACCGCCTTTTTATGTGTGCTTGTTGCTTCTGGGACAGATTTCTGGGTATCGGCACGGCATAGCCTCGGCTTAATCAGCTTCGCCTTCGCCGCGAATTTCCTGATGTCTTCACAAGGTAGGTCAAAGGGCAGGGTATTTTCGTGGAAGCTCCTCCTCTCCGGCACCTTCACGAGTTTAGCCTTCTGGTATAGCACTGAAATCGGGTTATACTCGTTAGGTGCAATCGGTTTGTTTCTGGTCATATACGCCTTCCGCCAAAAGGGTATTGGTGCAGAAAACGAACAGATACAAGAAAAGGGTGTGAAGGAACGGCTATTTCCGGTCATCAGTTATAGTTGCGGTGTGCTGTTAGGTTTCCTGCCGGTGGGATTATATTTCCTATCTCACGGTGCCTTGGATGATGCGATCTGGAATTCTTATATCCAGTGTCGCTACCAACTGGCGACATGGGGACTCGCTTTTCCATCTCTGTCGAAAACACTGATGCTGTTATCCTCGGACGGATGGTCTGCTTTTATCTTTAGCGTAGGATTTCGGTGGTATCTACCGATCTGTATCTTTCTGATTGTTGCGGGTTACCTGACCTACCGCGGCTTATCCGGCACTCACTCGCCCAACACGATGAAACTTTTCCTCTTACTCCTCGGTGGCGTTGCCTTTTTCCGGACGGCTTTGGGGCGTTCGGATGGCGGACATCTGACATTCGGTGCGACTTTCTTATGGCTGCTCTGTCTTTTTCCGTTGGAGGGTGGTATTCTCAGTATGTTCCGTGTCGGTTTATCGTCTTTAAAAGGCAAAACCCCTTGGCACGCTGCATTGAAGGCAACATGGATACTCATTCCGACACTCATATTCTGTTGGTATGTTGGAGAGGTGCATCATCCGTTGGCGGGTTTTAATCAGAAATGGCAACGGTTGCGGCAGAATCCGTTCAAACAGAACGTTGTGCCAGTGGAATTGGCACGCGCAGGCGCGGTGGACATCCCGGATGACCAAGTTCAACAGATTCAAAAAGTGGTCGCCTATATCCAAGAAAATACCGAACCGAACGAAAAAATTTTTGACTTCACGAGTCAGGGGGCGTACTATTTCTTCGCGGATCGACCGGGTGTCACACGATTCCATCAGGTCTCGTATGCATCGACACCTTCGATGCAGGAAGAGGTGATTGCGGCACTTGAACAGAACAAAACGCGCTTAGTGCTCTTTAAGACCGGGGGTTGGTTCGATAATGTTGACGGTATTCGGGTTGAGGAGCGACACGCATTGATTGCGGCATATCTACAAGAAAACTACGAACCCGCGATAAACATCAACGGCACGGAGATTCTCAGGCGGAAGTAAACGATTGGACCTAAGCAACTTCCTCAAATTCTGCTAACTCACGGGCATAATCAAGACAGGCTTGAATCTGCATTGTCTTGAGATCAGGAAATTCAGCAACGATTTCATCAGTCGTATAACCGCTGCCAAATATCCAAGGAGAAGACTTACAGGAATTCTTGTCCCTTTAATACGTGGTTTACCACGCAATGTATCCGGTGTGCTAACAATGTGATCTCTCCACTGAATCGGCATGTATATTCCCTCCACATAGAGAAATTATCTTATTTACAGGATAACACATCCGAGCCTCAATTTCAAGGACGGTAACTACTCCTGCTGTTCAATGAAGATCCGGTAGATGTCTTCAAAGAGTCTGACATCTGTGAGTGTATCTTCGGCTGAAGAGCGGAACGGTTCATTGTTGCGGACGTTTGCGACGAAGTATTCTGCTTCCGTGCGGTATGCCCATGTCCAACTCGGTCTCGGAATCGGGTGCGTGATTTCCTGTTCTTCGCCAGCCCGGTAGATTTCGACCTCTGCCGGTGTGTTCTTCAAGAGTAGCGGCGGTGCCCATGTGTGAACCCATCCGTTTTGAAAATAGATTTGGCTATGTTCATCCCAACGATAGTGCGAAACGTGTCCGGTTTCGAGCGTTACACGGATGCCGTCCATATCGAAGATGACGACCCCGGAATATCCGTTCGCATCTAAATCGACGGCTTTAACGGTAACTTTGTCGCCTGCATCGAGGAACCAGCGCATGAGATTGATATTGTGTGTATACTGCTGAAGGTATCCGAGATAGGAGCCTCGGTATTGCTCTGGTATCCATTGAGGTGTTTTGGCGGGTGCGCTGGGTCTCGGTTCGTCGGTCCCGTCCATGTGGGTGTCAAGATTGCAGACCCAATCGCCGCCGAAGCCGTGATTTCTGGCGTAGGTCAAACGTCCGAGTTCGCCGGTCTCTCGAAATTGTGTTACTTTTTCCTTGACGATCTCGTTTCCGGCATCGTAGCGTTTCATGTAGCCCACCATCAACTTCTTACCGGACTTCTGAGATGCTGCCACGATTGTCTCAGCCTGCTCAGTGGAGACAGCCATCGGTTTCTCCATGAAGACATGTTTACCTGCTAAAAGCAGATCCTTGGCGATTTCACCTTGTAAGGCGAAGTCGGCGGAGACTGCTACTGCTTCGATATCGGCGTTCTGTGCGAGTTCCGCGTGGTCTCGGTAAAGTTGCGGGATACCGAAACGGGTTTGGACTGTTTTGCCGAGTTCAGAACGGACCTCTGCGAGTCCGATGAGGTCGCAGTCGGGGATACTCATAAAATTCGGGATATGGACTTTCTGCGCCATGAACCCGCATCCGATATAACCGAGTCGAATTTTCTCCATATTTTTACTGTTCCTTGCGGTTCGTTTTTTTATTGTTCCTTGCGGTTCGGTTAGGTGGGATGGGTCCAAAACGTTCCACCCCGTATATCCAACGCGCCCGTTAGTTGCGCTTACCAATTCTGACCCAAGACTGCAACTGACTGCTGATAACCGATAGCGATTAAGATAACTTCTGCGATTCTATCTGTTCAACAGCAGTTTTAGCCCCTTCTCGGACGAGTACAGAGGCATCATCTCTGGCAAGCTGCTTCAGTTTACCGAGGCTGAGGCTGGCTTTGAGTTTACCAAGTGCGACTGCGACGAAGTAGCGTACATCGGCATCTTCATCGTCCAACGCCTCCAATAGTGCTGTCGTATCTGTCAAGGTAGCGAGGTGCCGGTCGGTATCCCCGATATTAATGAGTGCTTGTGCGGCGATCCGTCGTGCGTGGATATCTCCGTGCCGGAGGGATGCAAGGATCTCGTCATTACCTGTCGGGATAACTGTCAGGTTATCCCAATCACAATCTAAGCAGAACCATGAATTTCCATCCAACCGTCGGAGATTCGCATTCCCACACGACGGGCATTCTCGAAATCCGTGTTGTTGCGCCATTTTTTTGTCCTCGGTTACGGCACACGGCGCGTGCCTACTCCTTTAAGTTTCAGTTTTGTTGATCGTAGGATCGGTTTCCATTTCTGGGAGTTCACGCCAGATTTCAGGACCCTCTGGCTTGAAGTTGATCGTTGCGATGAATTGCATACCGTGATAGAAATTAATCTTGAACTTACCGCCTCCGAAATTTTGTTTGAGATATTCCATTGGCGTTTCAATCAATGGACCCATTTCGTCTGCGTGATAGACTGCGAGCGGTTTAAACCGCACCGTATTACCTACAGGCTCCTGGACGAGGAGTTGTGCTGAAGTGGCAGGAAAGAGGAGCTGAAAGGCTTGCCACAGGTCGGCAACGGTCGGGTTCGGATTCCCGATCCGTTTTTTGAAATCGTTCTCCAGATATTCTGAGAAGGTATTGAAAACCCAGTCCATGGCAAATAGTTATAAGTTATAAGTTATAAGTTATAAGTTAATCTCTTGTGGTGGTTACTCTTGTTGTCCCTGCCATAGTGTGTCGCTTTAACCGATAACTGACAGGTTTTTCGCAGAAAAACCGCACCGATAACTGACAACTATTATATCGGTGCCTTTAAGAAGTCCTTCCAGTCAAAATTGGGCAGAGGGAACTCCTCTGTGGCTTCGCATTGTCAAAATGTAGCGGCTTTCTCAAAGAAATCTATATCGACACGTTCAATTCCAGCGTCTCGTGCGTTTTCAGCGACGCGCTGGACGACCATCTCACGGACAAAGGGAATCGGTATCCGCTTGACTCGGTGCTCGACTTCTTCGGTGCAAGGCACTGTGGTGTTGTCAAGATAGGGACCATCTTGAAGTACGGCTTCATCGGGGTGGTCACACGTCTCCGGTACGAGTTGCTGTAACCGCATTGAGACGTAATCGGTTACCCACTGTTTGAATTCTTCCGCTTTTGCGGTGTCCACTTCACCGATGTTAGAAGGTTGGTCCAACTTCTCGTTGATACTCACGAGCAGATTTTCGAGGCGTGTCAAGCGTTCTTCTACATCGGTAATCCGTTCTTGTGCGCTATTTTGTTCGGTCATGTCGTCTCCTTTTTTAGATTGCCCAGTATTTCCAAAGGTCTTCTGGAATTTCGTATTTAATCTCTTCTCGCTTTTTGTGAGAATAGCGTGCGAAGATGCCAAAACGGGGCACCTCTTGAATATTTGCTGAACCGGTATGGCAGAGAAAAGCGTGCCAGAGGACAACGTCCCCAGCGGCACCGATAAACTCGCGCGGTCCCTCTGGCGATAAATCTGAAAGCACATGCCATCCCCAACCTTCGATGTCGTAGAAGCTGCCGTCAATCTGTTCCGGGTACTCAAGGAAGTATTTGTGCGTTGAGTGGTGGCTTTGGGGCCAAAAGACGAAAGCACCGCCATTGGGTTTAACATCGTAGAGATAAGTTGTTGCGCCGAGCATAAAGGGGCTCCAACCACCGGGCCCGTAGGCATCGATGTGTCCGCTACCGGGCATTGCCCACTTCTCTTCAGGGTTGGGCCATTTAACGAGTGGTGAACCACCACCACCTGCGAACTCTCCACCCCCGAGTTGCGCTGTAATCTCTTGCATCGCAGGGAGTTGCCCGAAGAGTGGTGAGAAACTGAAGTTCTGTACCACATAATCGTTGGGCCATGTCTCCGGCGTATTGAGACTGGAATTATAATGTTTCCAGATCTGCTCCCGCCATGTTTCTATTATCTCCAAATCGACAAAATTTTCAAGGATAAGATACCCGTGTTCCTGAAAAAATGTTATCTGTTCTGCTGTTAACATACAAGTTCCTCTACGGTTGCTGCTACGGCACAACGGCGTGTGCCTACTGTTTTCCATTAGCGTTTCGGTCTGAAGGACGGGATACCGGTTTCATCGAATCGTTTCTTGACAGCTTGCATGAGTTCGGGGGTAACCTCCCGATGGCCGTGTTCGCGTGCGTATTTCTCTACGCTTTTGACGACCATACCGCGCGCAAATGACGGCACCCGTTTCAATCGCTGTTCTGCTGCTTCCGTCCATTGCAAATTGTGATCGGCTTCCGTTGCGAAAGCGATCTTTTTCTGAATCTGTACAGGCTGTACGCCGTCTCCGATAACAGGTGCGGTCCCCGGTTTATATTCACACGAAGCATCTTCAGCAAGGTAGTTGCCAGTCGTGGCATACGCGCGCGCCCGACAACCGCCACACACCTCTTTGAATTCACAGGCACCGCATTTCCCTTCAAGCAGGTTCCTGTTGCGCAAATCCTGAAAAGTCTTCGATTCATTCCAGAGTTTAACGAAACTTTCGTCCTTGAGGTTTCCGACGCTAACGGGTAGATACGGACAGGGGGTCAGTTCACCCTCCGGCGTGATACGGCAGTAGTAGATACCGCAGGGACAGGTACCGCTTGGATAGCCTTGAAGGAAGGCGGAATCGGACTGTTGCCCATAGATAACGCGCTTGTAGTGCGGTGCACATTTCGCGGCGATGAGCATCTTTCCTGTATAGGCTGCCTGCAACTCAAACATCGTCTCAAGCATCTTTTCATATTGCGTAGGTGTGAGGTCCATCACGGTTTTGCCTCTTCCGGTTCGGACGAGAAAATAGAGGTTTAGCACTTTAGCCCCGAGTTGATGGGCGAACGCAACGATTTTCGGGATTTCGTCGTAATTCCATTGGGTTACGGAGGTTTGGACGAGAAAATCCATCTGTGCGCGTTTGAGTGCCTCAATACCGTTCATCGTCGCCTTCCAGGCGCCCGCCATCCCTCGAAACTTGTCGTGATTCGTCGGTTGGATAGAATCTAAACTCACGCCTGCACCGGTGACACCGTGTTGCTGCATCTTCTCGACCACTGCGTCGTTGAGCAGGACACCGTTTGTTCCCATGACAACAAGAAACCCGGTATCGGAGGCATACTTCGAGATCTCCAAGATATCCGGGCGTAATAACGGTTCTCCACCGGTGAGGATGAGGAGGATGTGCGGGTTGATTTCGGCGATTTCATCAATGACGCGAAAACATTGCGCTTGGCTGAGTTCTGTCTCTCTCGAGTGTTTATGTGTCCCATGGATGTCGGATAGGTGGAGGTTCCCATCTACTAACTCACTTGTGTCTACGAAACCTGCTGGGAGGTAGCAGTGTGTACATTTCAGGTTACACAATCGGGTGATATTCCATGAAACTGCCTGAACTTTTGTGTCTGTCATGTTTTTAGATGATTAAGAAGATACGGAAGGATGGAAGGAGTGCTTTTTTAATCTTCCAATCTTCCCGTTTTCGGAAGGAAGGGTGGAAGGACGCAAACGTGTCGCTTCCAATCTTCCAGTCTTCCAAAAAGATATGATGTTTTGAAGTTAATTTTTTAACAGCAATGCAAGTGCGAAAACGATTAGACCTGCAACCAGCGTTAACCCTCTCCAAATATTGATATACGGACTCTCGTTGTGATGTGTTTCGCTGTCTGATGGTGCGACCTCAAGATGCCGCCGATAGAGTGAACTATACAGTCCCCAAAAGAGGGTCATCAATCCGAACGCCGCGAGTTTTGCGACGAAGATTAGCATATAGGTTCTGAAATTGAAATCGCTACCGTCCTGCTCCGTAAAAAATCTGTTATCCCATGCAACGATAAAGAACACCATCGCGCCTGTCGTCAGAAGGATATGAATCATCAATCGTATCCATGTCCGAAAACGGTTGTGAACCGCTAATAGGTCTTGCGATGTTAGGTGCTGTTGCAGGATCGGCATCGCGACGAAGGTGGAAAAGAGGATACCTCCGAACCAGATGATCGTCGCAATCAGGTGGACACTTCGGATGAGAAGTTCTACGCTCTCCCGCATTTTTTTACCAAATCCCGATTTTTGATAAATGATACCATATTTTACGCCTAAAGTCAAATTTGTCTTTGCCTTCGGACGTGTAGACACTCTACCAAATCGTAGAGGTCGTGAATTACGACTTCAGGTTGACGAAGATTAATGCGATCATCGCGATCAGTGCGCCGATGAGTGAGGTCCGGCTTAGCCGTTCACGGAGGAATACCATCCCGATGAACATAGTGAACAGCACACCACCGGAACTCGACATCGGAAAGGCAATCAAGGCGCTCACTTTATCGAGGGCGACGAGCAGTGCCCAACTCCCGCCGACATTACAGGCTCCTATTAACACGCCGTAGAAGGCTTCCCACCAGTTTGGCCATACTTTCTGATGGAGGCATACACCGAAGTACACGACTGTACACACGCCGAAAAGTAACGTCATATAGAACGATTTCTCGTCGATGGGGCACATCTCGTTGAAGGCTTTCATGGTGAGCCGTGATATACCGGTGACGAGTAGGATCGTGATAACAACGGCGAAACCTAAGCCTTGACTGATTTCCGGTCTATTCGGTGTCCACTTGTCGATGGGTTCCTTTTCGCGTTGGCTTAAGAGCGGGATCGCCAGAAAAGTCAAGAGGAGTCCGATGCTCTGCCAGGGGTTTGGGATCTCTTGCCAAAACAGGATCGATACCAGAATCGGTATGACAATTGAGAGTCTGACGATCGCGACCGTGACGACAACGCCACTGAGACGAATACCGATCGTGAAAAGTTCAAATCCGATGGCATAAGTCACGCCGTTCGCCACACCTAACGCGAGTGTCAGCTTTGAAAATGCGAAGTCCTGTTCGAGTGAGAGGACCCAGACGCTGATGCAGAACGCGGTAAGGTAATTGACGAAACCGATTGGATTTAGACGTTGCTGGTTGTTCTTGGCATGCTTGAGAAAAAGCCCGAACCCAGAAAGCAGGATGATATTGAGTGCCAGAAAAAGCATAAGCTTTAAAGGTTGGAAGGTTGGAGGGTTGGAAGGTTAGAAAGTTGGGCTCTTTTCCATCCTTCCTCCCTTCCATTCTTCCGGCCAAGTCCTTCTACTCTTCCATCGGCAGTGTTACTTTGGTTTTCTCTTTCGCCGATTGGTAGGTTGCCAGGACGACCTCTACGGCGTGTTTTCCGCCTCTCCCGTCAATCATCGGTGTTTCACCGTCTCGGATGCAGTTGACAAAATGGGTCAATTCACCTACGACTCCGCTCGGTCCGTCGCGGTTCGGAACGATCTCTTCCCAGTCGCCGCCGCGCTTTTTGAGATAGGCGAGATCCGCGCCCATATCCAAACGGAGTGACCCTTCGGTGCCGTCAATGATCGTCTCATTGGTGCCGCGTGCGCCGAGGAACCCGCCCCACCGTAAGATACCGACCGCCCCTGAATCGTAGCGGATAAGCGAGACAGTATAATCCTCCCAATCGTCGTGTCCGGAGAAGCTGCCGACCTCTGCGGCGACAGTCAAGGCGGTGCCGCCGAACCAGTTAATTAGATCAGATTTGTGGATGCCATTTTCGAGCAGTCCACCTACAGTGCCATACCAACTTTCCGGACGATTGCGCGGTGCATTATAGGGTCCGGTATAATCGGTTTCGATGTAGGTGATGTCCCCGATGTCGCCATTGTCCACCATCTGTCTACCGAGTTCATGGACGGGATAGAAGCGTAGCACTTGTCCGACCATTAGGTGTGTGCCAGCCTTATCGGATGCGGCGATCATGGCATCTGCGTCAGCGAGCGTCAGGGAAAGCGGTTTTTCGCAGAAAGCGTGTACGCCTGCCTCCGCTGCATCGACGACGACCTGTGTATGTGCTACGGGTGGCGTTGCGACGACGACACCGTCCACGATAGCAAACAATTCTTGATAGTCTTGGAAGGCGCGAATCTGATGTTTTTCCGCAACGGCTTGTGCTGCGTCCAAGCGTAAATCCGCTACGCCTACAAATTCACAATTTTCAACGTTTGGGAGTGCGTTGCAATGGGAACCGCCCATGCCACCGACTCCGACTACACCTATACGTACCATTTTGTATCCTCCTCTATTCTTCTGAAGAGTCCGAGAACTGGTATGTGCCATCTCGATTTATTGAGATGGTCGGTAATTTCCGTTCCTGTTCAAACCAATTATACCCGATTTTCAGACTTTTCCAAAAGTTTATTAGGGTATCATCATTCGGAAAAGTATTTTGTAAGTGTGCCATTGCGAGATCATCCAATTTTGTTGGAAAAATATGCACGGGGATTTTTGCGTGTCCGTTTGATTTCGCTTGAACTGCTAACCAATAGACCTCCTTAATATATTCATCAGTGATTGGAACACACCCGATTGTGACACATCCTCCGTGTATAAATATATCGCCTCCGAGTTCGCCTTTTCTGCCCAAAATCTTATCCGCCTGGTTTGGATAATTAATGCCAAGTGATAGGTAAAAGTTGCTTTTGGGGTTAAATCTATCGATAAAATAAAAGCCTTCGGGAATTTGCAAGTCGCCTTCGCGTCTTTTGGGTCCCAAATTTCCTGATGTGCGGCAGACAGTGTAGCGTTTGACAAGTTTGAAAACGGTTTCGGATGTTGAAAACGCCCAAACCTCCAAGATTTCCTCCTGTTTGAAAACTCGAATAAAGAGTTTCTGTGGTGGATAAGGGATACCCTGGTCTGCAAACAGACTGCGAAGCAGGCTGTCTTTTTCCTCAAACGCTGTCTGGACGCGAGGGTATCTTTGCTGTTTGTCTTTGAAGGTTTGTGGTTTTGTGAATTGACAGGCGAAGATCATCATAAAACTGAGGAAGACGATAAGATAGCGTTTCATAGTCATACCGGTTTTTTGTTTATGGGACAGGGGCTGTGCCTACTGCTTTTTTTCGCGTTTTACGAGTCCAATTATAATTGAAACGGCTATGACGATTCCGAACCCCCAAAGCAGTACCTTGATACTTCCAGTTGCGCGATCACCGAGGTAAGAATAAAGTAGCGTCGCTGGCAGTTGTCCGATGCCAGTGGCAATAGCGAACCCTAAAAATTGCATGCTGGTAAGTCCTGCTCCATAACTGATAACGTCAAAAGAGATGACTGGCACCAAACGTGCGATGAGCACTGCATGTTTGCCGTATCGTTGAAAAAACTGGTCAGACGTTTTGACAGCGGTTTCACTTAACAACTTGACAATGACCGGGCGTCCGAGGGCGCGGGCAATAAAAAAACAGAGTGCAGCCCCGATCATCGCGCTGCTCCAAGACAAGGCTGCACCCCACCAAACACCGAACAGCAATCCGTTTGCAAAGGTAATCAGAAACGCCGGCAGCGGCGCGATCACGCTCTGAAAGATCATGAGAATCGCTGACACGATAGGAGCGAGCGCACCATAACTCGCGATGTACTCCCTTGCTGTTTCGAGACTCTGAAAAGCTGCGGCGAGTTGAAAAAAATATTCCCAAACTCGTTTGTCGTAGACTCCCAGAATAACCAACCCAACCAGCGTTATAGAGAATAATATAATGAGACGCTTTTTGTGGACAAAAACTGAATGTAACCTGTCTACTATTTTACACATCTTTCAGTTGTTGTATCAATGCCTGATTCATCCTATCCCGAAATGCTTGGACTTTCGCATCTGTCCAGTTGTAGAAACCTTCTTTAGATTTCACGCCGAGTTTACCGGATTCGACCATCTGTTGGAGGAGCGGATTGATGTCAGTTGAACTGTTGAGATCCTTGTAGAGTTCTTCAAAGGCGGCGAGTACGAGGTCCCAGCCAGCGAGTTCAAAGACCTCAAAGGGGCCGGCGACGCTGAGCCTGCGTCCGAAACTGTTCCTGACAACGAGATCGACGGTTTCTGCGCTGGCGATGCCCTGTTCTACAATCGCGAATGCTTCCCGAATGAGCGCGGCTTGCAGTCTCGGTCCGACGAAACCGAGTACCTCTTTTTCAATAATTGCGGGTGTTTTCCCGATAGCCGTCAAGAGGTCGAACGTCGCGGCGACTGTCTCATCAGAGGTATTCGGGCTGCGAATGAGTTCGACCAACGGAATGAGGTAAGGCGGATTAAAATAGTGGGTATTGAGTATCTTATCCTTGCGTTTCGCCTTTACACCGATCTGACTTGGCATTAATGCGGTCGTATTGCTCGCTAAAATTGTGTGCGGTGGACAGATACCGTCTAATTTCTCAAATATCTGCTGTTTGAGTGTCAAATCCTCAGGGACGGCTTCGACGACGAAATCGGCGTTTTCAGTGACTGTGTGTAGTTCGGTGTGCATCTGTATGCGTTGCAGGGTCGGCTCAATACTCTCTTTCTGAATAATGGCGTTTTCAGCGAGTAGACTGAGGTTGCTCTCAATCTGTGTACGTGCGGTTTTGAGGCGTTCGTCGGTGACGTCGTGCATACGGACGTTATAGCCTGCGTTGGCGAACTCCTGCGCGATGCCGTGTCCCATCAGTCCTGCTCCGATAACGGCGATCTGTCTGATCTCATCAACTGTCATTTTTTTTGCTTCTCCCGGCGATAATGATCGTAAACTCTCCGCGCGGTTCGGTATCACGGAATTTCTGAAGTGCTTCACTGACGTTCCCGCGGAATATCTCTTCAAATTTTTTCGTCAACTCACGTGTGACAACGATCTCTCGGTCCGCCATGACCTCAAGGACACCTTCAAGGAAACGGCAAATCCGATGCGGGGATTCAAAGAAGATTAACGTCCTCTCCTCGTCGGAGAGTACACTTAATTGACGTTTTCTTTTTCCGGCTTTCGGGGAGAGGAACCCTTCAAAGGCGAAGTTGTGTAGCGGCAGTCCGGAAACGGATGCGGCGGTGGTAACGGCTGATGCACCGGGGATCGGGACAATCGGGATTTCTGCGTCAATACATCTACGTAGGAGCGGATACCCTGGGTCGGAAATAATAGGCGTGCCGGCATCTGAAACGAGGGCAATCGTT
The DNA here is from genome assembly GCA_022827225.1 of Candidatus Poribacteria bacterium. Taxonomy (GTDB): domain Bacteria; phylum Poribacteria; class WGA-4E; order WGA-4E; family WGA-3G; genus WGA-3G. The sequence continues at coordinate 4,794 of JAJDTJ010000001.1, read as the reverse complement.
TCAGATGCTGTCAGGCGTGCGATCAGTTTGTCGCATTTCGTTTGCTGGTTGCCTTCAAAGTAGCTTGTGAGGGGTGTGTGGATGTCGTAGTGTGTTAGGAGGCGCCGCGTCTGGCGCGTATCCTCAGCGGCGATGAGGTCAACTTCTTTGAGGATACGGAGTGCGCGCAAGGTGATGTCCTCCAAATTTCCGATCGGTGTGCTAACGAGGTAGAGCGTGCCAGATGACATATTTTGCATGTTTATAGGTTATAAGTTATAGGTTATAGGTTATAAGTTAAGAGGGTTTTTGGAACAGTTCCGTTCTCTGTGACGGTTTCCACAGAAAACTTTTTTAACTGTTAACGAAAAAGTTTTTCGTAGAAGAACCGAACTTATAACTTATAACCACTGAAAACTGAAAGGTTTTTGTATAAAAATCGTGCTGACAACTCTTGCACTATTGGACATTTCGTGCTAAACTACGGAAATGAAAACGACCTTCACTCTCATAAGTTTCCTGTGGCTGATAGTGCCGGTATGCGCCGAGTTAGAATTCCCATTTGAGTCGGCGCGTCCGCTTTATGTCGGTGCGCGTGCGTTAGGGTTGGGAAACGCTTTCACGGCTGTCGCTGACGATGCGACTGCCGGTTTTTGGAACCCCGCTGGACTCATTCAGTGGCAAGGTGTGAAGCTTTTCGGTGCTAATAAGTTTTATAACCGAGAAGATTATCGGTTCGATCCGAAGGGTGTCGGTTATAGTTACCGCGGTTATGGTTTGTTCTGGGGCAATAAAATCGCTATCGGTGTTGATAGCGGGGTTCCCGATTTCAACTATTACGGCATTGCTCGGCAACTCGGATCGTATGTCGCTGCAGGGTTGAGCCTGAAGTTTAAGCGGAGACACCCGTCCGATGTTTATCAATTCTTCGGGTACCAAACAAACTACGACATCGGGTTGCTTTTCAAACCGCTCCCGAATCTCAAGTTCGGATGCCTCGCGCAAAACCTTGAAGGTTTCGGTCTTCAGTGGTTGACGATCGGTACTGCCTACCGATACGCTGCGTATCAATTTTCAGCCGATGTTGCGCTCTCTACCGAAGGTAAAGTGCCAGCGTTGTACGTCGGTGCCGAATGGGCTCCGTTTCCGGTTTTGCCTGTCCGACTCGGTTTTTCAAACGGTGCATGGACAGTCGGAATAGGTGTTGCGTGGAAAGGGATTCATATCGACTATGCCCGAATTTTTGAGATGCCTTCCGTATCGGATTTTATCTCCGCGGAACTCCGATTTTAGATTTACCGTTCTATTTCGATGTGCCGTTTTCCCAGTCTAATATTTCTTGACGCCACTCAAACTGTTGCAATGGACCGAATTTGAGGTTAACGGTCAAACTCTTGGGTGTTGGCGAACTGTCGAACAGATTGAAATCTCGGACGACGACATAAGTGTGTTGTCCATCGGTAATCGTTTCGCACGCTTCAACAAAGTCGTCAAGATTCCGAATCTGCTTCCCGTTAATATCGAGGATGACGACTTTAGAGTTCCCGTTCCGTTCTTGGACACCGACCCTCGAGAAGCTGCTGCCCGCGACGGCATGCGGTAAATAGACACCGTCGGCATCTAAGAAGAGCATGCGTCGGAGTTGCGGCGTGATGTCATGAAAAATCGCACCCCCAAATCTGACAAATCGACGGACCTTCTTCGCCTCTAAGTCTTCTACAGGGACATCAAGGCTGAGGTTTTCTCCGTTCCGATAGACGTTCAAGTTAACACTTTCGCCAACGTTCTGATTCAAGACAGCATCGAAGGTGTAGAGATCATCCTTGATAAGTTTGCTATTGATGCGATAGATAATATCGGATGCGCGTAGGATAGGCACACCGGTCGTTCTCGGTACGATGGATTCGATCTGGATCACCTTTGGCGTTCCGGCTTTCGAGGGCCCTATCTCTTTCCGTAACTCGGTGGGAAAATTGAAGTGTTTGATGGCTTCACCGATAGAGATGAGTTCTAAATCCACACCGATTTCGCCGCGTTGGATGGATACTTCATTCCGAATCAACTCAAGTGCATCGTAGAGATAATCGATTGGGAGTTCAAAACTGGAGGTATCCGTGCCGCGTGCGTGAATCGCGATCACTTGACCTTCGGTATTCCACACGGGACTTCCGCTTGAGCCGCCGGTCCGATCAAATGTGGTGTGGATGTAGCTGGAGTGTCGGTCCCCTTTGTTGACATTGAGGTTCGCGACTGTCCCGAATTTGATTGAATACTCTTCTTTTTCGTTGTTTCCGATGAGTAGGAGTTCATCGCCGAGGGAGAGTGAATCCCATTCGCCGAGTTCGACAGCCTGAAGTTCAAACTCGACTTCGGCGGGATCGATCTGATAGAACCCGAAATCGTGTGTCGGGTCGTAGTAGAGAATTCGTGCTTCCGTGAAGCTGCCGTCGTGGAAGTTAATTTTCACGTAGGACGGGCTGCTGCCGGTAACATGTCGGTTTGTTGCGATGATGCCGTGTTTCGCGTCTACAACAAAACCTGTGGCAAAGTTTGTGCCTTTCCGCTCCATCTCAAAGACGACTTCAGAGGAGGTCTCGACGTTCACCACCATCGGTTTGAAAGCGGCGATCTGTTCTGTCCAGTTGTGTGCGGCGTTGGCGTTTGTAATCAGCGTAAAGAGCAGGAACATCGCCAAAACTGCGACATTTGTGCATTTAAAGATTCGTTTCATGATGTATCCTTTTGGATGTGGAATGTCTTTTAATTTTTAAGAGTTTAGCACAGGGGTTTAGGGATGTCAAATGTTTTTTGGAAACCTAAAACCGAATGCGTATATCTTGACGGTGAATTTTAAACGTGATATATTATCCATACTAAAGTTTGGACAATTCATATCAAATTTAGGTTGAATTTTCAAAGATCGCGGGGTTTTCTACGAGTTTCACATCTGTCAGGGCTTGTCGAAAAATAACAGAAGTTCGCAAATGAGAGGCACGGTTTGCTGAACGGTCTCTACCGCAATGCCACAGGCTAACAGCCTATGCTACAAAAGAGTAGGAGAGGGAATATAAAAATGGCGGTACATCACTTTGAACCGACGGTCTACTATACGGCAATCGGTGCCTACGAGCCGGTGCTCCATATAGAGAGCGGCGATACTGTTTTTACAACGACTGTGGATAATGCAGGCTACGATGCCACGGATACACAGGTTACACCCGGCGGCAATCCACAGACGGGTCCTTTTTATATCGAATCGGCAGAACCCGGTGATACACTATCCGTCCATTTCGATCGGATCGTTCCGAACCGAAAAATCGGGAGGACGGCTACGGTCGTCGCACCGAATGTCCTGGATCCACACTACGTCGCGTCCGAGATGCCGGAAGGTGGTCGCGCGGAGTGGCATGTAGATGTAGAGAAGTGGACAGCAACTTTGGTAACGCCAGAGACGCAGTTGGGTAGACTGACGTTGCCGCTCGAACCGATGGTTGGATGTTTCGGTGTCGCGCCGCCGCGGGGTCAAGCGATTTCAACAGCGACCTCCGCTACGCACGGCGGTAATATGGACTATCGCGGTTTCAAGGAGGGTGTCACCGTCTATTTCCCAGTTTTTGTCCCCGGCGCGCTCTTCTATCTCGGTGATGGACACGCCGTGCAGGGTGACGGCGAAATCGTCGGGACCGGTATCGAAATCTCTTTTGATGTGCAGTTCACGGTTGAAGTGTTGAAAGGGAAGGGTATCAACTGGCCCCGTGCGGAAAACAGTGATTATATTCTCGCGGCGGGCAATGCTCGACCGTTGGATCAGGCGGTGCAACACGCCACGACGGAGCTGCTCCGATGGCTGGAGGAACTCGGTTTGGAGAAACGCGCGGCGCATATCTTGTTAGGGCAAGCGGTCGAGTATGATATGGGTAACGTGTTTGATCCTGCGTATACGATGGTCTGTAAAATCAAGAAGTCAATACTTCGTGATATTGGGATTATGTAACGTGTGCGCACAAGTTACCTATTAGGCTTTATTTCTTTTTAAAGACGATGATCTCACCGTCATCGCTGGAGAGTGTGAGGGTACTCCCGTCTCTGACCCATGTGCCGGTATCTTCATCTACATCTTCCTCTGTAAAGGGCTCAGTCTCTACGCCTTCCGGCGTGGTTAGGACCGTTGTACCGGACGTGATGATGAGTGTATAGTTGGCATCAGATAGGCTGTAAGTGCCCGTTGCTTTAGAGGAAACACTTGCTGAAGTGTCGACACCTTCTATTTTTCCTGTAAATTTCACAGCGAGTTCAACTTCCATGGTTCCATCACTATTAAAAGTCCAGTTGTTCGTAACAATGGAAGCATTTATGTCTTCTTCTGCAAATTCCTCTGCAAAAAGTTGTCCGTAACTCTGACCATCAACAGTTTCGAGGCTCCATGTCCCGACCCAATTATCGGCATCGCGACCGCAACCGAGGGTTCCGATAATAAGCACAGCATAAATGGGAACCATCCAAAAAAATGAACGGAGATTTAGGTGTTGAAACATTTTTTGTTCTCTTTTTGTTGTTTTTTGTTCCTTATCCGCCTAAAGAAGATTAGAAATCGCAGTCAGGATCGGGATTTCCTGAGTTCTGAAATCGCTATCGTTTGTTATCTCGCAACTTTGTGTGAGGAATAATATGCGTTATAATAACCCAAGTTGCTACCTTTATCCAAATAGCTGCTTTATACTCGTTGCGATAACAAACAAAAGCACTTTCAACTCAAAACCGGCTGCTGACACCGCATGAATCGACTTGGGGAAAAGTTGTTCAATGAGACTGATT
>JAJDTJ010000056.1 GCA_022827225.1 Candidatus Poribacteria bacterium | reverse complement strand
AACGCACTCTCAAAACAAATAGTCAACTTCGGTTGAGTGGGTTGCTTAGGCCCCACTGTGGAGCAGACGTAAGACGTTTCTAATGAAACGCGAACTGCTATGAAGCACAAGCCCCACGCTTTAGCGTGTGGGTGCTATGACGAGGACACCTCTGTTACCCGAAAGAATCAGACTTATAAAATTCTAATCTATTTCATTGCGGTCTGTCAAGAGACATTTGTTGTAAGATTTTGAGCAAGTTTTGTGCCAAAGTTGAAAAGAATAGGACTTACGCATGACGCTCTTTTGTACCACAAACTTTCCAGTTTGTGCCACCAGAATGCTCGGTTTTCCGAGGAATCCCATCTAACAGAACAGGCTGCAGTCAAAATTGCGTCCGTCCTGAAGAATTTTAAAAATCTCTAAAATGCTATACGGAATCACATGGCTGCGGAGAAATTCACTATTTTATGCACAAATCCGTGCAGTCATCTTCCCGCTTGCCCCATTTCGTGCAGTCAGCACACACGCCAAACCCACTAAATCCGCGACATTTTCCGTCCTGTCCACTGTTTTAAATTGGCACGGAAATTGCTTACTAATTCTCAACAATGCGTGCTTGTTATTCTAATTCCTGGGAAGCCAAATTCTACTGATTTGATTCATAGGGGACGTTTAAAATGAACAGATTCGGGGCACCTGTACTTATCGTGAGCATTTTGCTGGCAGGGTGTACACCACCAGCACATTTGATGAACACATCAGAACCGACACAGGCTGAGAAATTGCAACAAACTATAGCCGCATGGAAAGGCACCCACATTTCAAAGGCGATTCAGAAATGGGGACCACCACACGAGGTTGAAGACAACGGAACGGATTGGAAAACCTACGCCTGGCAAATACCCGTGCACAGATTCATAGCTAATAATGCTCTCCATAGAACGGTTACCCGCCAGTACTCTAATGGCATGCGAGGCGCAGCAGGAACATTCGTATCAACAGGACACGCATTGCATTTCACATTCTATACGCGTCCAGACGGTATTATCTATAAAACACGTGCTGAAAGGAACTATGACCCAGGAAGTGAATTCAAGCGGAAGTAGAGGTCTTTACAGGTATCCACCAATGAATCATCAGGAGTTTTGAAAATGAGCAAATTCATATCCACTTTATATTTTTTGTTTATCGTAAGTTTCTTAACTGTGGGATGCGCTGCACCATCGTTTTTGATGAACCCCGCTGAACCCCCTCAACCATCACCAGAAGAACAAATACAGCAAACTACGGACTCTCTGGAATCATGGAAAGGGCAACCTATTTCAAAGGTTATTCGGGAATGGGGTACACCACACGGAATAAGCAACGACGACGAAGGTTCAAACATTTATATCTGGCAGACACAGATACTTGTGCAGACACCTCCACGAGGACAAAAATACCGAGTACTTTCTCGCCGACACGCCAGCGATCTACAACGCGGAACGGAGGTATATTCGCCAACGGATAACTTCTACGAATTTATGTTTTATACAGACACGGACGGTATAATTTACAAAACCTTCATACAAAGGGATGAAAACCCCAGCATTGGATCCGCGAGTTTTAGCGTCTCTCAAAAAAAATCGGGGACTCAGAGATAATACGATGAAGTTACCAACAATTTCCATCGCATCCCATAGCGTCACGCGGCTCATCATCGGCGGCAACCCGTATAGCGGCATCTCGCACAGCTCCGCAGCGGCATCGAAAGCCATGATAGATTACTATACGACGCAGCAGATTATCGCAGACCTCCGACAAGCAGAGGAGAACGGGATCAACACCGTCCTCGCTCGCGCCGACAAGCATATCATGCGCGTCCTCAACGAATACTGGAACGCAGGCGGCACAATCCAATGGATTGCCCAAACCCCGAAAGATACAGAATACGCGAACCTCAACGAATATCTACAGATCATCGCACGCTACAAACCGATTGCTATCTACCATCACGGCGGCACGACCGATAAGTTGTATGTAGAAGGGCGACTCGGTTCATTGCATGAAAATCTCAAACGCATCCGAGACCTCGGTTGTGCTGTCGGAATCGGCACACACGATCCACTGGTCCTTAAACACTGCTACACTGAAGGATTTGATGTTGACTTTTATGTCTGCGCGTTGTATAATCATACAAAGCATAGAGAACTCTATCTACCAGATGATCGGTTCGCCGCGTTCGCCGCCATAAAAGCGGTCCCGATACCGATAATCGCGATAAAGGTATTAGCGGCTGGTAGAAATGAGCCGCATGATGCCTTTCAATTGGCACTCGAAAATATTAAACCGACAGACGCGATGGCAGTCGGCATGTACACACAATTTCAGCCAGACCAGATCCATCAGAATGCAATAACTGTTGCTGAACTCATTAAAGAAATAAATAATGAAGCGAATTGTAGAACCGGAAGTCATGGACACAGTGGAAGCCGCCGAAGCTTATGATGCGATGGGGCATGGTGAAGTTGACAAGGCTTTCGTAGACCGTGTTATCGCACTCGGCGCAAGCACCGGACATTTCCTCGATGTCGGCACCGGACCCGCACAAATTCCTATCCTGCTCGCCCAAAGCTGTCCCGATATCCACATCACCGCCATTGACCTATCTGAGGAGATGCTGAAGATAGCGAAACGTCACGTCGCAGATGCCGAGCTCACCGATCGGATAACCCTTGAACGCGTCGATGCCAAAGTCTTACCCTATCCCGACAACACCTTTGATGGACTCATCTCTAACAGCATCGTGCATCACATCCACGACGCGATGAAAGCACTCCAAGAGATGGGCAGAATTGTGCGTCCCAAAGGGCTTGTTCTTATCCGAGACCTCATCCGTCCAGAAACCCCCGCAGATGCCCAGGCATTTGTCGATCGCTACGCTGCGAACGACACCCCGCAGCAGCAAAAATTATACTACGACTCCTTCCTCGCCGCCTTCACCATTACTGAAGTCAATGAGATGCTGACACAGATGGACATACCGGGCGCAGTTGTCGTCCAAAGCACCGACCGGCACTGGTCCATTGAACGTGCTGTTCCGTAGCAACCAGCCTTGTGGGTGTCGGAGGAAAGCATTAGCATAAGTGTCAATTTGAAAAAAATAACCGCCTCGGTCCCAGGCTCGGTAGGTTCGGTAGGTTCGGTTTTGCGGCGTACGTGAAAAAACACCCCAGCAAAAACCTCAAATGCGATCTGCATTCCAACCGAACCGGAACTTAGACACAAACTTTTCAGACCTCAAAGCACTCTTGAGTTCCGTAGGAACGCTATGTTTATAGAAAAACGTCTCCACCACCTCTTGAACCCTGTAAGGGTGGTATGTCTATAATAACGCCTACAAAGTGCCGCCAAAAATCACTAAATCGACATCTATGGTTATGCTCCAAAGATCAACCTTTTCTTAAACTCACGCCCTATCAGGTGCTGCATCTCCATAATAGCACCATTTATTGACAAAAACTTTACACCCCCCATCTTTCAAAATGGTTTGACTTTCGCTTCGGAATATGTTAATATGTGATTGTGAAGTTTTGGAGCAGGGAGGTGAAAGCGGAATGAACGACGGGTTTGACGGTGAACAAGACTCATCGCTGGCACCGAGTCAAGTCACGAGCGGTGTCCCCGAGTTAAATGCTCGGCAACGTGAAATTTACCAAAATCTGAAATCTATTGGTCCCGAAATAGCAGCCTATTATTTGGATGGGATCAAAATTTTACACAGCACAGACTTAGAGACAGCAGCAAGTCTTTTAGCACATATTGCTCGGGAAATTGATGGCGGTTTAAGAGACATTTTATCCAGTGACGAAGCCAAAAGGCACATACAAAACCAACTCACAGAAGCCGTTTTAGTTAAGTTAGGAAACTATAGCGAATTAAAAGACCGTAAAGGCCATATCGCCTCAATTTTGGCAGCTCTGGGTATTGATGATTCCATTATCCTTCTTTCTACCGATGACACCCGTGTAAATTTTGCTATCAGATGGATAAATGTTTCTACCCAATTTCATAAGTTTGCCCATCGCCACGGGGCTTGGAGGATTCCTCGAGGTAAAGAAGAATTTGAAGTTCTTTGGTATGAATTTGAGGGTATATTATCGAATTTAGTAGGCAGCTTTCTTGACTTGCTCAACCAATTGGATCGAATTTGTGCCTATGAGGAACCGACAGGAGAAATAAGAAGTACTCTCCCAAATCTATTGGGATCTGAGCAAAGACGTGCATATTTCTTTAGAAAACTTGAGTTCTCCACATGGTTAGAGCCCTTAAAAGAGGATGGATGGTTCGATCCTGATCGGAACCCCATGCCCCAAGAATCTCCAGATCAGCCCGGATATTACTATAGTTCCCGTTGGCATGCCCTGGAGTATGTGGCGAAGATTTCTACGCATCCAGAGTGTCCCATTGATACCCTTGTAGATATTGTCAATGCTATTACAGATGAAAGCAGAGAGCGGATTGATAATGGACGGACAGACTTAGATACTGTCAAACTTATTAGCACACTTCCTATAGACCGGATAAAATCTCAGTATATCACTTTTATGGGAGCTGCCTTGAAATCGATCCAGAAATATGGATTGATGGATCAGGAAATAGGTCAAACAATTCTGCCTAAACTTCTTGATGGTGGTAAGCGGGAACTAACCCTTGCCCTTCTCACAATAATGCTTGAAATCGAATTTGTTGACGAACGAATCCAACCCATAATGAATGAACATTGGCTTGAAGAGGCACTCAAAAGACACGGGCGAGTTATTGCGAATTTATGTGGCCTTGAGGCGGCACAGATCGCACTCACACAGATCCGAGCACTTGATGCCGAAAACTCTTCTGTGTTTCACTTTATACACCCTGTTGAGAGCGATCTTTCGCGCCTCTCGCGTGCAGATTATGCCGAACTTATCGTAAGTTTTACCAGCAGTATCTTTCAATCTGCTGAACCTGCAAGTATTACAGAAACAATTCAAAGTTTACTCCGAGAACCTCACATTATCATTAACCCAAGTTGCTACTTTTATCCAAATAGCTGCTTTATACTCGTTGCGATAACAAACAAAAGCACTTTCAACTCAAAACCAGCTGCTGACACCGCATGAATCGACTTGGGGAAAAGTTGTTCAATGAGACTGATTGTCAC
>JAJDTJ010000004.1 GCA_022827225.1 Candidatus Poribacteria bacterium | reverse complement strand
GCCCGATTGAGATTAAAAGATCGTCACAAATCGTATAAAGTGCTACAATAGTCAAGTCCATGGGGTTCTCCTTTTGTTTTTGCGTTAAAAACACTATAAAGGATATCCCATGGATTTACAAGTGGCAACTTGGGTTAATTGATAGATGATATATTCGTGTCCTTTGAGCGTTGCAATACGTTCTTGTCTTGCAAGGTTCCACAAAGAAATCGTCTTATTATTATTTTTTTCACCGATGGCAAGGATTTTACCATCCGGTGCGAATGTCCCTGAGTACGCTGGAATGTTGAGTTTTACAATTTGCTCGCCGGTATATGTGTTCCACAAGTCTGTTGTCTTCTCTCCGCTGGTTGCGAACGTTTTCCCATCGGATGCAAGCGCCAATATGATGTCCTGCCACGACATATCTGTGATGGTACACAAAGGTTCACCAGTCGGAATGTCCCATACCGTAATTTTTTCGTTTGCGTTCCAATCTTGAAGGTTGTGAAAAACAGCCAATTGCCCACCTTTTGATGTCAACAGAGCCAACCCAGAACGGTATTCAACGAAAGTAGTTTTAAAACTGATTGTTTTCCTTAGCCGGCTGCTTCCAGAGGCACCCGGAATGGTGTAAGTGTCAATCTGTTTTCCAGTAGTGACATCCCACGTTTCAATGTTCCCGTTACTTTCACCGGTAAGGGTTGAATTGTTTGTGTCAAAGGTGAGTCCACCGATAGATTTGCCTGCTCTTGATGTCAGTGTCGTGAGGGTGGAACCTGTATTTAAGTCCCAGAGTTGAATTTTACCACTTGTATCTCCGCTTGCGAGAGTTTTTCCATCGTGTGCAAATGCCAATGTCGTGAACATTTTTGTATAGCCTGTGGTGAAAGTCTGCAATTGTATGCTGGTTAGTGTCTTCCATACATTCACTGTGCCCTGTTTATCTATGACGGTAAGAATTGTGCCATCTGGAGAGATGGCAGCAACGGTGGGTCCCTCCCGCTGAAAAGCGGAACGTCGTTCTGGTATGAGTGCAAACTGCTCTGGGGCTGTATTAAGCGCGGCGATTTGAGAGCTTTTTGCGATATCCCATATTGCAAAATTATTGTTCCTGATAACAGCGAATATTTTGCCATTGCCTGCAAATTTTACATCTATCTCCCCTTGAAACACGGCAATTTCAGCAGGTGTAGTGACATCCCATACTGCACAACCGCCGCTTCCGATAATGGCGAGGGTTTTTCCATCTTCTGAAAATTTTACATCCACATCCGACCAACGGGATTCATAAGGCGGCAGTGCTGCGAGTCGTTTTCCTGTAAAAGCGTCCCAGATTTCAATTGGACCTTGGCTTGCCGACCAACCCCCATTCAGGGAATCTACCATCCGGTACTCACTTCTACTCACGAGTGTTTTCCCGTTTGGTGCAAACGCTAATTCTGTCACCCATTTCACCCACGTTGTAGGCAATTCATTTAGAATCGGACGGGCATTACCCGGGCGGCGCACTCGATCTTGAATGGGCAAAGATAGTTCAGCATCGGTAGACCTTGTAAATGTTCTTATCTGTTGGTGCGTGGATCCATCTTGTATGCTAATTGTGCCCTCTTTATCTCCAACAGCAAATACAAAAGTGACGCCGCCAGTGAGATCAACGAAAGCATCTGTCGCAAGTTTCCATTTGTCGGGAGCAGCAAGGCTATCCATCCGAAGCCAAGCCTTGTATTTGTCGAGTTTGGGTTTAGGGAGCTTCGGACTGTAAGTGACAAACTGTTCACCGGTAGTAATGTCCCAAAGCCAGACTGTTCCGCTTGAATTCTGCATCACAAGCGCTTTGCTATCGGGTAAAAATTTAAACAACTTAAGTGGACCCCCAAAGATGATAGACATTGACTGCGTTTTGTGATCGGGTAAAAATTTGAAAGATTCCACTTCATCAGCACGGATAATAGTTGTTGACCATGTACCATCAGTTAAAAATTTAAATAACTGAGCTGGAGCGACAGGCATACTTATTGTAAGGAGGTGTTTACCCGTCTTGGTGTTCCATATTCGGATAGTATCATCATATCCACTACTGGCAAGTGTCCTGCTATCCGGTGAAAATACCACCCGTGGGATAGTTTCCTCAACTTTATGCTTATATTCTCTTCTAAAGAGTGCTATTTCATCACCTGTGTTGACATCATAGAGCCATACACCCGCAGAACTCGCAATCGCTAAGCGGGTGTTGTCGGGCGAAATCTGTATATCCGTTACAACACCTTTTCCGAGACGCGATTTAGCCCCATCTGGCAGCTCCCACTTTGTATAGTCTTGTGCGGCGGTGTTCTTTAGAGATAGTGCTAAAAGAAGGAGTAACGTCACAAAAGTGAAAAATAGGTTTATTTTCATGGTTTTGAACGCCTTAAGTTGATTGCAATTGCTATTTGGTTGGAACGTCCCAGAGAAGGATAGTCCCATCTTGTTTATAACCAAAATCGCCGCCACTTATGCTTGCGAGCGTTTTCCCGTCAGGTGTGAACGCCAAGGTGCGAACGTAACTTTTAGGACCCTCGAAGGTCGTAAAATGCCGGCGTGTTGAGAGTTCCCATAGGTGGATTTTGCCCCCTGTATCTCCGCTTGCGAGTGTTTTCCCATCAGGCGAGAATGCTAACTCACAGACGACGTATTTGTGTCCTTCAAGGCTTCCGATATGCTGTCGGTCGGTCACATTCCACAATTGGATGTGTTTGTCTTTGGTTCCAACTGCCAAGGTTTCTCCATTGAGTGTGAATGCCAGAGCATAAGTCCAGCTATAACGAAGCCGAAGCCGGACTAACAAGTCGTTTATCCAGTTTCCGGGCGTTTTAAGCGTTGCAATCCGTTTGCCGGTGTGTGTGTTCCATAGGTCGGTGGCATCCGGGGAATCACTGCCGCTTGCCAATATACTTCCATCAGGCGTAAATGCTATAGGTCCCCAGTGAACTGCAAATTCTATAAGGTGGTGCGGCGGTTTATCAGTCGTTATATCCCAGATATCAATAGTCGTCTCAGAGAGCTTAATCGTACCCTTTCCCATATTTTTAACAGCCAGTTTCTCGCTATTCGGTGTAAACACGAGTCCTTTGTGTTGAAAACCTGTACCGTCGTCGAACAATGTAGATCCCCGGTTGATATTTGTGTTCGGGAGGGTGTGAGCAGCGACCTGTTTATCTGTCGTTATGTCCCACTGCATGATGTCTTCTTGGTCGCTAACAGCGGTTAAGGTTACATTATCTGTAGCAAAGGTTAATCCCTCAATCCTGTAAGCAGCTGCTTTAATCGTGTTCTGTTTGGTACCGGTGTGTGTATCCCAGAGTTGGATGTTCTTATCACCACTGGCGATGGTTTTTCCGTCGTTTGAGAACGCTAACGCCGTAAAAGGTTTCGTGTAACCTGTCGTGACGAGGCGCAGCTGCTTGGCGTTTTTCGTCTCTCTGACAGCAACGGTTCCGTGTGCGTCTGCGGTAACGAGGAGCGTCCCGTCCTGTGATAACATAAAGCGTTCTGGAGAAATTTCAAACCACTCCACAACTGGGTTGTGTGTGGCAATTTCACTGCGCGTGGCGATATCCCATATTGCGTAACCGTCGTTGTTTATAATAGCGAGGATTTTGCCATCACCTGAAAACCGGACGTGCCTACCTTTCGGAAACTTGGCAATTTTACTGCGCGTTGCAACATCCCATATTGTACATTCACCGTACTCTATAATGGCGAGGGTTTTGCCATCGCCTAAAAACTCTATGCCTATACCGTACGGAAGTGCTGTAAGTTGTTCGCCTGTCTCCGCATCCCAGAGTTCCGTTGGACCTGCGCTCCCCCTTGATCCGCCCCGGTACGCAATTCGATGGGTAATCCCATTCACAAGTATTTTACCATCTGGTGAGAAATTTAAGCCAGTCACCCACTTCATAGCGGGTTGTCCATCCATAATTTTGTTTTTGTAGGTGTATGGTCTCGGGGATTGAATTGGAAGGGACGAGCTATCATCTGTTCGCACTATCAGTTCCTTTATCTCGCGACCGGTGTGTCCATTTTGTATGCTAATTGTGCCGTCCTTCTTACCAACTGCGAAGGTAACACTCCCCGTGTGATCGACGAAGACATCCGCTGCAAGGGGCCAAATCCTGTCTTTTCCGAGTCTGATTTTGGGTCGGTTTGGACTCAGCATGTTTAATTGTTTTCCGGTGGTAATATCCCAGAACCAGACTGTACCGTTCCAATTCTGACTAACGAGCGTTTTCCCGTCGGCTGAGAATTTCAGGTGAATCGGGTGGGTGGGGTGACTGAGCGACAACAGAGATTCACCTGTCTCTGTGTTCCAGAGACGGATAGTTTCGTCGCGGGCACTGCTCGCGAGGATTTTGCCATCCGGCGAAAATGCGACATGCATCACGGTCTCTGTGTGTCCTGTAAGCAGAGCAGTTTCGGATCCCGTGTGAAGGTCGTATAGCCAGACACCAATAGAACTCGCAACAGCCAAACGGGTATTATCGGATGAGAGCTGTATATCATTTATTACGCCTTTTCCGAGTCTGGCTTTGGCACCTTCGGGTAAATTGAGTTGGGTATAGTCCTGTGCGAAGGTTTTTGTTAGAAATAATGTTGAAAGGAGTATCACTAAAAGACTGAAAAAATATGTGGTTTTCATTGGCTAATTCTCCTTTTATCGCGCGAACCTACACAAGCGAATTCAGAATTGGGAGCAAGGTGCGCATTGTCGGGACATCTCGGAATGTGAAACCGAACTGTGAGAAATATTCGGACACCTCAAGTGCCTCCGCGATGAGCGGCTTTTTTTCCAACTCCTTTGAGACACCGAGGATAAGGGATACATCTTTCTGTTCAGCGAGTGTGTTAAGTCTCGCAATGAGGTGTCCCTGATGCCACGGATGGAATAACTCAATAGCGGTCTCCACGCCGCTTGTGTGAACGAGTTGATAGTCAGGAAAGCAGTAGAAATCACCTGCTAACGGGAGGAATTGGCTGCCCGGACGAATCTGCCAATCCTCTGTTTTGTTTTTAAGCATTGTCTGAAAGAGTTGAATGTCTTCAGGGATATAGGCGAGAAACTGTTGTGAAACCGGTTTGATACCGCAAGATTCATCAAGCGATAACCGCGAAACTCGCTTGTTTCTAAACTGGATTTCCGCAGTCAGTCCCCATTTCGGTTGGTGCAAAACGGCGAGGAAGAAGTTCGCCAAATTCATACCGTAACGCTTCGTTTTGTAAAATAGGTTGAGCGGTCCGTCTACCGTAATTTCATACAGTTCTTCTTCTTTCCGAATTGTGGAGAGGAGCTGGTTAAATCTGAGGTACTTGAACAGTTGCCGGAGTTCGGCTGTCATAGAATCGGAAAGTTTTAGTGTCAGCGAGTTGCAATGAAGGAGCAACCCTTGTACCTGCGCGGCATTGTAGCGGTGAAGGAGACGTTCTGCGGAAAGCGTGTTGAACGTCAAAATCGGTTGGTTACTCGGTAAATCCGCGTAGAGTTTGGCACCCAATTCCACTTCTTCTGTAGGAGCGATCTCTGGTCGCGATCTGTCTGCTCCGGCACCCTCTTCTGTAGGAGCGATCTCCGGTCGCGATCCCTCCGCTATTGTCTCTAAAACCTTATGCTGATAATCTTCGTAGTCCTGAAACTGTTCTTGTGAAAGCAGACGGCTCGTCTCTGTAAAGAGTTTCTTCCGAAATGCGATCAGTGCTTCGTTGGGTGCCGTATCAAACTCCGTCCGATCTAAGAGGAGTTTTTCGAGTCCGCGTTTGATGATCGGTGCCTTTGGTGTGCTATCAATAACCTGCTTGCTGGCTTCCAAAAGCATTGCGCGCGGCGTGTTTATCGAATCTTCAAAAATGGTGATCAATTGCTCGGCGATTGCCAGGAGTTGTTCGTCAGCTGGGTTCACGAACTGTGGTAAAATTTGACCGCTCTTGATTTTATATTGAAGTAGGTCTTTGGTAAGCATCTTTTAATTATACCTTGCGGTTAAATGACGTGGTTTTGGACTTTAGCGTTGTTTTCTCGAATCCGCTCTCCATTTCATTTTAAGGTGTCTGGTAGGCGTGGTGCTGCCTGCGTCGTCTATTGACGAAATGCTCGCCGGTCTGTTTAGAGATAAGTTCGTAAAGTACTGCCTGTTTGCCTTCGCGTTTGCGGAGGATACGTCCGAGCCGCTGCACATGTTCCCTAACACTCCCGCTCCCTGAGACGATGATGGCAACATTCGCCTCCGGCACATCTACACCTTCATTCAGTACCTTCGAGGTAACCAAGATGGAATAGGTCCCGTCACGGAACCCGTTCAAAAAGTCGTTCCGCTCCTTGGGTTTTGTCTGATGCGTTAGCACCGGCAGAAAAAAGCGCGTCCCGATTTGGTACGCTGTATCATTGTCTTGTGTGAAGATGATAATCCGGTCGCCGCGATGTCTC
This sequence comes from Candidatus Poribacteria bacterium, assembly GCA_022827225.1. Classification (GTDB taxonomy): domain Bacteria; phylum Poribacteria; class WGA-4E; order WGA-4E; family WGA-3G; genus WGA-3G. The sequence continues at coordinate 1,289 of JAJDTJ010000004.1, read as the reverse complement.
TGAATCAGTTTCCACACCCACTCCTGTTTCGTGGTGGAGGCGAAACTTAGTTGTTTCTGCGTCAAGTACGCTTTGAAAGCAGCGCGCCCTTCATCGGATTGAGACGCTTTCCAGAGGAAGGTATGCCATCCGCGCGGTGTTCCCATATTGATTTTCGCCTGTTTGAGGAAACTTAAGTAGGTGCGGCGCGCTTCTTCGTACTGGATCCGCTCCGTGTCTTCCATCTCAACCGCGATGGTCACGGTGCGGTACTCGGAGAGCGTTTTTCCTGAGAGTTCTTGAACCTTCACCTCATAACAACGCTCGCCGACGAGGGCATAGAGGCGACTCTCTTTTCCGTCAACCCTTTCAGGTGTCGCTGTCAGTCCCAATCGAAAAGGCGCGATGCTGCTGATAGCGGCGTACTGATACTGTTCTCCGGGGAGGTGGTGGCATTCGTCAAAAATAACAAAACCGAACCGATTCCCGTAATGCGGGGCGTGCATGACTGCGGATTGATAGGTTGTCACCGTAATATCCTTCAGCTCGTGCTCGCCACCGCCGTAGCGTCCAATCTCTTGTCCGAAGTGTTCTGTCAACACGGCGTGCCACTGGTGCATGAGATCGATTGTCGGCACATGGACGAGTGTCGGACGTTGCGTATCTGCGATGAGCAGAATTGCGATGAAGGTTTTACCGGCACCCGTCGGGAGACTGACGACACCGCGCTTACCGTTGGCGTGCCACGCGTCAATTGCCTCTGTCTGGTAGGGGTAAGGTGTGATTGATTTTTGATGCGTGAAGGGTTCGATTGTGAACTGTCTCGCTGTATCCTGATATGCGATGTCGTGTGCGCGCAGCTGCGAGATAATCTTCCGATAGCGGTAGGCGGGTGCTCGAAAGGTGAGCGTGCGTTCATCCCAGCGGATATCTGGTAAATCTGATTGGAATGCTTCTGGGACGTTCTGTAGGACGAGCGTGCCTTTGTCGAAGTTGATCTTGAGTAAGGTTTCCATAAATTAAGTCTTCTCTTTTCGCCGAGATGTATGGAAAAAAAATGGCATTTTTATGAAATGTGTTAAAATGTCAATGAAGTTCGTTTCTCAAGTTGATTGTTTTTCTCCTCAATAGTGTAAGCATCAGGGTTTGTTTTGCCACTTTCTCTATTATAACCCAAGTTGCTACTTTTATCCAAATAGCTGCTTTATACTCGTTGCGATAACAAACAAAAGCACTTTCAACTCAAAACCAGCTGCTGACACCGCATGAATCGACTTGGGGAAAAGTTGTTCAATGAGACTGATTGTCAC
>JAJDTJ010000081.1 GCA_022827225.1 Candidatus Poribacteria bacterium | reverse complement strand
GTGACAATCAGTCTCATTGAACAACTTTTTCCCAAGTCGATTCATGCGGTGTCAGCAGCCGGTTTTGAGTTGAAAGTGCTTTTGTTTGTCATCGCAACGAGTATAAAACAGCTATTTGGATAAAGGTAGCAACTTGGGTTACGAATAACACACCACACAGGAGAAAGCACCAATGAAAAACAGATTATCCTTGATTTTGATACTGCTTTGGATAACACTCACGTACGCACCTATCCTCATTGCCCAAGAAACCTTCGCACCCCCCAAAGGCATCATAGCACAGATCGGGAAAGGACGCGTCGGAAGTGTCCAGTATTCGGCGGACGGCACACGGATCGGCATCATCAGTGGGGCAGGCATTTGGATATACGACGCAACAACATTGCAACTCACCAGCGTTATCCGTAACACCACGAGGATGTATAACTCTGCATTTCCTCCGGATATCAACGTCATAGCACGTAGCGATACTTTTGACTACTTACATATCTGGGATCCCGACACATCCTCACAAGCACTACAAGACATTGAATTTGTCGCCGGTATCTGTTTCACCTACAACCCAGAAACGGGCAAAATCGCAATCGGTAGTGGAGAAAGTACCACGCGTATATGGGACGCGAAAACTGGGAAGTTAGAGAGAACACTTCAGAGAACAGACGAGAAAGAAACATTAATTCACAGCATAGCGTTCTCACCCGATGGAACACTACTCGCCGCTGGTGACGGACCAAACACCATCTCCATTTGGAATGCAGTAACAGGCAAACGCAAACACGAACTCAAAGGACATAATAAAATTGTGAAAAACATGGCGTTTAGTCCGGAGGGCAGCGTGTTGGCAAGTATAAGTGGGGACAGTAACATCTTTCTGTGGGATACACAAACATGGCAACAAATAGGCACACTTACAGGCGATATGACAAGTATAGAGCGTATCGCCTATAGTCACGATGGTGAACTCTTAGCCGCAGGATGCGCGGACGGACGCATCCATTTGTGGGATACTAACATAGGCAAGCTCCGCAAAATGCTCACCGCACACCAAAGCCGCATTTCGGCTGTCGTCTTCGTTGAGGATTCACGGACACTCGTCAGTTGCAGCGAACAGGGCACCCTACGCAAATGGGATGTCAATACCGGTGAAAATACGCTGTCAGTGGAGAACGATTACGACACTTTCTCCAAATTTGCATTGAGTCATGATGGGAAAAAACTTGCAGGTCTGAGTGAGTTTAGCACCCCGTATCTATTTGATATCACAGTGCCCACATCACCAAAACTGGTAAAGAGAATCCACACCCGGCGTGCTGGAAATATCGCTTTTGGTCCGGATGGAGAAACAATCACTACGGTGGAAACCGACCAGACCGCTTATTTATGGGACATGAGCATAGATATACCGAAACACTTGAACGGGCTCCTCACAGAAATTGATACCACCCTATGGGGTATGAAAATAGATAGACCGAAACTATCATTCAAAGGACATACGGCACAGATCGCATGTATTGCCTTCAGTCCCGATGGCAAAACATTCGCCACCGGCGGATTTGATAATACCCTCCGTTTATGGGATACAACAACAGGTAAGACGAAAGTCATCAAAGAACATAAGGGATGGGTTGAGAGTCTCGCGTTCAGTCCCGATGGAAAAACAATCGCAAGCGGTAGCAGGGATGCAACCCTCCGTTTATGGGATAGCCGCACAGGTGCGGAAAAGCGAGTAATTCATTTATCGAATACCGAGCCGGTTAAAGAAAATCAGGTAATCCGTGGGCTTGGTAAGTCAATCGTAGACATCGCCTTCAGTCCAGATGGAAAAACAATCGCTGCTGCAGCTTATGACCCGAATATCTATCTGTGGGATGTGGACACAGGCGATCGGCAGCCATTTCCCCATACGCATACAAGGGGTATAGTCACCCTCGCCTTCAATCCTGATGGTAAATTGCTTGTGACTGCGGATGCGGAGGGTATTATGAAGATTTATGATGTAAACGGAAAGAAGCTGCTCCGTCTGTTTGACATAGGGAATAGTCCTGTTGAAAATCTGGAATTTATTATGGATGGCAAAATACTTGTCAGTGTGTGCGATGGTGTCATAACTTTGTGGGATATGACACCACCGTAGTCAGGTAGATCAAATCGAAACCCACCAATGGCTATCAACAGTCGGGTTTCAGCTATCAGTGATAGGCGCGGTTTGTAACCATGTCGTTTTTCCTGTTGTAGATAGCCAATGATTATGCTGCTTTTGTCGCTAACTCACGTTATGTTTAACTGACAAACAATCCGAACCGAAAAAGGAAATTTTCTCATGAAAAATACACTGTTTTTGATTTTAGCGATTGGATTGGTGATATGTGTTGTTCCGAAAAACAGTATCGCGCAAGATACACAAGATTGGCATTTGCGAGGATTACCGGAAGGCGCGAAAGCGCGGTTCGGTAGAGGTAAAATAACTGGCGGTTTCGCGAGTTCCAATGACGGAAAACGTTTAGCAGTAGCCTGTAGCATCGGTATTTGGATATATGATACAGAAACCAACAAGCCACTTAAACTGATAACAGGGTATACAGATTGGGTTACGAATGTAGCATTCAGTCCGGACGATACCCTATTGGCAAGTGCAAGCATGGATAGCACCGTTCGCGTACGGGATACACACACCGGCACTGAACTTTGGATGATGCAAAGACATACGGATAAAATCACAGACGTAGCATTCAGTCCGGATGGCACTCTGTTAGCAAGTGCAAGTGATGACGAGACCATCCGTGTGTGGGAGGCACGCACCGGCAAACAGCTGCACACGCTAATAGGACATATCGGAGGTGTTACAAGTGTTGCGTTTAGTCCGGATGGGAAGACATTGGCGAGTGGCAGTTTAGACAAAATGTTGCGGCTGTGGGACGTCGAGACAGGGAAAACGCTGTGGCACTTCGTAGCGCATCGAGATAAAGTCTATGACATCGCGTTTAGCCCGGATGGGAAGTTGTTGGCAAGTGTAAGTGAAGACACGACCGCCCGTTTGTGGGATGTAGAGACACGCGAGTCTATTCATAGGTTGCGTGAGCGTAACAGCAACGCTCTCTTTGGTGTTGCGTTTAGCCCGGATGGGAAGATGCTGGCAGGTAGCGGCTACAATATGATCAATCTATGGGATGTGCAGACGGGAACGTTCTTGCGATCGTTGGGGGATCGCGTCTATAGCAAGAGCCTGGCATTTAGCCCGGATGGGAAGACGCTAATAAGCGGCGACAGAGGCGGCAGACACAACACCGTGCATCTATGGGATGTGGAAGGGCTTGAATTTTGGAAGATGGTAACGCATACACAGTCCATCGGTAGCATTGTGTTTAGTCCGGATGGAAAGATATTGGCGAGCGGCGGTTTGGAAAATACAGTTCATTTGTGGGATATGCAAACGGGCAAGTTACTTCAGGCGGACAATGTTGTGGAGTGGCATTCTCTCGCAAGCGTAGCGTTCAGCCCGGACGGCAAAACAGTCGCAGGTAGCAGTTTGGACAAGACCGTGTTTTTGTGGGATGTCCAAACAGGGACAGTGCGCCTGGCTCCACTTGAAGGTGTTACTGAGTACCAACCAGCAAGCATAGGCTTTCCTGGGGCTTGCTACATTGCATTTAGTCCAGATGGCGAAAAACTGGTGGGAACACATTATAAAGGTTTACTCTATTTGTGGGATATGCAAACCGGGAAGCGGATAAGAACGATAACATTGAATAAGCAGACTGATGAACAGATAAATATGAATATGATGGAGAGAGAGAAGTTCACAAGCGTAACCTTCAGTCCAGATGGTTCTGTGTTGGCAACCGGATGTAATGACAGCACCATGCGCACATGGGATGCACAGAGCGGTGCCCCGCTTTTGACTTTAGATAAACATAGAGATATTGTTTTTTGCGTCGCGTTCAGTCCAGATGGTAAGATACTGGCGAGCGGCAGTTGGGACAAGACCGTGCGTTTTTGGGATGCAGTGTCAGGTGAACTTATCCGGACACTGGAAGAACATCGCGGTTATGTTACGAGTGTCGCATTTAGTCAGGATGGCAAGACGCTGGCGAGTAGCTGTTCGGATGGCCCCGTGATGTTGTGGGATGTGGGTACAGGCAAACATTTGCGCACACTCAAAGGACATATCGGAGGTGTTGGAGGTGTAGCGTTCAGTCAGGATGGCAAGACACTGGCGAGTATCGGTGGGGATGGCACTGTGTTGTTGTGGGATCTTGCGGTTGATACTATAGATTAGACTGCATAATGTCTCTTGTTGGAGGGGTTTCAACCCCGATGTTATGCTATAATATATCCTGCTTAAAGAGCGCTCTACAAAAGAAAATACCCGCGCCAATTGCTGACGCTTTCCGATAACCAATAGCCAATAATTACACAGCCTTTTGTTGTTAATTTACAGTAAGATATAAGTCAAAACAACACCCTCTGAAAAAGGAAATTCTCATGCAAAAAACATTGATTTTGATTTTAGTGATTGGATTGGCGATATGCGTTATTCCCGAAAACAGTATCGCGCAAGATACACAAGATTGGCATTTGCGAGGATTACCGGAAGGCGCGAAAGCGCGGTTCGGTAGAGGTAAAATAACTGGCGGTTTCGCGAGCTCCCATGATGGAAAACGTTTGGCAGTGCCGTGTAGTATCGGTATTTGGATATACGATACAGAGACCGACAAACCACTCAACTTACTAACAGGGTATACAGGTGGAGTTTCGAGTGAGCGGCGTGTTCAAGATAGAAAGCATCTTTGGATACCGACAGAGGATATAGATGGCGTTTTGAGCGTCGCATTCAGTCCAGACGATACCTTGTTGGCAAGTACAAACTACGATAAAACCGTTCGTGTATGGGATGTACGCACTGGCACTGAACTTTGGACGATGCAAGGACATAAGGATAAACCTACAGACGTAGCGTTTAGCCCAGATGGAAAGATACTGACGAGTGCTAGCGAGGACGAGACCATCCGGCTCTGGGATTCACGCACCGGCGAACATCTGCGCACACTTGAAGGACATATTGGCGGTGTCACAAGCATCGCCTTTAATCCGGATGGAAAAACATTGGCAAGCGGAGGTCATGACAAAACCGTTCGGCTGTGGGATGTGGAGACAGGGAAAATGCAGCACGCGTTTATAGCGCATCAGGACAAAGTCTATGACATTACGTTCAGTCCGGATGGGAAGTTGCTGGCAAGTGCAAGTGAAGACACGACCACCCATTTGTGGGATGTGGAGACACGCGAGTCTATTCATAGGTTGCGCGAGCGGAACAGCAATGATCTCTTTAGTGTAGCGTTCAGCCCGGATGGTAAGATGTTGGCGAGTGGAACCTATAATATGACCTATCTATGGGATGTACAGACGGGGACCTATCTGCAGATGTTAGGGGATAGGATGGGTAGCAGCAGCCTGGCATTTAGTCCAGATGGTAAGACGCTGATAGGCGGCAGCAGGTACAACACCGTGCATCTGTTGGATGTAGAAACCGGCATAGAACTTCGGACGATGATAGCGCATACCCAGACGATCCGTAGCATCGCGTTCAGCCCGGATGGAAAAACACTCGCAGGTGGCGGTTGGGACAATACAGTGCATTTGTGGAATGTGAAGACGGGCGAGGCTCTTCAAACATCGACTGTGGATTGGCATTCCCTTGTTAGTGTAGCGTTCAGTCCGAATGGCAAGACAGTGGCAGCTGGCAGTTTGGACAAGACTGTGTTTTCATGGGATGTCCAAACAGGTGCAGTGCGTCCGGCTCCGCTTGAAGGTAATGCTGTTACCACTCCAGTAAGCGTTCTTACACCTTGCCACGTTGCATTTAGCCCAGACGGGAAAAAGATTGCGAGTGCGAATCAAAGGGGTTTCATTTATTTCTGGGATACGCAAACAGGGAAACGGATAAATGAGATAACATTGGATGTGAAAACAGATAAACCTATAAAGACGAGGTTCGTAAATCAACATGTGTTCACAAGCGTAGTGTTCAGCCCGGATGGAAAAATACTGGCGACTGGGAGTCATGACAGCACCGTGCGCACGTGGGATGCGCAGAGCGGTGCCCCGCTTTTGAAGTTGAATAAACATGAAGGTAATGTTTATTGCGTCGCGTTCAGCCCGGATGGACAGATATTGGCGAGTGGGAGTGCGGATAATACTGTGCGTTTTTGGGATGCAGTGTCGGGTGAACTCATTCGGACACTAAAAGCGCATGGGTTTATTTATAGCATAGCGTTTAGTCCGGATGGGAAGACTCTTGCAAGTGACGGTGGTGATCACACCGTGATGTTGTGGGAGGTCAGCACCGGCACTCATCTGCGCACACTTAAAGGACATATTGGCGGTGTCACAAGCATAGCGTTCAGTCCGGATGGCAAAACGCTGGCGAGTAGCAGTTCGGATAGCACTGTGTTGTTGTGGGATCTCGCGGTTGATAATGTGAATTAGACTGCACATCGCACATTACGGATGGGCGGGTCCAAGGGCCCGCCCTTACATTTCCTTTACCGTCGCGCATGTTGTGATTCCACTGGCGCGCGGTATTCAACGTTGAGATGTGGCGTTTCTAATCTCACGTGCCCTTAAAGGCGAGAAGTTAAACAACTCTTCAATGCACCGCTTACCAACAAAGTGCGCTCTGCCGGATATAGCGCGGTCCCTGTCTCAAAAAGTTCCTCATATCCGCCTTGTCGTCTAAATATATAATCTCTTAAGCTTAGCTCCATATCTCGAATGCTTTTGCTTTTGCGTAAGTCCTATTATAAGAAGTCATATTGAGTAAAACATAAGGATGTAGTAAAATAGGGAACAGAAGGTAATGATTTGTGTCCGATTCTTTCCACTTCAAATCCCTATTTACTTTGAGTTCTTAACTCTTACTCGCTATGAGTTCTAAGTAAAATCGAAAATACGTGAACCCCGAGTAGACTTCTACAAAGCTCCGTAGAGATTTTGCTTGGGTGTTTCTGCAACATGGCTATCCCCTAAAAATTTCCAAGTTTTACTAAAATAAAATCGACTAACAAAATAAGAATCTTAAAACGATTTATATTTATTTAAAGTTTTCTGCCCAGATAGATGTTTAGAGCGGAACAATAGGAGAATTTACTTATGAAAAACACATCGTGTGCAATCTTAGCAGTCCTATTTGTAGTGCTTACATTTACGTCCAATATCCTCGCCCAAGATTCACCGCAATGGCATCTACCTAATGGCGTAAAAGCACGTTACGGGAAAGGCACGATCTATGATATTAAGTATTCGCCAGATGGTGCAAAGATGGCGGTAGCGACTGGCATCGGCATTTGGATTTACGATACAGAAACAGCTGATGAACTTAACCTACTCACAGGACATGCCAAGGCGGTGAGCAGCATCGCGTTCAGTCCAGATGGCGCAACCCTTGCCAGTGGCAGCTACGATGCAACCGTCCGTCTGTGGGACGTGGAAAGTGGCAGAGAGATTCACACACTCACAGCGCATACGAAAGCGGTTAAAACTGTTGCGTTCAGTCCAGATGGCGCAACCCTTGCCAGTGGCAGCTACGATGCAACCGTCCGTCTGTGGGACGTGGAAAGTGGTATAGAACGTCACACCCTCAAAGGACATAGGCGTTCGGTTTATGAGGTCGCGTTCAATCATGACGGCACAATGCTTGCGTCTGCAAATTTTTTCGATTCCATCCGATTGTGGAAAGTTGCAAATGGTACTGAGATTGGCACCATCACAGCGGGTAAGAACGGCGCATTTAGCGTCGCTTTTAGTCCGGTTACAAACACCCTCGCGAGTGGCGGGCATGACAAAACCGTCCGTGTGTGGGATGCTGACACCGGGGCTGAGTTACACACTCTTGAAGGGCATACGCATCATGTCAGTCACGTGGTGTTTAGTCCAGATGGGGATGTCCTCGCGAGTGCTACAGGTAGTCATTGGGACACAACCATCCGTCTGTGGCACGCAGACACCGGCACCGAACTCCACACTTTCACAGGACATACGGGTGGAATCAGTGAGCTAACGTTCAATCCGAGTGGAGATATACTGACATCTGCCAGTGCGGACAATAGTATCCGTTTGTGGGATGTGAACAGTGGCACGGAACTCCGTACATTCGTAGATCATACCACTTATGGCGATATCCACCTACATCCGGATAGAAAAGTGCAGGTGTCTGTCAATGCGGACTATAGTATCCGTTTGTGGGATTCGGAAACCGGCACCGAACTTAGCACACTCATAGGGCATACCCACAGGATTAGCAGCATAGCGTTCAGCCCTGACAATACGATGCTTGCCAGTGGTAGTTGGGACGGAACGCTCCGTCTGTGGGAGGTCGCAACGGGCATGCAGCTGTACACCTTTATAGATAATGTAATCTCAGGGATAGACGACATTGCGTTCAGTCCGGATGGAAAAAAGATCGCGGCACTTCATACCTTTATGAACTCTTTTGTCTACCTGTTTGATGTGGAAACAGGCGTGGAGTTGCGCACCTTCAGAGTGTATACGCAGCCGCCTCTCTCCAGAATACCACCGACCTATCCAATCAACGAGCATCACGGATCAGTGAACCGCATCGTGTTCAATCCAGATGGAAAATCAATCTTAACGATCGGTTATGACGATACGCTCCGTCTGTGGGAGGTCGCAACCGGCAATTTTCTGAATGTGTTAGAAGGGCACACGGATTCGATCAACGATGTTAAGTTCAATCCGGATGGCACAATGCTCGCAACTGGTAGTTCTGACAATACCATCCGTTTATGGGATGTCCAAAGTTGGATGGAGATTCAAACGCTCACCGCCGATACACATTCTGTACATAGCGTTGCGTTCAGTCTGGATGGAAATACCCTCGCAAGTGGGGGTTATGATGGAACAATCCGACTGTGGGATATTGCAAGTGGTATGACCTACCGCACGTTCAAGGGGCATACGAGTTCAGTCAGTACCATCAAGTTCAGTTCGGATCGTCAGACGTTAGTGAGCCGCAGTTCTGACGGGACGGTCCTCGTGTGGGACCTTACACCTGTCGAACCTATAAATACTATTGTCAGTCTATCGCCTGTTAGTGTGCAGTCCCCTACCATCGGTGAAAACCTTGTCTTCATGCTAAACATCGCTGAAGGGCAAAATGTGGCGGGGTATCAAGCGACTGTCTCTTTTGATAACACTGCTCTCCGATATGTTGAAAGCTCGAACGGCGATTATCTGTCCGCCTCTGCCTTCTCTATTCCAACGGTTGGGAATGACGATTCTGTAACGTTTGCGACGACAACTTTTGCAGATGAGAGCAACGGAGATGGGATGCTTGCCACGATCACATTTGAGGTTGTCGCTATCCAAGCCTCTACTGTGCGTTTGTCCAATGTAATACTTACAAACAATTTGGGTGAAAGTGTGAAACCGATAATCGCAGATGCTGAGGTTATCCAACCGCAGCAGCGCGACGAAGATGTGAATGCGGATGGTGTTGTCAGCATCACCGATCTTACGCTCGTTGCGTCTAATTTCGGCAAAACGGGTAAAAATGTCGCGGATGTCAACGATGATGGGGTCGTCAATATCGTTGATTTGACGTTGGTCGCGGCTGCAATTGGCAATGCGGATGCTGTTGCCCCCGCCTTATGGAATGTCAATGCTGATGATATGCTGTCACGCGCGACAGTCACAGCATGGCTGCAGGAAGCGCGGCAGCTCAACTCAGTTGCCCCTACTTTTCAACGCGGTATCTTCTTTCTGGAAAGTCTATTGCAGGCGTTGACCCCGAAGGAGACAGCACTGTTACCCAACTATCCCAATCCGTTCAATCCTGAAACGTGGATACCGTATCAACTGGCAACGCCCGCGGAGGTGCGTATCTTGATCTATGCTGCAGATGGCAAGTTGGTTCGGATGCTTAACTTAGGACATCAAACTGTCGGGTTGTATCATCATCGAAGTCGTGCGGCGTATTGGGATGGCAGAAATAGTGTCGGTGAACCTGTGGCGAGCAGTGTCTATTTCTACACACTCACTGCAGGCGAATTCACCGCTACACGCAAAATGCTGATACGGAAGTAGGCTCCGGTTTGGCGACTACGGCTACATTTTAACGCCGTGCATGCTGGGATTCCGCCGGTGCGCGGTATTCAACATTGAGATGCGGCGTTTCTAATCTCACGTGCCCTTGAAGGCGTGAAGTCAGACAACTCTCCAAGGTGCCGCTTACCAGCAAAGTGCGCTCTGCTGGATACGGTGCGATACCTGTCTCAAAAAGCTCCTCAATCTTGGCGATAAGACACGCGGAATAGGTGACGTTCGGGGTCGGTGTTAAGAAAAACTGTGTGGACACCGGTCCCGATTCATCCTTCAGTTTCGCGGCAAAGCAGTAATCCCGGACTGCGCCGTTGAGCATCAGAAGTGTCACCCTTAATCCGTCGTTATATTCAATAAGATAGGCAGCGGGGTTCTCAACGAGTCGGTAGATTTCACCATTACCGATCATATTCTGCGTTCTACCGTCTTCATCCGTTAAACCGCACGGCGTATCACTTCTCGAAAGTGCTGCTTCCAACAATTCCAGAGACCAGCGTCCGGTTTCGGCTGCCTTCCAGACTTCCTCACCGTCTATAAGTTGGACAGCAGCGACCCCAGTTTCGCCGCCCTTTCGGCGTTCTGTCATGCACTGCATCGCCTCCAAGGCGTGATAGTCCATCGGATCCGAACCGCCGACACCTACCATCAGTGCTTCTTCTATCTCACATTCCAAGGGCAAATCGACATCCGGCAATCGCCAAGTGACAGGCAGCGATGAACCCGCCAGCACCCCAAAACCGAGGCGATGTCCGTCCTCCACCATCTCTTTCGCTTTCTCAAAACTGTAGGAGAGGTGCTTGTCGTTGAAAATAGGCACAGCATGTCCATCTTCCTCAAAGACCTTGACGCATTCCTTGAAAAATTCATACCGGGGATATAGCACTTGGCTCTTTTCATTCGTAGGATACTCACCGTGTTCTCCGATGAGTAACACCGCGTCTACAGCGATTTTATGGCCCCCGCACCGGAGTGCCTCGGCAATGGTCGGATAGACGGAGAACCCGAATTCTCTGGCACGGTCAATGCTCTGCTCTCCCTCCGGTTTCTGATCAACATAAAGGGAAACAACTTTCATATCTGGACGATGCCATCTACCTTCTTTTGGATAGCCGACAAGAAAGCGATCTGCAAAATGTTGCGCATGTGAGAGGTAACGGTAGATAGTGGTGATAACTGCGATTCGTTTCATAACTTATGTCCTCCAGAAAGTTGATGCCTCAGTAGACTGATACGCGATATCCAGATGCGGTGTTTCCTGTTTTGTGCTTTCGTTGAAAAGACTATCAACGCCTGCCGCAACGAGTCCTGTCGTTAAAAGCGTACGTTCAACGGGGTAGGTTGCCTCACCTGTCAGGAACATTTTCTCTATATTGTTGACCAGTGGCGAGAAGAAGTTCGCCAACGTCGTCCGGGCGGGTGGCATCGGGAGATACATCTGTGTTGAAAGAATTTCGTTGTCTGATCCGATATAAGCGGCGAAGTTGAAATCCTGCACCAATCCATTCATTAAAATCATTGTAGATTTCAAGCCGTCGTTGTGTTCATATTGATAGGCGATTGGGTCTTTCACGATTTCCTTCAGTTCGTCCAATGTCGGAAATGGGTTGTTGAACCCTGGACGCGACGGTGTGAGTGTATGACTCCGACAGAGCGCGGCTTCAAAGAGTTCTCTTGACCAGAGTTTAGTATGATGTGCTTCCCAAAACGTGTCGCCGCGATATGCCTGCAGCCATTTTACGCCGCTTTCGCCGCCTTCACGCCGTTCTACCATACACTGCAAAGTTTCTAAGGCGTGGAAATCGTAACTATCCACACCGCCGTAGCCGACACACACCGCCTCGGAGACAGGAACACCGAGTGGCATATCAATCGACGGTGTCCGCCACGTAACGGGTAGCGAGGAACCTGCCATGAATGCGAAACCCATATCTTGGGAGATGTCGTACATCTCACGCGCCCATTCCCAGTTCCACGAGAGGTGTTTATCATTGAATACTGGCACACCGCGTCCACTGCGTTCAAACACCTCAGCCATCTGCTTGAAGTGTTCATAGCGTGGATAGAGACGTTGTCCCTTTTCGTTGGACGGGTATTCGCCGTGTTCGCCGATGAGGAGAACGCCGTCAACAGCCAATGCCTCGCCACCGAGGGTTAGTGCTTCGGCAATTGTGGGGTACCCTTTCATTGTCGGGAAACGTTCCAGTCGGTCTTGACTGAGGTCGTTATCCTTGATCTGTTCAACGTGGAGCGAGACGAGGTCCATCGGTGGGTAGTGGTGTCGGCTGTTCCACCCGTAGCCTTCTAAGAACCGATCAACGATGTGCTGCGCGTGTGCGTATTTGTGGTAAATTGTCGCAATCGCAGCGATTTTGGGTCGTTTTTCCATAATCAATTTCCTCGTTGGTTCAATATGCGACGTAAAAAAGATGTGTCAATTCGTTTCTTAACATATACCCTGTTTCCATGACCATCAATAACACGCAGCTCAATCAAATTGTCCACAAATTTCGGATAATCTAATTCCACTGTTGCTTTCTTCTCACCTTGCAATGTCAAGGCATCATGCAATGTGTAATATGTACCTTTATATGATTTTTCCCATTCTGTTTGGTTTTGAGCCGGATCTATTTTCATCTGAAAACCAAGTGGATGATTTTTGTTTGTCAGTTGTACTAACAATCGTACCTGATAAATTCCATCAGTATCTTCAACCTTAAATCGGACTCTTCCTTTTGAAGAGGAGAGTGCTTCAATTAGCGTTTTGTCATCAAAAAATGTCATTTCTGGATTAAAAAATCGGCTGCTACTTAACCATGCTGCACTACTCTTTGACAGATGTTTCGATTGTCTACCGTACGACATCAGATATGAAGGGTGTCTATAATCACGGTTTAATCCGAACGCATCCCCAAACTTGGCAGCGAGGACATGTTTTGCGTATCTGTTGAGCGGTGTATCCACTACAATATTTCCGCCTTGTCGTCTAAATACATAATCTCTTAAGCTTAGCTCCATATCTCGAATGCTTTTTCTCATGTTTTTCAGATCGGAAGGAGTATATTTATTTTTAATTGATTTTTTTTCTATACTTTTATCTACGATGATGAAATAGCAATTGTTGGATAATTCAAAATACTGTTCAATTTCATTAAGCACGCTTGATGAGGTATGTCTATCATAGTATTCATCTGTTGTTTTACCTTCAAATAGGTATACCTTTGCTGACCCTTCGCTATTTTTTTCAAAATCGAAAGTTTTTCTGCCGAACCCGTGTCGCTGAATTTCATCTCCAAAAAATGTCTGAAGGTCTCTTAATATTTTATCTATTTTCTCGGGTATATCTGCCTGAGGTAGACGGTTAGTGGGCAGAAAGTAAATTGGAACAACAAAATTTTGTGTCATCTCCTGTTTTGTAGGTAAATAGTTTGCCATATCCCAGACACGAATCACACCATCATTACCACCCGCAGCGACAAACTTACCGTCTGCAGACACATCGACACACTTTACCCAACCGGAATACCCTTCTATGGAAGCAATACGGTTTCCATTTGCTATGGACCAAATTTCAAGTTCACTGGTGCCTCCACTGATAATAGTCTTTCCATCTGGCGTAAATGCCAGATCCTTGACATTTCCAGCAGGAATGGTGTTGTAGTTTTCCCAATCAGGTGGATAATACAATTTTATATCTTTATCATACTCTGCAATTGCAAGGATCGGATTCTTCGGATCCGGTAAAAACGCCATTGCCTCAATCCATCCAACCTTTCCATCTATCACATTAATGTCATTTTTCTTGATGGCTTGATCCCCATTTATCTCCCAGATATTAACGGTGTCAGTTCTTGATTCTACTGTTGCCATGAGTTTACCATCTGCAGAAAATGTATGTTCTTTTTCTAAGTTTTCTCTTTTCAAATTGATTGCTTCTACAGGTGCTGTTGGATTACTGACATCCCAAAGCAATAAACCTGAAGATGATAACGCTAAAAGTTTATTATCAGGTGAAAAAACAGCGTCAAGTCCTGCCACGAATAAAGAACTCATAAATTGTTCTTTTCCAATATCCCATAATTTTAAATTGCCATCAATATTACCCAAATCAGAGATAGCAAGTAGCTTTCCATCTGGTGAAAATGAGACTGAATCTCCCCTGAATACGGCTAAGGGTGTAACTGGGTTATTGATATCCCACAATCTGATATCGTCTTCAGAGTTCCCATCGTAGGTTCTACTTACGACTAAATACGGGTTTTTCGGAGAAAATTCAACAGTTTCTGGGGAACCTCCTTGAACGAGTTCAGCGATGATTCGAGGTTTTTCAGGTATTGCTGGCACGGCAGCGAATTTCTGTCGAATTTCATCCGGTATTTCTTCAGTTCTGGGGATGAGTGGTGGTGGACTATTCTTTCTTGATAAATACTCGTCTATCGATCGTTTCCTGTCTTCCTTTTGTTGGTTGACCTTAACAATTAAGAATATAAAGCCGAATAGGATTACACACCCGACCAATAACAGCGGTATTAATACCTTGAGTTTCATGTTGTTAACCTCATGGCGATGGGATTAAGGAATCCTTGTTTAACGGTTTCTCAATCAAGACAACTGGTGCCTGACAGCAGTCGCAATTTCCCGGCGCGACCGTCCGGATATAACACGTGTCGCAGTAATAATAGAGATCATGGAGAACACCGTCTCGGATAGACAGAAAACGTGTTACTTCCAACAATTGCGTTTTGGGGAAAACACGACCCGTAATCATCAGGTTTTTCTCACGCAATTGCTGGTCAACAAAGAGAGCCTCTGCTAACGATGTCCGTAGCACGGTGTAGTATTTACCATCTTCGGTTTTGATGCCGTATAGATGTTCATGCTGACCGAAGAGTTCGACCTTATAGTGTGTGTGCATCTCCTCCGCTAAGCAGACGATCTTGCCGCGGAGTTCCACATCTTTGGGTTCAGGCTTCTCGGTTGGCGGTTTCGCACCGATTGTTAGTAAGACCAGGATAACGAACAGTGGCGATAACCGTTTGAAATTACGCATCGTTGTTCTCCTTCGCCCAGCGATTTGGACCGGGACCGGGTTGGTGTTCATCACGAATGCGCTTAAAATCTTCAGGCGAAGTAACGACATCTTCAGGGTGCAGACGGCTCCGTGCGAGAAAACCGGCTTCCGGTTGATAGCCAGTCGGTTTCGCGGCATTCTGATAGCGTGAATCAACACTCCATCTGACTTGGTTGCTGACATTCGGAATAGAGCGGTGCGGTGTCAGATTGGTCAGTAGGAGAACACTGCCAAACTTGACAGGAACAACTACCGGTTCAACTGCGGGTAATGCATCATCGGGTATTTCGAGATAGAAACGTTCAGAATGACGATGTCGGAAAACACCCTCTTGATGAGCATGCGGGATGACTTCCATACAACCGTTCTCAACGGTCGCATCTATCAACGGAATCCAGATCGTGAGTTGTAGAACTGAATCGCATTTCGGCTCCATATAGCCGGCGTCTTGATGCCACGGAACGAGGGTTCGGTCATGTTCAGGGAGTTTCGGACGTACGCGGTATGCCGGATGACACATAATCTCGGATCCGACGAGTGATTCGGCGATGTCGAGAAGTTTCGGGTTGATAAGCAGATCGAAAAGTGCTGGACCCGTGTGTGCACCGCTGAATACCTTCTGAAATACGACAGGTGACTGTTCCGTGATTTTCGCCAAACGGGTATCGAACCCTTCCGTCTTGAATTCGGAGTCGATCTCACCTTCTGCGTAGAGTTGTGATGTACCGGTGTCAACAATCTCCTCGAACTCAGCGATAAGTGGATTTAGGTCGTCGGAAGAAAGGGCATCTTCGATTAAAAGATAGCCATTTTCGTTAAAATCTTGGATTTGGTAATCAGTTAAGGCTTTCATAATGTCCTCATATTTGAACAAGTTCAATCAAAATGCCATCGGGGTCCGGTGCGCACGCGACACCAGCGGCATCGGGTGCACTTATTGGCTCTGATAGAAATTCGACACCGTTCTGTTTTAAGTCTTTGACGGTCTGCTGAATATCGTCCACAAAAAAGGTGAGCCAACGGACACCTGCCGAGAATTCGTCTGTCGGTTTCGGGGGTGGCGATTCGATTTCCATGAGTTTGATGAGCGTGTTGCCTGCCTTGAGCCGAACCTGACGAAAGCCGGTCGGTGCCAGTCCGACATCGCGTGCGAGATTGTCTGGTATTTCCAAGTCTAACACAATCTCAAACCCCAACTTATTGTGATAGAAGTCCAGCGATTCGGCGAAATTACTACAGGTAATAGCGATGTCAACAGTGGCATGTGATAAATTTAGCACGGCTTTTTAACCTCCAGTGAGAACGAAGATCGCTTCCCGAAATTGACCGAGTGGACGTCCGTTATAGGTGATGTCTACGGGGATAACAACTCGTCCTGATGCTGTGCAGGAGTTGGGTAACCTGGGGAAATACCCAAGCAAAAACACACCTACTGGAATCGGAATAGAAAAATCGAAGCCTCCGGTTGTCCTGGGTGGAAGTGTTGTCTCGCTGGGAGCGGTTTCCATACCCCATGATGCGGGCAGAATGGGTTGAGCCGTTGCCGTGCGCGGCTCGTATGAATGGTTTGTTACCTCTACGCGCAACTGTGCTGTTCCGCCGGGTGCAACTTCTTGTTCATAAGGATAGCAGCGGACCCAGTGTTCATCCATTCCATAGTTGGCGTGGTCCCAAGGAAAGAGCGCGGTATAGCATTTTTCACGTTCAGCGAGTGTGTCAAGCATGCATGCAATCTCGTCATCAGTAAAATCAAACGCTGAATCGACATGGCAGTTAAAGATATGCGTCGGCTTGAGTTCCTGAATCAGACGCAGGCATTTTTCGTAACCGACATCCGCACCGAGCAGATTCCGATTCCCAGAACAGTAGTCGTCGATCCCTGCCATCGTGAAGGAGTCTCCTGCGAAGAACATCCGTATCCCGTATCCCTCGACAAGCAGTCCACCGTGATAATAGGTTTGACCGGGAAAATAGTAAGCCGTCATTGTAAACTCATTCCACTGCCAGGAATCACCATCCTGCGTGATACGATCCACCCGCGTAACAGAAGGCGAAATACACGGTAATCGGAAGCCGATCGGGTTTGTGATGACCGCTGCGACAACTGAATCTGCTATTGTTTCACAAGGGAACGTTTCCTGAAACTCAGGAATCGCATTAACGTGATCATCGTGGTAGTGGGTTACCCAGAATTGTGTGACTTCTGAAACTTCGCCATCCGCCTGCAACTGCTGAATCTGTTTAATGATATTCGGTGAGCCGCAATCCATGACGAACGCTTCATCGTTCTCGGAGATGATAATCCACGTTGTGCCGAAGTGACGTAAGAATTCGGGAGGCGGTTTGCCCTCTCGGATTGGCATGTGCCCGGGATGTCCTTCAAACTCAGCGAAAAGCTGTGGAAAGTAGTGCCGGAGTGCGGAGATAGACACATATTTATCGTAGCAGTACGCCAACCGATCTAAAAGCGTATCAATCGCCTTATCAGGGTCGTTCATCACAACACCGTGGGTCGGAATAAGCGCAGTCGGCGATGCCTGACGGACCTTTTCGAGACTCTCCTTGAGTTCATCTCTTGCGCCGAGGAACCCGTGATAGTCGCTGGTCTGCTGTCCCTTCTGTAGGCTATAGAGTTCCCATAACTTACCTTCATCGTAGATGAGGTCACCGGTAAAAGCGAAGCGTTTGCCATCAACATCAATGAGATAGGTAACACTGCCATCGGTGTGTCCGGGTGTTTCAAGAACTGTCAGCACAGCTGAACCCCACGTAATCTGTGCACCCTCGGTATACGTATCTGCCACTCGAATAGCATCGGCAAGCATCAGATTGTGTGGGTGATAGTTGTAGAGGTGCCATCGGTACTGTGGATCGTTCCAAAAGGTTTCGACCTCGGCAAACCAGGGTGCCTCTTT
This sequence comes from Candidatus Poribacteria bacterium, assembly GCA_022827225.1. Classification (GTDB taxonomy): domain Bacteria; phylum Poribacteria; class WGA-4E; order WGA-4E; family WGA-3G; genus WGA-3G. The sequence goes on along the minus strand of JAJDTJ010000081.1, from coordinate 3,029 downwards.
TGCCGGTACTCCAACATGGACATTCTCCGCTATTGGGAAACCGGGTGCGTTATCACGATGGTGGTGCGTAAAGAGCATCCGCTCAGCGTTTGTGATACCGAGTTCGGCAAGTGTTGTCTGGAAAGTGGTTCCACTCGGGTCAATGAGGAGCGCGTGGTCTCTATCACAGAGGATACCTGTGTTCACATGTCCGTGGTGGACGTATAAGTGTTCGCTGAGTTGGGAAAAGTGAGGCTTCATTTTTTAAATTTTCCTTGCGGTCAGTCAATTGAGTTTGGAGAATAAACCTTTTTTTTCTAAATACATCACTGATCCTCTGGTGTGGAATCCGGCAAAGACAAACCGTATATTTTCGATCGCGTGCCGTCCTTCTCAATAATCGCCATCTGTCCTCTACCGTGGCGCCCGGCGCCTTTTGAATCCGCTGGATACCATTTTCCGATCATCTCTTCACCCCAACGAGAAGACATGATGGCATAGTCTTTCATTTCTTCATCTCGACGTTGACGGTCCCCTTTGGCACCAAATGCCTTGAGAAGCGCAGGCGGTTCATCCAAAACGTTCTCCTCTTCTTCCTCTCCCCAGTTAGTATATGTGACAGGTTCTCCGGTTTCCCATATCCATTCGCCCTCTTTTAGCACGTCGGTTAAGCCGATCCAATGTGGACCGGTTCCAAAAACGGTTTCGATCCATATCTGTTCTGCTTCGCTTGTAATCGTAACGAGGTGTGCGCCTTCATCATCGGCTTTGGCTTGCGCATCCGCTTGGTCCTCGCATTCAACCCACTTGTAGGCGTGTCCGTTTGCTGGGTTTACTATCCATACGCCGGGAACATCTGGCACGCCGTATCGCCGTTCTTCAGGTACATCAAATGATAACTCGGAAAGATCAGCAGGATTACCATTAAGCGTTAAAACGACTGCCTCATGCGGTTTATTTGCTTCAACAGTAAAAGGTGCTGACATCGCGGAGAGTCCACGATAGTTAACAGACAGTGCGTAGGTACCAAGCACGGATACTGCAGACACGAAGTTTCCATCTGCATCTGTATGTAATGAGCGACTGAAAACAGAATCCCGCGCTCCATCTAAGTCTAAGTCTAAGTGCCCGATGTCAAACTTAAGGGTTGTGTCGGCAAGCGGTTCACCGTTTTTGAAGACGAGTCTACCTTGAATTTTCAATTTTGATTGGTTTTGGATAACGACTTCCACGTCTTTGATGTCTGAACCGGGCTTAATAGCAAACGTGACTGCTCCGATCGGTGGAAAGAAAGGGAAGTCATGTGGATGAAACGTCACTTTTCCGAACTTAATGGTTTGAATCTGAGGCACAGGCTTAACATTCTGAGGAACCGGGTGCGGTGTTGCTGGGTCTTTTTCTCTCGTAAGAACCATTATCTGAGCTATCCCGGTAGCGATGTCGGTGAAAGTGAATCGTCCTTCTGAATCAGTTTTGGATTCCAGAAACGGTGGACGCGCCTGAAGTTCCGCTTCATCTGGGGTCTTTCCCTTGAGTTCCTGTGGAAAACGGGCTGGTCTCTGGTGGAGAAAAGGGTAAAGGGACCTATCGTACAGGGTATCTATATCGCCATTTCCAGCAGTTCTGACGTACAAAAGTACAATAGGTGCCTCGGCAATCGGTTCACCGTTGGTCCCGACAACGCGTCCGGATAATGTTGATGGCTTCCCTTCAGCAGCACCTTTGTATACGACTGCCATAAATCCGCACACGATAACTATTATGAGCACTGTAAAAATATGTTTGATAAAACGGAAGCCGCTCATATTAAATACCTCCTTTGGAAGTGTAGATGCTACTCACCAGTTTCTACAGATATATCCGCTTTTTCAAGAATGGCGTACTTAATTACAGGTAAAAATGGACTTCCAGCCCGAATTGTCATCCATCTCTTTAAAAAGAATTCCATAGCGACAGGAACTTCGTTTTCAGCAATGGATACGCTTTCAGGCTGCTGTGCGTTTATCCAATTACCATAGGTGAGGGGTTCACCGTTATCCCACTGCCATGTTGCCTCTTTTTTGGGAACACGTAGCCCGATCCAAAAGAACATTTTCTGTGGATAAAGTGCCTCTAGCCATTTCTGCTCTGCCTCGTCGTTAATGGCGACGAGATATGCGTTTTCGGCTTCTGCTTTGGTTTTTGCGTCTTCCCAACTGTCGCAGTGAATCCTCTTGTAAGCGTGGCTATTTTCAGGGTTCACTACCCACATGGCTTGTTGTGCCTTCACTCTTTCGTTTCGCCGGACGCGGTGTGCTTCTAAGTCTCTGAGTACCAAAACGAGTTCGTCGTACCGTTGTCCTTCTTTTAGACGAAACCATCTTGACTTCACGGATACGCCCTCATATTTCACTATCACCGAGTATTCTGAAGCCTGATCTGGATAGTATGACACGAAATAGCCTTCGGCATCGGTTTTAACGTTTCTCCCCGAGGATCCACCACTGCCACCGCCGGGGAGAATAAAAAAGTCAGTATCCCGCTGTCGCCGTCGGACGGTCAGACCAACTTTTGTATTGGCAAGTGGCGTTCCGTCCTTTAAAAGTACCCGTCCGCGAATTCGCATCCGCGGCGATTTTACGTTGATTACAACATCCTCAAGATGTGTCCCCGGTTCAATTGTGAAGGTGAGTTTCCCGAACCAGGTCGGAAAATTCCGAAGGAACGCCGTAGAATAGAAGGTTAAATCCGCAATTTCAGCAGATATAATTTCAAAATCCGAAGCACTTTCAGGAAACATCACGAACTGGTATAAGCCAGCATCTATGTTCTGGAAAGCGAACCGTCCTTCTTTATCTGTTACTACTCGCGACCAAGAGGCGAAAGGTGTGCGCGGCGCCATATCTCGCGGTTCCACCATTTTAACCGGTTTATAGTAAACGTTAGAATTAAAGATACAAGTTTATGACTTCATCAATAGTTATATGAGCATTGTATTCTCTAAGACGTTTGATATTCGCAAAGTCGTGTTCAATCGGATTATAGTCGGGTGAATAAGGAGGCAAAAACAA
>JAJDTJ010000066.1 GCA_022827225.1 Candidatus Poribacteria bacterium | reverse complement strand
GTGACAATCAGTCTCATTGAACAACTTTTTCCCAAGTCGATTCATGCGGTGTCAGCAGCCGGTTTTGAGTTGAAAGTGCTTTTGTTTGTCATCGCAACGAGTATAAAACAGCTATTTGGATAAAGGTAGCAACTTGGGTTTTAAATAGGAGAATTCAATCCGCCGGTACGGTCAGAAAATCACACCTACGGATTCTTATTTCAAAGGAGGGGTGCAGGTGAAAAAACAGAATAGGTTCAAAATCGTCGCTGCGAGTATCATGTTGCTGGGCGGTATGGTGTTTTTGGTGGTCGCTATGACGCGAAGTACGAGTATGCGGCATTTTACGCCAGCCTTGCTTGTCGCAGATGGCAGCAGTGCGGATAAGCAACGTGTCCAAGTTGATGGTCTCATCGCAGCGGGGAGTTCTAAATGGGATGCTGCTAATTTTGTGCTGACTTTTGCGATCCAGGACCGCGAGACCGATGCGACGGTCAATGTCCTCTATAAGGATCAACTCAAACCGGATAACTTTACGGATGGTGGTAGCGTTTTCGTTGAAGGCGAGTACGTTGCCTCGCAGAACCTTGTTGTAGCGACGAAACTCATGACGAAATGTGCCTCGAAATACGATGGTGCCGAGAGTGCCGTGCCGACAGATGAGACTTCGTACAATTCTTCGGAATAAGAAAGACCTAACACTTAGCATTATGTTCAACGATACTTTTTTGAGGAGGCACAGCAACGCATGACTGCGGAAATCGGACAAGCCGCTATATTCCTCTCTGTGCTTTCGTGTTTGTGGGCGATTGCGTTCTTAAGTGTCGGGTTACGGATGCGAAACCCGAATGCGATCCAGAGCGGTAGGAATGCTGTCCTTGCCACCTTCATTCTTATCAGTATTTCGACTGGGGCGTTAATCTACGGTTTTTTGACGGATGACTTCTCGATGCGCTATGTTGTTGAGGTATCAAGCGCAGCGCAGCCGCTATTTTATAAAATCACTGCCCTCTGGGGTCGGATGTCCGGCTCCCTCTTGTTCTGGCTCTGGATTCTTACGGTTGTAGGTGCTATTGTTGTCTGGCAGGGTCGTCAGCGCAACGAAGAGACACACGATACCTTAGCGGACCATGCGCTGATTCCAATCGTTGTTGTCCAACTCTTCTTCACGATTCTTGTCACCGGTTTGATCGAAGGAATTTATAACCCCCTTGCTCGGTTCCCGAATGGACAGGTAGCAGCAGACGGACAAGGCATGAATCCACTTCTGCAGACTCCGCTGATGGCGATTCATCCGCCAACTTTATATGTTGGATGGATCAGTCTGACGGTACCGTTTGCGTTTGCAGTTGGTGCACTTACATCGGGAAGGGTTGGAAGCGAGTGGATACTGCGTACCCGGCGGTGGACACTTTTCTCTTGGATTATCTTGACGCTCGGCATCGCACTTGGTGGTAATTGGGCATATAAAGAACTCGGCTGGGGTGGTTATTGGGCATGGGACCCCGTTGAGAACGCATCGTTTATGCCGTGGCTCTTGGGGACTGCGTATCTACACTCCGTGATGATCCAAGAGAAGCGGAACATGCTTAAATTGTGGAACATCCTCCTGATTACGCTTGCGTTCCAATTCACATTGTTAGGTACTTTTATTACGCGTAGCGGTATTATCACGTCGGTGCATGCGTTTGCGCAATCTGATATTGGTCCGTATTTTCTCGGTTTTATCCTCGCTTCAACTGGTGGTGTCATTGGGCTTGTTATCTATCGCTGGAAGCGTCTGAAGAGTGCAAATCAGCTCGAATCACTTCTCTCGCGTGAGAGTGCGTTTGTGCTGAACAATTGGCTTCTCGTCGGATTAACTTTGATTATTCTCTGGGGTACGTTGTGGCCGGTTATTTCTGAGGCACTTAACGGCGAAAAATCCTCTGTTCCTGAATCCTTTTTCAATAAAGTCGTTATTATTCCTGGGATATTGCTTCTATTTTTGACGGGTGCTGGGCCGATTATCTCGTGGCGGAAAATTACGACAAATAATTTCAGGCGATTGTTTGCGTTTCCGCTTTTGATGGGTTTAGCTGGGGGTGCTTTGACTTGGGGACTCCTTGAATTGATAGGAGATACGCTCCCACAGTCCTTGGTGCTCTGTAGTTTTGCAGTTGCCTTTTTAGTTGATGATGCTTTGACTTGGGGATTCCGCGCGTTGATGGATTTCCCACTGTACTCGGTGCTCTGTAGTTTTGCAGCCGTTTTTGTATGTGTGGCGATCTTTGCAGAATTTTATAGGGGTGCGAGACTCCGCGCCAAACGGCAGGAGACCTCCTTTTTCAACGGTTTGAACCTTCTCATCCAACGCAACAAACGACGGTATGGCGGATACATTATTCATATCGGTATTGTCATCCTCTACATAGGGATTATGGGGTCGAAAGGTTACTTTCAGCTGGAGTCGAGAAGTATGACGTTCGGAGAATCGATGGAGGTCGGTAAATATCAACTGACAATGCGGGATTCGTTTCAGAAGGATTATGCGAACTATCGCCGAACTGCTGTTGTTTTTGATGTTGCTAAGGATGGGAAACAGATAGGTAGCATGGAACCGGCGCGCCATTTTTATTATAGGGTCGGTCAAGGCGATCAGGATACGGTCGAATCTGCTATCCGGCATTTCGGTTTAAATGACCTCTATGTTGCTATCGGTAACATTCCGCCAAATTTCAAGGCAGGCGGTTTTGTGAACGTACAAGCGTACCACAATCCTCTCATTCGCGTTGTCTGGATCGGGATTGCTGTGATGGTGTTGGGCGGAATTGTTGCTATCGCGGAGAAATCTGACCGGAGTCGAGATCCTTGATAGGAGAGGTGAGGATTCAAAAACTATGAAGACTCAAAAATTTTTGCACAGTGCTTTGTCCAACAAAGTTGTAATCCGTAATTTTGTTCGGTTTATTCTGATTTTTGTTGCTTTCAGTTTTATGATTACCGGACACACACAAACGGCAGCACCGAAGGACGTGGAAGTCCCCGCGTTTGCGTCTGATTTGGAGGAGCTGCTAACGACGGTCTACTGTTACTGTGGTTGTACGCGGGAGACCATCAAAGCTTGTGTGTGCAACACGGCACTTGGGATTGAAGCCGCCTTTAAAGATGAACTCACCAAAGGTAAAAGTGTTGAGGAAATTCGCACGGCATATCTTGCCCAATATGGTTCTGAGTTTTATGCGGTTATGCCGGCGGAGGGTATAAATTTACTCGCCTATATCATGCCGGGTGTTATACTTGTCCTCATCGGTGGTGTTGCTTTCGTCGTGCTTCTGCGGTCAACCCAGTCAATGCAGGGATCGCCAGCAACATCGGAGGCACCCGAGAAATCGGAGTCAGAGGTTTCTGATGCTGCTGTGAAACAGGTTGAGGCTGAACTGGAAAGATACAAGCGGGGAAACTAAGCACAGCAAGTTTTTCGTTCGGAATAGATTGATATCTATGCTTCATAAGGTAGTGTGTTCACTATGTCTTTTCTTGTGCTTTTATGGATGATAATTCTTGGTGTTGCCCTGCTTGTCTATTTGGGTGTCCCAATTTTTTCAAAAACGGGTTCGCAACCTGTGACGACTTCGGAAAATATTATAGCGGAACGACAGCGAACACTCTCTCAGGAACGTGAGCGCAGCTACGCTGCCTTGGCGGATCTTGACGAAGATTACGAAACAGGAAAACTCTCAGAAGCGGATTATCAAAAATTGCGCGACGAACTTTTGCAAGAGACGGCACAAATCATAGTGCAGCTCGAAAGTGAATCGCAATCTGATGTCGAAGCAGAAATTGAAAGATTTAAACAGCAACAGCGTGGAACATAACATGCATACGAGCAGATTTTCATTCAGTACTTTGAGGGGTAACTCACAATATTGCCATCTCACCGAATGGTGTATGCGCAGTTTGTTGGGAGTTGCCCTGATTTTTTTCTGGCTTCCGACCTCTGCTGCGCAGACGACGAAATCAGGCGATATTGTCGGTGCAGTTGTTGACAGAAAGCTTGAGAAGCCACTCGTCTCACATCTGGTGACGTTGACTATTCATAACGCCGAGGGTACTGAAACCGAGCAGGTATTGACGGATGAAAACGGCAATTACCGTTTTGAAGGTCTACCGCTTGATCCAACGGTTCATTACACGGTTTCGACTGTTTACGAGGACACGGATTACACTGAGGCGGACGTGGTTTTGTCGACTTGGGCACCGAATATAACGCTTGACTTCAATATCGGGGCGTTTACGGATGACAAGTCACAAATTCGGATTAAAACGCATTCTTTTATTATCGGGCCGCCACCTGAGGATCATGCGCCGGATGGTGCGGTTACAATTATTGAAGCGGTCGGCATTGAGAACCGTAGCGAGCTGCCTTTTCAAATGAAGCGGGGTGCGGAGAAAATTGGGTTGCATTTGACGGTCCCGAAAGGGGTTGAAGCGTTTCAAGCGCATTCACCGGCAGCACTGACGATGGATTTTGCTACGAATGAAGTTATCCTTAAAACGCCGCTACCGCCTGGGGAGGCACAGTTCGGCTACACTTATATTTTTCATGTTGAGAGAGATAATTTGAATTTATCCCGCCATTTGGATTTTGATACGGTGCAATTCATGTTTTTTATTCCTGAAGGTATCGGTTTAGTGCCAAACGCGAAATTTTTCGGTGCGCCGAGCCGCGAACAAATTCATAATAATATTTATCTTATTTATCAGAGTCCCGCCGGTAAAGTCTTCGAGGCGGGTACGACGATTGATTTAGCCCTTAATGTCCATATGGGTGCGACGGGGGGTCCTGTTTCGGGTCAGAATTCTAATCTCGGGCAGTTGATTTTTATTGCTGTTGCGGCGGCGTTGACCGGTGGATTTTTCGTGGCTGCCCTTTTCAAACTTCGTGCAGCCAACAATAGCACAACATCTGATACCGATGATACTTCAACATCACCAGAACCAGCAGACGCGGGTTGGCTTCGTAAACTGAATCCGGACGATCTTGAGCATACCCGTGTCGCAAGGCTTGAATTTATTACACATCTTGATGATAAATACGAGAGGCAGGAGATCTCGGAGCGCGTATATAAACGGTTGCGCCGAGAACAGACAGAACGCCTCACCACACTCTTAGAACAACAGAAAAGGGGAAACAATGCATAGCAAACACCGCATCGCTGATTTGATAGTTATGTTAGGTCATGTTGACGAAAACGTTCGGGACACCGCGAAAGCAGAATTGATTGCGATTGGTGAACCGGCGATTCCACAACTCATCGATGTCCTTACCCAAGAGTGTTGGCATATATCCGGGTATGGTGCTGAGTTCTACACGCACATAGAGGAGTCTGCGATTCCAGTTTATATGGAACAGATGGCGAATAACGCTTCGGAGGTCTTGGCAGAGATCGGCGAGTCCACTGTTCCGGCACTGACGGCAGAACTGACCAGAGCCGAGCGCGAGTTTTCGGAGTGGTTTTACAAGTATTTGCGTCCCGAGCAGACGGACCGTCTTATCACAATGTTGGCGTATGTTAAGAAAGGTGAGTAGCGAGTAGATGGACAACGAAAGCATTATAGCCGACTTAATCTATGATTTGTCAGAGTTGGATGACGATATCCGCGATGCTGCGAGAGAAGAGTTGGTTGCGATAGGTGAACCGGCGATTCCGCAACTCGTTGAGGCACTCGCTGATAACCTTGGAGATGTGGTTGAACAAGCCACTGATGTCTTGGCTGCGATTGGTGAGCCGGCAATACCTGCGCTTATTGATGAAATGGCGATCACTGAGCGGTACCATGCACTCGCTCTCGGTGATACGCTGAGCCGTATCGGCGAACCGGCAGTACCGGTTTTGGTTGAAGCGTTATCTGATAAACTCAATGCAGAGTTTCGCGAATATGCGGCTCGTGCACTCAATCTGATGGGGGTTGCGGCAATTCGTGCGCTGCCTGCGCTTATTCAGGCTTTGAGCGATCCGTCGGATGATGTTCGGTCTTATGCTGCGTACACGTTTGCTAAACTGGAGGGTGCGGCGGCGGATGCGGTGCCTGCGCTTATCAAGGCACTTGATGATGAATCGGAGGAGGTCCGCAATCATGCAGCTTTTGCCTTAGAAAAAATTGGAACCCCGGAAGCGAAACAGGCACTTGAAGCTTTAAATCAGGCGTAATGGAGAAGTTTCTATGAAAACCCCTGAAAAGGTCGGTCCGTCGAGTGCAAAAACACAAAACTTACGTTGGCACACCTTTCGCAACTTCTGATGTATAGCCGTATTGCGCGTCCTTTATATTCTTTCCTGATTTCTCCAGCAGGCTTTTCCGCATCACTTGTCTCCTTGCTTCAACACTATCAAAGGCGCGATGTTTTAGAGTATCATTGGGAAGCCGAAAAAATGCCGAGGCAGGTTATTATGGCGGAGTGGGAGACAGCGACTCATCATCTAAACAGACACACGATGATAGGGGGTGCGGGGTTATAAAATTTTCGGAATTAATGACGGTCGCGGATGTCTGGTGAACATTGTGACAAATTTGTGAAATTGAAAATAAAACTTGAAAATGAACTGTGAATATGGTATAATTAAGAAACGTAGAACATACGAATTATCCATGAAAAAATCATAAAAACCTCGTTAGGAAAGCGGGAATTCAGAAAGAAAAGTAACCTATAATTATATGGATTTGCTTACGACCCGAAAGGAGCCAAGATGGCAAAATACGATTTTGTAATCGCTGTAGGAGGGGCACCAGGTCAAGGTATTGATACCGTTGGTAAGAGCATGAGCCAGATCTGTGCTCGGCATGGTCTCCATGTTTATACCTATAGTGCTTACCAGTCCCTTATCCGCGGCGGTCATACCTTCCTTACCGTCAGAATCAGTTCCGAACCGGTTGCCAACCACGGCGATAAGATAGACATGATTATTGCGATGGATCGGAACAGCATAGAAACCCACCTTCAGAATGTCGCCCCCGGCGGTGCACTTATTTACAACAGTGATGATGTTAAAGCGGCACCAGAGCGTGATGACATCCAACTCTGCCCTATCTCGTATAAAGAGTTGTCCAATAACACCGATAGACTAAAGAGGATGCTGAATATCTGTATGTTCGGTGTTGCTCTGAAGATGGTTGGTGGAGATTTACAGGTCCTTGAAGACATTATCAGCCTTACGTTCGGACGCAAAGGACAAGAAGTTGTGGATGCGAATGTCGGAGTTGCTCGTGCTGGTTACAATCATGCGGCGGAACACTTTACCCCGTTTGAAATGCAGTTTGAGAAACAGGAACCGAAACTTGCGTTTGTTGAGGGGAATGCGGCAATGGCAATGGGGGGTGCGGCAGCCGGTGTCAAATTTTATGCTGCCTATCCGATGAGTCCGTCAACAGGTGTTCTCCACTGGATGGCCCCGAACGCTCGCGATCTCGGTATTATCGTCCGGCAATGTGAAGACGAAATCAGCGTTATCAACATGGTAATCGGTGCTGCCCACGCGGGGTGTCGTGCGATGTGTGCGACATCAGGTGGTGGTTTCGCTCTAATGTCAGAAGCCATCGGTAGTGCCGGTATGATGGAAATTCCGATCGTTGTTATTAACGTCCAGCGTGGGGGTCCCTCGACGGGTTTGCCTACCAAAACGGAGCAGGGAGATTTGTGGCAGTTGCTGGGTGCAAGCCAAGGCGATTTCCCGAAAATTATTGTTTCTCCGACGAGCATCATGGACGGGTTTGATACGATTCCTGAACTTTTCAACCTCGTAGACAAGTTCCAGTGTCCCGGTATGGTGCTGTCTGATCTTACACTTTCCATGGGTTTCACGACATTTGATCCGGATACTATCAATTGGCAGCCTGAAATAGATCGCGGCGAATTCATCAGTGGTCCTGTAGAGTTGGACGGTGAATACCTCCGTTACGCGATTACCGACAGCGGCATCTCCCCGCGAGCGATTCCGGGCACGCCTGGGCACATGCACGTTGTTGCTACTGACGATCACGATGAAGATGGCGGTCTGATTAGTGATGAATTCACGAATCCGCATAAACGTCGCGACATTATGGAGAAACGGCAGCGGAAGATGGAAGGTATCGCTGAACTCCTCCCGCCTCCGACTTTTGAAGGTCCCGAAGATGCGGAAGTTACGTTGATTGGCTGGGGCTCGACGCATGGTGTGATTAGTGAAGCGGCACAACAGTTGACCGAAGCAGGTATTTCCACCAACCATATCCACTTCAAGTGGCTCTATCCGATGGACGAGGACGCGATCAACGAGGTGCTTGCGAAATCTGCGTATTCGATTATCGTTGAGTGCAACTACACGGGTCAATTCGCCCGTTTCTTACGGAGTGAAACCGGCTTTAAGGCAGACAGTCACATCCGCAAATATGACGGTGAACCGTTTATGCCGCACCACGTTGCTGATGGAGCCCGTGAACTTTTGAAAAGTAAAACGGATCTTTATGTCCCGTATCAAGAGATTGTTGTCTAACAAAGGAGGATGGATCAGATGGCAAGAAGATCGAGAAGAGAAAGAAGAGAAAGACCTATTCAAGGCGCGCCGACAGCGCAAGATTTTAAAGGTGATGTTAATCCAGATTGGTGTGCCGGTTGTGGTGATTTTGGTGTGTTGAACGCGCTACAAAGTGCTTATGCAAAACTCGGCCGTGGCAATCACGATCACTTGACAGTAAGTGGGATTGGGTGTTCCTCTAACCTTCCTGGTTATGTCAAAACGTATGGGATGCATACGCTCCACGGTCGTGCGTTGGCGGTTGCAACGGGTGCTAAATTTGCCAATCACGAGTTGAATGTTGTCGTCACTGGTGGTGATGGTGATGGTTACGGCATCGGTGGAAATCATTTTATTCATACGATGCGAAAAAATATTGATCTCCTCTACATTGTCATGAATAACGAGACGTACGGGTTGACAATCGGGCAAGCCTCACCAACGACTATAGTAGGAGAAGAGACGAAAAGTACGCCGTTCGGTAATTTAGAGACACCTCTGAATCCGGTTGCGATGGCAATTGTCGCGGGTGCGACTTATGTCGCAAGAGCATATAGTTCTGACGGAACAAAACTCGCGGAATTGATGTATAACGGGATGCAACACAAAGGATTTGCATTCATTGATGTTATCAGTCCTTGTGTGACCTGGAAGGGAGGGGCGCGAGTAATTTTCGATTACTGGAAGGAGCGGATCCAATACCTTGAAGATCATGACACAAGTGACAGAGCCGCTGCACTCGAACAAGCGGTCAAGACGGGTCATGAAACGCAGCTTGGGTTGTTCTACCACGATACGAGCCGTCAATCACTGAATGATATGGAACCTGTTTTGGAAAACGGTCCTATAGCGCATCAACCGATGGGTATTACCCAAGAACAGGGTGACGCAATCATCCAGAGAATGATGTAAGTTCAAAAAAAATGAAAAACTGGAAGATTGGAAGACTGGATGGTTGCGTGGAGACGCTTCTTCCATCCTTCCTCTCTTCCATTTAAATCCTGCCATCCTTCACCTCTTGTTACCGGTTAGGAAATCGCTGGCACTATGCGACTTCGTGCTTCCCAACTCACAAAAGAATTCGGACATCGTGCGATTGTCGAAAATGTCACGTTTTCGGTTCAACCCGGCGAAGTGGTTACGATTTTCGGTCCGAACGGTGCCGGTAAAACTACGCTTATCAAGATTCTCGCGACCCTCCTGAAACCGACATCCGGGGATCTTGAGATTGAAGGTACAGATGCGATTGCGGATTTCTCAGACGTGCGGAGTGCCTTGGGGGTCGTTATCCATGAGATGCTCGCTTATCCGATGTTTAGCCCTTATGAGAATCTGAAGTTTTTCGGACAGATGTACGGCGTTAAGCAGTTAGAAGCCCGCGCAACGACGCTTCTCGCTGAAGTCGGTTTGCAACGCTTTATCCATGAACCTCTGCATATCTTTTCACGTGGCATGACGCAGCGTTTTATGATTGCCAGAGCCCTTCTTCATTCTCCTTCTGTGTTATTATTTGATGAACCGTTCTCTGGATTAGATGCTTCTGCTCAGCAGTTTGTTTTACGACGCGTTGCGGAAGAACAACAAAACGGCAAAGGCATTGTCATCACGACACACAATACGGAGTTAGGCTATCTCGTCGGGACACGGTTTTTCTTTATGATAGATGGAAGATTGGAAGAGATAGCACGGAAAGACGAAATCACCGCGGAGACTTTACTGCTTATGTACGAGGCGCGGCTTGCGCTTTAACGATTGGGTTTCGCTCCGTTTTCCTTCATCAGAATCGGTTACGGTGAAGGAATGGAAACGGGTATTCCGCAGAAAACGAGACAAACATGAAGGCACTCCGTCAAATTGGCACGTTGGTTCGCAAGGACCTTGCGCTTCAGTTCCGTTCAAAAGAGACACTGGTACTCATCTTCGTTTTCAGTGTGTTGGTTGTCCTCATTTTCGCTTTTGCGTTTGGTCCGATTTTTCCGGAGAGAGCGGAACGCTGCAAATTGGCTGCCAGTGTGCTCTGGACAGCATTTGTTTTCGCAGGCATTATCATCTTGAATCGTTCATTCGTGGTAGAACGTTCGCACAGTGCTTTGCACGGCATTCGGCTGACCGGTGTTGACGCAAGTAATCTCTATCTTTCTAAAGTTGTCAGCAATGTTGTGTCCCTGCTTCTGTTGGAAATTGTTATTACGCCGATTGCCCTTCAATTTTTGGATCTGCTTAATGGCGTGACTGTGGGTGTAGTCCTGAAACTGATCGGTGTCCTGAGTATGGGTACGCTTGGATTTTGTGCTGTCGGTGTGCTGTTGGCTGTGATGTCCACGAGTACAAGCGGTGGCGAAAGCCTGCTCTCCGTTATTCTACTTCCGGTTGTCGTTCCAATTATTATCGGTGGTGCAAAATGCACCGTTCCGCTTTTGGTGACGGGTGGCGTGGATAACTGGTTTTGGCTGAATTTGCTTATCGGATGTAGTTTAGTCTTTTTAGCATCGGCATATCTACTTGCGGGTGCTGTTATTGAGGAATAGCGTGTCAGTTATCAGTTGTCGGTCGTCAGTTAAGAGCGGCTTGATTGTGTTAGACGCAGTGAAATTTAGACCAGAAACCAACTTTTACCTTCATAAGGAGAAAAGATTTGTCAGAAATTATCCATATTCATGGGCGCGAGATATTGGACTCGCGCGGTAACCCGACGGTTGAGGTTGACGTTAATTTAGCATCGGGTGCGTTTGGACGCGCTGCTGTCCCGTCTGGTGCCTCTACAGGTGAACACGAAGCGGTCGAACTACGAGATAAGGATGCCGACCGTTATTTGGGGAAAGGTGTTCGGAAAGCAGTTGAAAACGTCAATACTGTCATCGCTGCTGGGCTTGCCGGCGAAGATGTCTTTGCCCAGAGCGATATCGACGCTGCTATGTGTGAGCTTGACGGTACAGAGAACAAGAGTCGTCTGGGTGCAAATGCGATTTTAGGTGTCTCCTTGGCTGTAGCGAAAGCGGCTGCGGACGAGGCCGGATTACCGCTTTACCGCTATATCGGCGGTGCAAACGCGAAAGAACTTCCATTACCGATGATGAACATCCTGAACGGTGGTTCTCACGCGGATAACAACGTTGATATCCAAGAATTTATGATTATGCCGGCGGGTGCGGAGAATTTTGCTGAAGCACTTCGCATGGGTGCCGAGATTTTTCACAAACTCAAAGCGGTCTTACAGGCACGGAATTGTAACACTGCTGTCGGCGACGAAGGCGGGTTTGCACCCGATCTCGGTTCTAATGAGGAAGCGATTGCGGTGATCATTGAAGCGATTGAACGTGCAGGATATGTTCCCGGCGACGATGTGCTACTGGCATTGGATGCCGCTTCAAGTGAGTTTTACAACCGCGACACCGGTACCTACGAACTAAAAGCGGAAGCACAACCGACCAAATCACCTGAAGAGATGGTCGCCTTTTACATAGGACTCTGTGAGAAATACCCGATTATATCCATTGAAGACGGTATGGATGAGAACGATTGGAAAGGGTGGAAACAATTGACGGAGGCGATCGGTGATAAGGTTCAACTTGTCGGTGACGATCTCTTTGTTACGAATACCACGCGTTTGGAACGCGGTATTGAGGAACACATTGGGAATTCTATCCTCATCAAAGTTAATCAGATTGGCACTTTGACAGAGACGCTCGATGCTATTGAACTGGCGCGGCGTTTCAATTACACGGCTGTTGTTTCACATCGGTCCGGCGAAACAGAGGATACGACTATTTCTGACTTGGTTGTTGGGACGAACGCCGGACAGATAAAGACAGGGTCGCTCTCTCGGACGGATCGTGTTTGCAAATATAACCAGCTCCTCCGTATTGAGGAGGAACTCGGGGATAGTGCTATTTTTGCTGGGGAACGGGTTTTCTACAATCTGGCGGCTCTCCGTTAAGGTAAAACATTGGTATCGGGGCAGCCTTCGTGCTGTCCGACAGTATATTTTTTTAAGGTACACCTTATGCGTATTTTTCGGCCTATCTTATTGCTGATTGCCCTCGGCTTACTCTTAGTTAGCGTCAGGCAATTCATGAAAGGTTATGACGACTGGCAATATGCCCAGCTTGCTGAGGAGGCCTATCGTGCGGAGATACGGGAGCTGGAGGCTGAGCGAGATCGGCTTAAAAAACGCGTTGAAATGCTGAAAAATGACGAGTTAACGAAGGAACGGCTCGCGAGAAAGCGGCTCGGTTATATTAGACCGGGTGAACGCAAGTTTAGGGTGGTTAAACCCGAAACGGTGCAATGATTTAATTTTAACTACATTTAAATTTCTTTCCTTTTTTTTTCTGTGCTGCTATAATAGAGTGGAATTTCACATAGCAGGTAATAACACCTGTTATGTTGCTGATACCGATCTATTACTCAATGTTCAGAGTAAGGGAGGAAAACAGAATGTTCGGAAGAAGGAAAACAAAACTGATTCCAACTATTAGTTCCGGGGTTGCAGGACCGCTTGGTGTGTTGCACCTTCCCCGATTCTGGTCGAAAGTGCTGATGGATGCGAAGGGTGTCCTGCATGACGACTATCCGGCATGCGGTGCAGGCTTTGATCAGATGGTATTGGATGGACTCGGACTGGACAAGGACGCTACGCTGGCATACATTAGCGACAATTTACCCACCTATCCGCAGTTTGAAGCGTGGGTTCTGGAGCAGAGCGGCGGAAGCCTTGACCAAGCAGCGGTCGATGAACTGAACGCTGCAATCACGGGTTACAATCATGACGATGATACCCGTGGAGGCATCCTCGGTGCCAGTGGCATTGAGGACGACGGCTCTGTCTTGGACGCTGTTAATCTTAACAATCTTGATGACTGGTATGAATTGCACGCCAGTTTAGGTTAAAACTTTAGGCATCTTCGTGCAAGCGCGTTTTCCAAGTCTGCCTGCCTGAAGATGCCTTTATAATTCCTGCCGTTTTCCCGATCCTACTTATCCGCTTCTGTCGTCAACGCAATCGCCCTACCTGTTTCGGAGGCTTTAAGACCTGCGAGTAGGATTTCTGTGGCGTGCCGTGCCGTGTACACGTTAGAGAGTGGTGGCTGTGTCCCTGCGCGGATATGCTCTGCGAAATGTGCGTGCATTCCGCTTGGTGCTGTATCTGAGCAGTCGATGGTTTTGACGTCAACGGGTGCGTGTTCACGCGTATAAGAGGTGGGTGTCCATTGACTGAGTGTTGCGCTATCTTTTCCGGGCATTGTGAATTTGCCTGCTGTGCCGTGGACGCTTGCTTCACCGGTGCGTGCAGGGTCACACCAACTTGTCTCTGCGGTGACAATTCCGCCTGACTGCATCTCGAGTACAAGTGTGGCGACATCTTCTAATTGTGTGGGTTTGTCGAAAGTCGAGACGAAACCTGTCACTCGTTTGAAGGTGCCGAGCATAGCGACGAGGCCGGAGACAGCATAAACGCCCATATCGAAAAGTGCGCCGACGCTTGCCTGTTTTGCGTCGAAAAACCAGAGGTCGTCTCCTGTTTCACCGAAGATGTCTCGGATTTCTGCGTAGTAGATTTCGGGGCCGCCGTGGCTGCTCCGCATCCGTGCGCCAGACACGCGTCCGATTGCCTCTTCTGCGATGAGTTGGCGGATTTTATAGATAGCGGCGTTGAAATGGGGAAGGCACATGACTGTTTTACCGCTCGCTTCGGCTGCTTCAACGAATTGGTTCGCCTCGTCCATATCGCCGCAGAGCGGTTTTTGCATGAGGACGTGCTTACCGGCTTCCAACGCTTTGACACCCCATGAAACGTGCAAAGGGTGTGGCGTGCCGACAAGGATGGCATCCAGTGTATCATCAGCGATGATAGCGTCGTAATCCTGTGTCCATCGGGGTATATCGAATTCTTGGCACTGATGTTTGAGGCGGTGTTCACGTCTACCGCTGATGACACTGACTTCAAAATCGGTGCCTTTTGTAAGATCGGGGAGGTGCAATCGACAGACGATGCCGCCTGCGCCGATAACACCAAGTTTAAATTTCTGCATATTTTAAATATTCCTTCTACGATATTGTTGGAACCAAGTATAAAGGATCGAGAGCGCCAAGAAATACCGTTTCGCTTAGGGGTTTTGCTTGGGCGTTTCCCTTTGCTTGGGCGTTTTTGCGGATTTCTTGTAAGCAAAAACACTCGCTCCTACAAGAAGACGGTAGTCTATAACAAAGATCGCGAGCAAAACTCGCTCCTACAAGAAGATGGTAGGCTCTTATGATTTACACCCAATAGTTTAAGCGGGTTTGAGTATAACATTGCGATAGGCGACGGGACCATGGTCGCCCTGCAAGAGCAGTGGACCGGTAGCGGCTTCATCTTCAAACATAGCACCGCGTGTGCAACCGACGACCTCAACATCTTCATGGACAACTTGTCCATTCCAGAGGACTTTAACGAAGGTGGCGTTAGCAGTCTTGTTGCCGTTGTTGTCGAATTTTGGTGCTTGGAAGGAGATGTCGTACGTTTGCCATTCGCCTGGCGGTTTGCTGGCATTGACACGGGGTGGTACACCGTCTACCGGTTTATTGTCGATCCAGCGGCAATAGACACCGCCGCAAGAACCGTAGTGGAGTTCTGTTTGACCCCAACTGTCCAAGATTTGGATCTCATACCTTCCCATGAGGTAGACCCCGGAGTTGGAGCCTTGTGGTACCATAAACTCGACGTGGAGTTCGCAGTCGCCGTATTCTGTTTCGGTGTAGATGTCGGCGGTTCGTCCTGTTGCACCGTTGTAGAAGATGCCTTCGCCGGTTGTCGTTGTAAGCAGTTTTGGATCGTTGGCGTTCAGCTTAACACTACCAGCGGCATCCCATTCATGTTGTGGCGCGCCGCCGCGTGCGAGCCAACCGTCCATATCTTTCCCGTTGAAGAGGTTTATTCCATTTTCGGATTGAGACATCAAAATCCCTCCATTTTTTCCAAATCGTGTGAAATGTTAAAAGCACATCCTATAGTTTCTGAGAGTAAAAAATGTTGACATATTTTGCTGAATCGGATATGATATTTACTATCAAGGGTTACCAAGTAAACGACATAACCCTTGCGAACTAAAGAGAAATTGTATAAGGATAATAGACGCTCATGAAACAGGTTTTCTTATTTTTAGGACTATCCGTACTGATGGGTACGATTGTGCTCTTCACGCTCTGTGGTTACGACAGTGTTTCGGTGCTTCACGCGGCACCTGTAGCGGCTGAAACATCCGTCTCGAAAACGCCGTTTGCTGAAGGTTGCGATAAGTGTCACGGGAGCGAACCTGCTTATCAAGAATGGCAACAGGCGGGTCACTTCCATGCGCTTGTGAACCTGATTGAGGGTCCCTATGAGCTTCGCACCTCTTGTCTGAGTTGTCACTCCGGTGGTTATGAAGTCTTCAGCGAGCGCGTCTATCCGGGGCATACTTATGACATAGAGACAGCGGTGAATGCTGTTTCTTGTTCTTCGTGCCATTCCCACACGAGCAGAGAGGAACACTTATTGGTGCAACCTGCGAAGAAGTTATGTGTCAGCTGCCATAAAATGGACTGCGGTTGTGCGGGTGCTGGCATTGTTCACCAATCACAGTCCGAGATGTTCCTTGGCCGTGAGGGTGCTGGCGTTAAACGGATGCCGTCGCCGCATGTGCGTGCGATGAAGAAGCGTTGTGTGCACTGCCACATGGCAAAAGAGGATCCTGAGTCGGTTGCAAAACACGGTGGACATACGTTTATCGCCGATATGTCGGTGTGCAGTACTTCGGGTTGTCACGATAGTGCGGATAACAGTATGGAGACGAAGTTGCCGCAATATCGTGCTGAGATAGAGGCGAAGATGAAGGTGGTCAAGGCGATGCTTGATGCTGCGCCTGACAAAACTTCGCAAGACTATCTCGACGCAAAGTTGAACTACGACATGGTTAAAGGCGATAGCGGGTATGGACTCCACAATATACCCTACGCGAATGCGCTTCTCGATTATAGTCTATCCCTGAAAAGCAAACTTGAATAGGGTGTGGTATATCGTACAATCTCACCGTGGCTCGCTGTGGATGTTGTCGGTTTGTTATGCCTCCGAAGCGAGTTCAGCGCGCAGCGGTACATCTTGGTCTTGCGGTATATAATAGCTCATCGGATCGCTGACAACTCCGATTAATTGTTGTTGGATCGGATTGCATTTGTCGACGAGTTCGTCAGGCATCGTGATATAGTCCATCGGTTTGACCCACCGGTATGCGTATCCCATAAAGATCGTTTTTCGGGGTATGCTGGACCAGTTGTGTCCGATACCGTGCCAGGTGCGTTGTTCAAAGAGGAATGCGTCTCCTGCGTTGATATTCATGGAGATAGCCCCGCGTGCGCGCCCGGTTTCGGGATCGACTGCCGGTCTGCCTTCCAATCGGTTACTTCCGGGTACAATAACAGTTGCGCCGGAGGCGGGATCGGATTGGTCGCTGATGGCGTAAGCTATCTTGAGCATGATACGCGGATGCGGTTCCTGCATCTCTCGGTATGAGCTGCCGCCGTCTCGATGTAGACCGATTCGGTTCTTGACTTCATCCGGCGGTTCTTCTTTTGGTGGTAACACAATCAAGTGCGATGTAATCATCTGGACGTTCCAATTCAGCACGCCGTAGGCGAGTGGGACCGTCTTATGCCAATCAAGCAGTTGGAGAAATGCTTCGTGGTGTACGATACAGTTACGTAAGTTCAGCTTACCGTTTGCTTCAAGCCGTCCTGCGGCTTCCTCTTTCGCATAGACTTCGTCAACAGCGGCATCGATTTCCGCGACGACATCGGACGGTAAGGCGTTCTTAATCAACAGGTACCCGTTGTTTTCGACAAATTCTTTGTGCTGTGGTGTAAATACGGCTGCTTCGGCAGCATCAGTGATAGTATCCATAAGGTTTTCCTTTTAGTGATGTTGAAAGTAGCCACGATTTGTAGATCAGGACCCTAATCATGCTATACATTATACAAGATGCAACGAAAAAATTCAATTTTTTAAGCTCAAAACTTACGCAATTTTGACTATAGTTCGTTCTGTTAGATGAAATTTTTCGGAAAACACAATCGTCTGGTCCCACAGGCTAACAGCCTATGGTACAAAAGAGCAGCATGTGTAAGTCCTAAAGCCATTAAATTTGGTCACCGTTCCACTTCGTTTCACGGTAGTTTTCGCTTAATTCCAACTGTCTCTAAGCTGTCAAAGGTTTCTTAACAATTGACCAGAGCAATAAAAAATCTAACGCGTAAAGCCGTGTAATAAGGAGAAAACACTACGCGATTTGAATAGCCAATTGACTTCAGAACCTTATAGATTTAGAGAACCTTCCGAACAAAATAGTCGAAGTACGCGATTTGGGGCATCGTGGCGGGCCATTCTGCTTGGCACTGGACTGATCATCCCGAATATGTACTGGATTTTGGATTCTGCTGGACAGGGCTATCCGACGACTATTTCCCTCTATTTTAACGTCATTTTCTGTGTCTTTGCGATCACAGGTGCTAACCTCATCTTGGTGCGGATGACACCTCGGCTTGCGCTGCAGCAAGGCGAATTGTTGACGATTTACGTCATGTTGGCGATCGCTTCTTCATTGGCAGGACACGATGTCCTTCGCGTTTTGATACCGATGATACCTTACGCGTTCTGGTACGCAACACCAGAAAATGACTGGGCAGACCTGTTTCATCGGTATATCCCGGATTGGATGGCTGTCAAGGAACGGACTTTCTTAACGGAGTACTATCGCGGCGAAACGACGCTCTATGAATGGGAAACCGTGCAAGGTTGGTTGACAACGACTGTCGCTTGGGGCGGTTTCCTTTGTGCGATGGTGTTCCTGATGGTGTGCATCAATAGTCTCGTCCGAAAACAGTGGACGGAGCATGAAAAACTGAGTTACCCAATTATCCAATTGCCGCTTGAATTGACGGGCGGCGGTAGAAAGAACTTATTAACAAACAAATTAATGTGGCTTGGGTTCGGGATTGCTGGCGCGATTGACATTCTCAACGGACTGCACTATCTGTATCCGACTGTTCCGAGTTTAGGCGGCAGGCTCTATGATTTGCGTCCGTTCTTTACGCAGAAACCGTGGAGTGCTGTGGGGTGGACTCCCGTTGCTGTTTTTCCGTTCGCGGTCGGTATGGCGTTTTTTATTCCGCTTGATCTGTCGTTTTCGTGCTGGTTTTTCTATCTTTTCTGGAAGGTAGAGCGAGTTTTCGGGGATGCTTTGGGCGTGCGCGGCATGCCGAACTTCCCTTTCACGGATGAACAGTCTTTCGGTGCGTATCTCGGTCTGTTCGTTATTGCGATTGTGGCGACGCGGAAACACCTTGCACAAGTTGGACGTAAGTTGTTCAGGAATGACCGAAGCGTTGACGATTCAGACGAACCGATGTCCTATCGAACGACGACGTTGGGACTCATTGCGAGTCTCGTCTTTATCGTGGGGTTCTGTAAAACGGCGGGTATGTCTATCTGGGTGGTCCTGGTGTTTTTTGGTATCTATTATGCGATCTCTACAGCGGTAACCCGGATGCGAGCGGAACTCGGTTCCCCGGTGCATGATCTGCACTTTATTGGTCCCGATGAGATGATGCCGCGTATTTTTGGGACGCGGCTGCTCGGACCCCACAACCTAACGATAATGGCGTATCTGTTCTTTTTCAACCGTGCCTATCGCGGGCATCCGATGCCGCACATTTTGGAGGGGTTTAAGCTGGCAGAACGGACAGGGATTTCTAATCGGCGGTTGCTGATTGCTATGTGCATTGCGATTGTTATCGGGACATTTGCTTCGTTCTGGGCGTTCTATCATATTTCTTATATAGAAGGTGCGCGCGATTGGTTTGCGGGGAGACCTTTCAATCGACTTCAGAGTTGGCTAACTTCCCCGAGGACACCAGATGTGCCAGCGATTGTCGCGATGTGTATCGGTTTCATTATCACCGGTTTCCTGATGATCATGCGGATGCGGCTTTTTTGGTGGCCTTTTCATCCGGCGGGGTTCGCTATCTCCAGCAGCTGGTCAATGAACGTGTTTTGGTTTTCAATTTTGGTGAGTTCTGTGATTAAGTGGATTATCCTCCGGCACGGGGGTGTGAGTGCGCACCGAAAACTTATTCCGTTTTTTCTCGGTCTAATTTTAGGCGAGTTTATCATCGGTGGTATATGGAGCCTTATAGGCATCACAACGAATCAACCGATGTATCGTTTCTTGTTTTAACGCAAGTTTGTTAGGGTTCGGATTCGGATGTCGTCCTTGAAATATCTCTGAAGATTTGCTATAATTGTAAACATTATAATTTTCAGGAGGAATATTGCGTGATTCGTGAAGCAATTGAGAAGGTCGTGGCAGGAAATGACCTAACCGAAGCAGAGATGGTTGGGACAATGAACGAGATCATGGCGGGTGAGACGACAGATGCACAGATCGCCTGTTTTCTGACTGCCTTGCGGCTTAAAGGTGAAACAATAGAGGAGATTACCGGTGCTGCACGCGTTATGCGTGCGAAGGCTACGCCTGTTTCGACAAAACATTCATTGGTTGTTGATACGTGTAGTACAGGTGGCACTGGTTTGAACCATTTTAACATTTCGACGACTTCTGCTATCGTTACTGCTGGCGCGGGTGTGCCGGTCGCAAAGCATGGCAACCGGGGTGTAACCCGGCAGAGCGGGAGCGCGAATGTGCTGATGGCATTGGGTGTGAACATTGAAATTGGTCCCGAACACGTCGGACGCTGCATTGATGAAGTGGGGATCGGTTTTCTATTTGCGCCCTCGTTGCACGGCGCGATGAAATATGCCATCGGACCGCGGCGGGAAATTGGTATCCGGACGATTTTCAATGCCTTAGGTCCACTGACGAACCCTGCGGGCGCACAGGCGCAAGTGCTTGGTGTTTATACGCCGGAACTCACCGAAATTCATGCGAATGTGTTGAACAACCTTGGGTGCCAGCATGCCTTTGTTGTGCGTGGAGATGACGGCTTGGATGATATTACGACGACGACAACGACGCGTGTCTCGGAACTCCGAAACGGTGCCGTCGAAACTTGGACGCTTGATCCGACAACGCTCGGAATCCCGAAAACGGAGCCTGAAGCACTCTTGGGTGGCACGCCGGAGGAGAACGCCGAAATCATCGTGGATATTTTGAAGGGTGAAGGTGGACCCAAGCGCGATATTGTTGTGCTGAACGCTGGCGCTGCGATTGTTGCAAGTGGAAAAGCGGATAGCCTTGAGGCAGGCATTGAACTTGCGGCGGCATCTATTGATTCCGGTGATGCATTCGCGAAGTTAGAAGGACTGAAAACGGTTTCAAACAATTAGCCTATTGTTTCAGTCTACCTAACGGGCAATGAATTGCCCTACTACAAACGGTGCCACCTATAAACTAAAGCTTGATACAGTGCTATTATGGATGAGGGATAACGGATTGATATTAGATACGATCATCGCACATAAACGGAAAGAGTTGGCAATTGAACAAGCACAGGTGCCGCTTGCGAAGTTGGAAGACCAGATTTCAAACCTTCCGCCGACGCGAGATTTTCGCGATGCTATTGCGGATCGAGATCGCGATGCCGTTAAACTTATTGCCGAAGTAAAGAAAAAATCGCCCAGCAAAGGTATCATCCGCGAAGATTTTCATCCGGTATCGATTGCTGAGACATACGTCGAAAATGGTGCAGCTGCCATCTCTATACTCACAGATAGACATTTTTTTGCGGGCGAACTCGACTATCTATGCGCGATTCGAGATGCCGTCGATGTGCCACTGTTAAGGAAAGATTTCACGATTGATCCGTATCATATCTATCAGGCGCGTGTCGCGGGGGCAGATGCGGTCTTATTGATTGTTGCGGCGTTGACGGCATCACAGTTACGGACATTCATGGAGGTCGCAGCGTCGTTGTCGTTAGCGTGTCTGGTGGAGGTGCATACACCTGAAGAATTAGAGATTGCCTTGGCGGTGGATGCGCAGATTATCGGTATCAACAACCGGGATTTGCGGACGTTTCACACGGACATTGCAACAACGTTTCGGTTACGTGAAGCGATTCCATCGGATAGAGTTGTGGTGAGTGAGAGCGGTATCTATTCGCGTGAGGATGTGTTGCGGCTGCAAGAAGCCGGTATCCACGCGATGCTTGTCGGTGAGTCCTTGATGCGGAGTCCTGACATTGGACAACAGGTGCGTCGTTTAATCTCTTGGTAAGATAGATTCGTGGCAGGACGAGGTAACCTCGCCCCTACCGTTTTCTACATGGAAGTGACAATAATTCCGTGCCGTTTCAGAAGTGCTGTGGTTACGCCATCGCCGATTGTGAGTGTGCCTGAGAAGGTGCCGTCGTAGATGTCACCGCAACCGCAGGATGGACTCCTCGCTTTGAGGATCACCTGCGTTGCCCCGTGTGATTGTGCGACCTTTAAGGCGTGATACGCGCCTTTTAAATATGCCTCCGTCACATCTGTTCCATCAGCAGTCATAACTTTTGCTTTACCGTTTAGGACATCATCACCGTCGCCGCTGACGATCTCTGCCGGGGGGCGCGGTGTTGGCAACCCACCCGCCTCTTCTGGGCAGACCGGAATCAGTTCGGACGTTTTCTTCTGTTTTATCGCTGCCTCGTTTCGGCTGTCGCCACCGTCGTATCGGCAGCGGACTCCCAAAAGACAGGCACTAACCACGATTTTCATCTTCCCGTAATTCCTCGAATTGCTTCATGATTAAATCCGTTTCGCCTGCCTTCAGCTGCAGGTAGGTATCCTCTAATTGACCCAGTATAGCGTGTAGAAGTGCCGTGCGACAGATTTCGGTGTCCTGATCTTCTGAATTCGCGGATGCTATCCGAAGAGAGGTTGCGATTTCGCGGAGTTCTGGCGGGAAGTCCGCTAAAGTGATATTGACATTAACACCGAAGCCTAAGACGAAGAACGACTGTTGCTGCGTGTCGTAGGCGAGTTCTGTGAGTACACCTGCCACCTTTCTTTTTTCGATCCGGACATCGTTAGGTGGTTTAATCTGCGCGTTGCGTCCATGCCTTGTACGAATGGCACGCGCGATCGCAATGGCACCGATGAGATTTGGGAGATGAATTTGGTCTTGCAGCAACCGGTGCCTCAGTACAACTGACGCGAGTAAACACTTTCCGGGGGGTGCTTCCCATCTCCTACCATATCTTCCACGACCTGCGGTTTGATGTTCGGCGATGACGACTGTTCCCTCTCGTGCGCCTGCTTTCCCGCGTGCAATGGCAATATCGTTAGTAGAAGGGACTTGTGTATAATGCTCAATCTGATGTCCGATAAATTCAGTCTGAAGCGCTGCGCTTGCGTTCTCTATGCTTTTACCGAGGGCGAAATAACTAAATTGGTTTAATAACATTCTGAGTTTAAATAATTACGTTGTTCGGTTCTGATTCAAGAGTGTATCTACCGCTGACAATATTTTTTCTACCGCATCCATGAGATCAGATTCATTCTCCCGATTTGTGCCTGTTATCAATGCTCTCAGTTTTTTCAGTTCCACGTTTATAGATTCTTCGTCTCTTTCTTCCTGAAAAATCTTAAAAAAGTTTAACCAATGTTTCGCTCCAATTCCACACAACGATTCTCTTTTTGCTATCTCCAAATAATTGTCCATTATTCCTGTTCTTGCAAATCTCCCGAAGTTATTTCCACGGTCATATATAGGATCATCAGAAATTTTATCGCTTTTTTGAGGATAGGGAGAGACGTTTTGCGGACTCACGATTTCTGTATTTGACTTTGTTTGCCGAATATATTTCCACCAGTAATTTCGATATTCTGCTGCGTACTTCGCTAATTCTACGTACGGTGAGAATATCTTAGGATAACCTGAAATAACGTTATTGAGAGCCCAAGGAATCACGACGATCAAGTCCTGTTTGGCGCAAGCGGCTGGAGTTACTTGAAATCGGAAACTCGGCTCCCCTTCCTTTGCTAATAGATACCAACTTTTTAGCTCAATTCCTAATAAAATCTCACTGTCCCGTTCATCTATTTCACTTGTATTTTTTTTCAACAAAACGTCTGGAAATGTCTGCGGTTGTCTGATAAACCTATAATACATAAATTGCTCATCAGGGTCCCAAACTTCCCGCATCTGGTTCAGTGTTGAAACGACTTGATCTTCGATGGTTGCTCCGAAGGCAGCATTTAAGGTGAAGATGTCTGTTGCCAATATCCCTTCTATGGATGTATCCGACCGAAAGTAGGTAGGAAGTGCAAAGAGTGCCTCACGTACACGTTCGTACACTTTGTATACGGTCTGGTTACGCTGTGGGAGTTTTCTTTTAGGCTCAACCGAAATCTTCATAGAGTGCGAGCTCCTGTTGAATATCGTACTTTGAAAGCCTCTCAACGGCTGCTTTAAAATAGTCAGGATGGATTTCGGCTGCATAGCATTTCCGTTTCAGTTGATGCGAAGCGATCGCTGCTGAGCAGAGACCACCGAAGGGTTCCCACACAACATCTGCCACGTCACTACTGGATCGGATACATAGGTTCATGAGTTTCAAGGGTTTTTGGTTGCTATGCAGAGACTTATACTGATTTTTTAATCGTTCAGTTCCGCGAACGGCAGGTTCCTGCCAGACGTTTGTAATGCCATTCTCAAAGTGAAACTTGGCTCTCATGTTTGACCATTCCGTGCCTGTCAGGGGTGTTGTGCCGTTTAGAGAGAAATAGGGTTTTCCATCCTGTCTTCCGTGTTTATTTGCATACTCAGCGATCTTTTCAAATGCTTCGGGCGGCGGGTAGTACCAGAGGTGGTCTTTCGTGAAATACTTCCTTGTAGCAGCACTTTTCACACCACAGACCTCATTAGTTTTGGAAAATGGGAGCCCCGTCCGTGCCCATTCATATCGGAGCCATTTCTGCATATCTATCTTTGTACCGTTGACAGAGAACAAAGCTTTTTTCGTGTATTGAACGCAAACTTCCGTCGTTACAGGAAATTTCCTAAGGGTTTTGCCATTCGAGTTGCCCGCGATGTGCGCAATCCCCTTATTCCATACATGGCAATTTCGGTATTCCCAACCATACTTAACTAACATAGGATGAACGTTTGCCCACCCGAGCTCCGAATTCCAAAACCAAAGAGTTGTCATCGGTGTTGCGTGTTCTGACCACTTAATTATATGAGGTTCATACGACTCAGCTAATTCCTCTGAAGTAGGCGGATCGCCCGGATAACTCCCAAGTCCATAGGGGCCATCTGAAACAATGACGACTGGTGACTCCCATTTATCATACCAATCAAGGACATCCCCATTGTACAAGAAAACACGGTCTCTCTTATAATATTTCACAATCAGTATCCTTTTTATCCTAATTGACGACAAGGCACTTGTTAACTGGCAACCGATAATTGTAAATGAATCAGGACTTACGCATTTTTCCATGATAACTTACTTATTACACACTGCAGGCGGGGTTTTAAACCCTGAAGAAACACCCCAGCAAAAAACCCTGCAAAGGGGCTGCGTAAGCCCTATGAATAAAACTACTGGCGCAAATGTTTCTCTGCTTCAATTTTCCACTGTTCCGGTGGATCGAGATCCAGAAAACGTTGCCACTGTTCTTTCGCTTGTGCGGTCTTTTCTGTATATTCATACATCAAGGCAAGGTTATAGTTCGCTGTCAGGTTCTCCGGTTCGAGTTGTATGACGCGTTCAAACTGTTCCGCTGCGGCACCGAGCAGGTCCATGCTGAAGAGGTTGTTCCCGTAAGTAAGCAGGGTTGATACATGCATGTCGTCTAAATCGAGTGCTTTCTCTAATGTGTCTTTTGCCTTATTGTAGTCTAAGGCGTGAGCATAGTAGAGATCGCCGAGGCGTTGATACGTCTGGACAGCGATGTTGTCCTCTTTTTGTGGGGGTTGTTGGATAAGTGCTTCTTCGGCTTCGTAATGTCGTATCGCCTCTTTCCATGCCTGTTCCCACTCCGCGATTTTTCCGAGGTGCAGATGGATGCCTCTATGTTTGGGTGCATAGGAAAGCATACGTTTAAATGCTTCTTTTGCGGGATGGTGTCGGTCAATTTCAAGGTAGATGACCCCGATGTTGTAGTTTGCCTCAAGATTTCTGGGTTGCATTTCAGCGACCTGTTTGAAATCCTCTAAAATTTGGCTATAGCGATAAAGGGTTTTGCCGATCTGTCGGTAGCGAAGCGTGAGCATTCCACGGTAGAAATAGGCATCTACATAGTCTGGATTCAAGGCAATGGTTCTGGTATATTCCGTAACTGCCATCTCAGCGTGTTTATGATAATCCTCTCCGAGGGTTTCGGCATGCTGATCGAGGAGGCGTGCGTAACTGTAGTGCCAATCGAAGTTGTCAGGGTTGTAGTGGTTCGCCAGTCCGTAGTATCGGATTGCGTTCTCGCGTTCGTCGTCTTTGTTTTCTACCTCGTCTTGCAAGCTGCGCTTTTCAAAGATGGTAGCAAGAAGGTGATGGAGTTCGGGGTGCTCGGGCTCAATCTCCAGTGCGGGTTGATAGACGCGGATGATGTTACCTTCATCGTCCCGTTGGCGGTAGATTGCGCCGAGACGGAAAAAGGGTTCCGCTTCTGTCGCTTCAACATCCGGCAGAGGGGTTTGTAGATGCCGTCCGATGTCGTTTTCAATCAAGGTCGTATCGAGTCCGATTGTTTTTTCATAATATTCAACGGCGTTATCTATCTCGCCGTTTTGTTCAAATAGGATTGCCGCGTGGTAGTGCGCTGCGACATCATCAGGACGCAAACGGACGGTTTCGAGCAAGGCAGGGAGCGCGTTGTCGGGCTGCTTTAGCGAGAGATAGGACAGTGCCATTAGGTAGTGTGCTTCGGTGGTTTCAGGTGCGATTTCAATAATTCGTTGTAAGGTGTTGACTGCCTGTTGATATTCGTCTCGTCCTCGATAGATATAGACCATTTTGAAAAGTACGTCTGGTCGTTGTGGGTCTAATGTCAAGGTGCGTTCGTAGAAACGGATTGCGCTGTCCGCATCGCCGGTTGCTTCGTAGCTTTGCCCGAGGAGATAGTTGGCACTAATGTCTTCTGGGAATAGCAGCAGGTGAATATTTAAAGGCTCGATGGCATCTTGATAGTTCGCGTTGTCGAAAGCAGTCTGTCCTTGTGTGATGAATCTATCTGCCAACTCTGGGCTCAATTCCAAGGCACGTCTGAAGTAGCGGACTGCTGTGTCTATATCGCCCTGTTGGTGGTGAAGTTCACCGAGTTTGAAGTAAACGTCATTGAAATTTCCGAGTGGAAGTTCAGTTTGTAAGTGGCTTGCGTCTGCTTCGATAATTTGGAGCGTCTTTTCGTAGTGTTTGATGGCTGCTTCGATGTTGCCCGCATCGGTTTCAACAGTGCCTGCGTAAAAGTAGGTGCGCGGGTCGTCGGGAAGGACAAACATCGCTTTCTCTAAAATTGGCATCGCTTGATCGGGTGTCATCAATCCTGCGAAGTAGGGTTCCAGGGGTTCGTAAAAGGTATCCTTGATGCTTGGCATCAGAGACAGTGCTTGTTGGTAGTGGTGTAGTGCGGTTTCGGTATCGCCGCTGGCATAGAGGCTTTCGCCAAGTGCGAAATGCGATTGGACGTGCGTTGGCTCAATCTCAATTGCGCGTTGGTACAGTTGAACTGCGCCCTCGGTGTTGCCTTTTTCGTCAAAGATCACCGCGAGGTCGTAAACATCTTGTGCAGCGTAGTCTTGATATTGCGATGCTTTGGCGTATTCTGTGAGTGCGTCGTCGAAGAACCCTTCTGTGGCGAGGACTTGTCCGAGTTTAATGTAGGCGGGTGCGAACTTCTTCTTTTGATGCGTAAGATTTTCAAACGCTTCGCGCGCCCGATCAGTCTCACCTTGTGCAAGGTAGACGAGACCGATACCGTATTGTGGGTATTCCCATTTTCGATTCAGTTTTCGCGAAGTCTCAAAGGCTTGAAGTGCTTCTATGTGATTTTGCTGTTTGAGGTAAATTTCACCCATGCGATAGTAAACCGGATAGTAGTTAGGGTTCAAACGGACGCAGGTTTCAAATTCTGCAAGTGCGGCTGCGTCTTCGTCTCTCTGCTGATAGATACCGCCGAGGTTGAAACGTGCCCAAAACAGGTCAGGTTCAATCTCAAGTGCGTGTTGGAGATAAGCGGTTGCGGTATCCAATGCTTCTTCGGTATTCGTAGCCTCAAGCGCGTGTATGTAGCCTAATCCGTAGTAGAAAGCGGATTTCATATTTGGAGCGGGAAGCTGCTCAATTTGGGCGTTCTCTTTCGCTGTTTCATAAAGCGTCAGGAGTGTGGAAAGTTGTCCCTGTTCCTGCCACTTGACGATAAGTTCTCGGTGTTTCTCGGCGGGTCTCTTCTTTTCTCGGAGGACTTTTGCAAAGTCTTTTCTTACTTTTTTAGTTACGGCGGCTTCTTCTCGGTTTTGCTCAGCTCGGAGTTCAGGCATAGGGTTTGCGATGGTGCCTATTATGATTAGCACTGCGAATATGGGACTTAGCACTGTTTTTTTCATTTTTTTAATTTTCCTTTGTTGGATTTTCCAATGTGTTTTTTTGTTTAGGACTTATGCAGTATAGGTTCGGACGAGGTGACCTTGAAGAAACACCGTTTTTGCTGGGGGTATTTGATAGGGTGTTTCTGCGGATTTCTTCTAAGCAAAAACCCACTACGATGAAAGTTTGAATGCTCCCAATTGCTCTTATGCGTTGGGAATATGTAAGTCCTGCTGTTGTTTATTTTCCCGATTTT
This sequence comes from Candidatus Poribacteria bacterium, assembly GCA_022827225.1. GTDB lineage: Bacteria > Poribacteria > WGA-4E > WGA-4E > WGA-3G > WGA-3G. The sequence continues at coordinate 1,155 of JAJDTJ010000066.1, read as the reverse complement.
AGTAGACGTTCAATTTTTGCGCGTGTCGGCATGGACGGTGTTGCGCCGATAACAGTGACGGCTGCTGCGCCTGCGGCATTTGCGAATCCGACTGCTGATCGTAGGTGCTCGCCGCTTGCTAAGGCGGTTGCGAGTGCGCCACAGAAGGCATCGCCTGCCCCGGTTGTATCTACGGGTTGGACAGGCAGTGCGGGGATAAGTTCTGATGTCGTCTCTGTTAACATCAAGGTGCCTTGTTCACCGAGTGTAAGCACGACAGCACTGTTTTCGGAGCCAACCATGCGTTCACGTAGCGTTTCTGCTGCGCGACCTGCTTCGTCTTGATTATTAACCGTCCTTCCTGCTAACAATTCCGTTTCGGATTGATTTGGGGTGAGAATATCGACATACCCCAAAAGGCTATCGGGTAACGGTTGCGCAGGTGCTGGATTTAGTACCACCGTCGCGCCGTGTTGTTTGGCGATTGCTGCGGCGTGTTCGGATGCTGCAATCGGTGTTTCTAATTGTAGCAGGAGTACATCTGCGTTTGCGATACAGTCGGCAGCGGCATCTATATCTGCTGTGGTGAGTGCCATGTTTGCGCGCGGTACAACAATGATACTGTTATCGCCGTCCGGTTCGACAACAATAGTCGCTATGCCGGTGCCGATGTCCGTCCGTCTTGTGATGAACCTGCTGTTGATATTTTCATTTTTTACTGCTGTGCGTAGCAAGTCTCCGAAAGGATCTGAGCCTATGCTTCCGACGAGGGCGACCTCTGCATTTAACCGTGCTGCGGCGGTTGCCTGATTAAATCCTTTTCCGCCTGTGAAAATGTCGAAGGCATCGCCGATGATGGTTTCGCCTTTGTCTGGTTTTCGGATTGCGTGGCAGACGAGATCAACGTTCAGACTGCCGACGACGGTAACTTTCGGTGTTGCCCGGTTCATCACAATTTGCCCCTGCCTTTTTGCGGCGTAAACGCCCAGATGCGATCTGCATCGGCGTCGCTTGCAAGCCAAAACTTGCTATTATAAACCCAAGTTGCTACCTTTATCCAAATAGCTGTTTTATACTCGTTGCGATGACAAACAAAAGCACTTTCAACTCAAAACCGGCTGCTGACACCGCATGAATCGACTTGGGAAAAAGTTGTTCAATGAGACTGATTGTCAC
>JAJDTJ010000027.1 GCA_022827225.1 Candidatus Poribacteria bacterium | reverse complement strand
TCCGATAGAATATCTCCTAAGCAGAGAAGGAGGTCCATTTTTTACGTTCCTTTCAAAACTTTTGTCTGTTTATGAAAGGATACCTCTTTTTCTGCTTTAAAACACCTTAATTCTTAAAATTGTCCAAACTTTAGTACAGATCCGGTTCGGTTAGGAAACCGAACCTACCGTGCCTGGGTGGACGGTGTATTGTTAATGCGATATAAACTTTTAGAAATGGTATAACCTTACCGAACCGCAAGGAAAATTAAAAATATGGCAGTAGAACTAAAAATGCTTCAGATGGATCAGACCATGACCAAAGGCAAAATCGGGAAATGGCTCGTTAAAGAAGGCGATACCGTCACGGAGGGACAACCCTTATTAGAGATTGAGACCGATAAGGTCGTCCATGAACAGGAGTCCCCTACCGACGGGATTATTGCCCAGATCCTTGCTGAAGAGGGCACCAATGTTCCCGTCAACGCTATACTAGCTGTTATCGGTGCCCCAGGGGAAGAGGTTGCGCGCATTGAAGCCGACACCGCACCAGAGCAAGAGGTACAAGCGAAACCTGAACAACCGACACCATCGGCTACCGGGGACGCACCGAAAGCCTCCCCTGCCGCGCGGCAACTCGCCGAGAAACTCGCTATCAACCTCACCGAAGTTAAACCATCCGGACCCGGTGGACGTATCCTTGAAAGCGATGTCCAACGGTATATCGACTTGAGGGAACCGGTGCCTTCAGTTGAAACCACACGCCTTAAGGCATCTCCGCTCGCAAGGCGACTGGCGAAAGAGCATGGTGTCAATCTCACTTCAATTGCCGGTTCTGGACCCGAGGGTAGAATCGTCCGAGACGATGTGTTACAAGCCGCCAGTGCAGCACCTGAAGTGCCTGTTGTAGAGACACCAGCGATTCAACAAGCAGCAGAAGTTATCGCTATGGACGGTATCCGCGGAATTATTGCGGAACGGATGACACTCAGCGTTCAGACGAACGCCAGCGTCACGCTCCATACCGAGACTGACGCAACGGCACTTGTTGAATTGCGGGGGATGCTCAATGAGAAACTACAAGCAAGAGAGGTGAACATCACTTACACCGATCTGCTTGTGAAGGTCGTCGCAAACGCTTTACGGGAACATCCGCGACTCAATGCCACACTCACGGATGAAGGCATCCATCTATTACCAGAAATTAACATCGGGGTTGCCGTCGCACTGGCGGATGGACTCGTGGTGCCAGTTGTTCGGAATGCTGATAAGGAACGGTTATCGGAGATTTCAGGACAGGTGAAAAATTTCGCTGAACGGGCACGGCGTAATCAACTAACACCTGGAGAACTTCAAGGTGGGACCTTTACGATTACGAATCTCGGAAACTTCGGGATTGATGCGTTCACGCCGATCATCAATCCGCCGGAGAGTGCTATTCTTGGCGCAGGGCGGATTCTGAAGAAGCCAGTCGTCGATAACGATGAGATTGTTATCCGAAGCATGTTGACGCTAAGTCTGACATTTGACCATCGTGTTGTAGATGGTGCACCTGCGGCGCAGTTCCTGCAAACAGTTTCTGGCTATATCCAAGACCCGTATCTGTTGTTGGTGTAGTGTCTACCAACATTCTGTCTGTAGCGATTCGACTTCATCGAAATGTGTGTCTCGTGTGACGAGGATTAAATCGTGTTGCATAGCAATTGCAGCGATCCAAATATCATTATTCGGGATAGGTCTACCTTTCCTTCGCAGCCGTTCTTTGATGATTCCGTACCACTGTGCCGTTTCCAAATCACAAGAAAGAAAAATATATTCTTCTACGAATACATTGATTCTGTGAAGATTTTCTGTAACCTTATTCGATTTCTGTGCGCCGTAGTAGAGTTCACCAACTGTCGGAGAAGCTAAGAACAAGTTATTACCATTTCGCATTTTTTCTTCGATCGCCGTGTCACCGGTAAGCATTCCGATAACGATGTTGGTGTCCAAAAGATAGTTACCATTCTGATTCATCGACCTGTCCGCAGTCCTCTTCAATTGCGCGCTTTATTTCTTCAAGATCCTCAGGTGGGAACAATCCGACAAATTTAAGCAGTTCCTTACCTGGGATGCCTCTTATGGGTTCGCCTAAAAAAGAGAGGATAGAATTCAAAATCTGTTTCTGTTGCACAGGCGTAAGTTTGTCTAATCGCTGGACAATCTCTTGGATAGTTGTTGGGTTTTCCATCGTTTTACCTCCTTTTTGCGTAAAACCAGAAACGTGATAGTAGGGGTTGGGTAACCCAACCTCTCCTATTATACAACGAGAAAATGGCAATTTTCAAGGTTAAAAGGAGATTATATACAAGTTGAAAAACGAAAACGGTTTATGATATAATAAGAATCATGAAAACACAAACGATGTATGAAAAAATATGGGAGGCGCATCTCGTGCGCGCTTCCGCTGATGAGGTGCCGATTCTTTATATCGACACGCATCTCGTCCACGAAGTCACATCCCCGCAAGCGTTTGAGGGGCTCCGACTCAATAACCGAAAGGTACGCCGACCTGATCTGACCTTCGCAACGATGGATCACAACGTGCCGACGACAGATAGATCGCTACCGATCACCGACCTGATCGCAGCGAAACAGATGGAGACGCTGGCAGAAAATTGCACTGAGTTTGACATCCCGCTCTACGACATTGATAGTCCTGATCAAGGGATCGTCCATGTCATCGGACCGGAACTCGGTATCACACAACCCGGTAAGACCATCGTCTGCGGTGATAGCCATACCTCAACGCACGGTGCACTCGGCGCACTCGCCTTCGGGATCGGCACGAGTGAGATTGAACATGTCCTCGCGACGCAGTGCCTCTTGCAACAGAAATCAGAGACATTCGAGATTCGGATTGATGGCACACTCCCCTACGGCGTGACTGCAAAAGACATTATCCTCTCGATTATCGGGCATATCGGTATCGACGGCGGCAACGGCGCTGTCGTCGAGTATACCGGTTCTGCGATCCGCGCTCTTAGTATTGAGGAGCGGATGACAGTTTGTAATATGTCGATTGAGGCAGGCGCACGCGCTGGTATGATCGCACCCGACGATACGACCTATGAATATATCGCTGGCAAACGTTTCGCACCGAAAGGTGAAGATTTTGATGCAGCGGTTGAACGTTGGAAGGAGCTACCGACTGATGAGGGCGCGACTTATGACCGAACGCTACAGCTCGATGCAGCTGACATCGCGCCGCAGGTGACATGGGGGACAAACCCCGGTATGGTCACCGATGTGACAGGACGTGTCCCAGACCCAGCAGACATGACGACAACCGACGACAAGCGCGCCGCAGAACACGCTTTAGAATATATGGACCTCCAACCCGGCACCCCGATAACGGATATTCCTGTCGATAGGGTTTTCATCGGTAGCTGCACGAACTCTCGTATCAGCGACCTACGGGCTGCTGCGGAAGTCGCAAAAGGAAGGAAAGTCGCAGAGAACGTCAGCGCGATGGTCGTTCCGGGTTCGCAGGCGGTTAAACGTCAAGCGGAGGCGGAAGGGCTTGACCAGGTATTCCAAGAAGCCGGCTTTGAATGGCGTGAAGCGGGTTGTAGTATGTGCCTCGGTATGAATCCTGATACCCTGATGCCGGGTCAACGTTGTGCCAGCACATCGAACCGGAATTTTGAAGGTAGACAGGGCAAAGGTGGACGCACGCATCTCGTCAGTCCACAGATGGCGGCTGCAACGGCGGTTACAGGCCGTTTCGTGGACATCCGAAAGTTTCAATAGGAAGGCTCAAAGGTTGGAAGATACTGGAAAGGAAATGTGGAGGTAATAATGGAATCTACCATCATTGAAAAAATCAGGGAGCTTTCTCCAGAGCTCCAAGAAGAAGTCATTAATTTCATTGATTTCTTGCGAACAAAAGAGAGTTCAAAACGAAAAAAGAAGAAACCAAACTTGGAATGGATTGGCGGATTAAAAGCGTATCGCGACCAGTTTACGGCTCTCGAACTTCAGAAAAAAGCATCAGATTGTTGGTGTTAATCCTCAAACGCTCCGGCGTTGGGAGGACGATGGTGTCATAAAACCATTTAAACGAACACCGAAAGGCACTCGTCTTTACAGCCTCCAAGAGTTATTAGATTTATCCTATCCTACAATCGCTTATGCCAGAGTCTTAAGCAATGATCAAAAGGAGGATTTAGAGCGTCAGCATGCCATCCTTGAAGCGTTTTGTAACAAGAATGGGTGGCAAACTGAAATCATAAGAGACCTCGGCAGTGGCATGAACTACAAAAGAGGACTTTTGTGCCTTCTTGAACGGATTGTGCCGGGGCGAATGTCCCGATTAGTCCTTACACATAAGGACCGACTTTTACGATTTGGAGCAGATTTAATATTCCGTATTTGTGAGTTAAAAGGTATTGAGATTGTGATTATCAATAAAGGGGAGCCACCTTCTTTTGAGGAAGAACTCACCCGTGACGTAATGGAAATCATGACTGTCTTTTGTGCGAAACTCTATGGCAGACGTTCTCATAAGTCAAAGAAGTTAGCAGAAGACATAGAGAATATCGTATCCGAAGAAAAAGCAGAACTGGAGTTGCAGTTTGGAAGTCAATCGCACCCAACAGATAGAACTGAATCCGAATAACAAGCAATCTACGCTCATGGGACAGCACGCCGGGTATGCCCGTGTTGCGTTCAACTTTGCTTTGTCGTCTTTCAAAGTCGGATTAGACGATGACGAGTGGCGAACCTATGTGGACATCAAGCGTGAGTTTAACGGTGTTAAATACGATAAGTTTCACTGGTGTTCTGATCTTTCACAGAACGCTTCCAAAAATGCGATCCACAACTTCGGTGATGCCGTAACCCGCTGGAAAAAAGGACAAAACAACTTTCCTGTCTATAAGAGACGAGATGGTAAATGTTCTTACCAAGCAGATAATGGTGCAGGAACTGTTGACGTCCATAAAAACCGTATCAATCTCCCGAAAATCGGTTGGGTTCGCATGCGTGAAGAACTTCGCTATACGGGTGAAATCAGCAAGGTTGTTATCTCTAAACGCAATGGCAAGTGGTTCGCTTCCATACTCGTGCGGTGTGATAGTAATACCTATAAACACCAACCGCCTCTCTTTGATGATAAAGAACCGATGGGTATTGACGTAGGTATCAATACACTTGCGACCTGTTCTAATGGTGATACCTATGATAACCCACGTCCGCTCAAACGATTTGAGAGAAAGTTGGCGCGTGCCAATCGCTCTTTGTCGCGTAAGATAAAAGGTTCACAAAACTGGCATAAAGCGAAAGCTGTGTTATCCGGTGTGCATTATCGGATCGCCTGTATCCGTGAAGATGCTCACCACCAATCGACGACAAAGATTGTTCGCAAAGCGAGTGCTATCGGTATAGAGACGCTAAATATCAGTGGACTCCTAAAGAACCGAAAACTTGCCAAAGCGCTATCGGATTCAGCACTCTCACGTTTCCTAACCATGCTCAAATACAAAGCAGAGAGGCGTGGGATACCGATAACCGAAGCGGATCAGTTCTTTGCGAGTAGCAAAACGTGTAGTCGTTGTGGAGACAAGAAAGACGATTTAACGCTTTCAGACCGGACATATCACTGCTCTGAATGTGGACTTGATATTGACCGCGATTTGAATGCGGCTATCAATCTGTGTCCGGCTTGACCTTCAACCGTCGCCACGAGTTGCGAGGAGACGTAAAACGCCTGATGGAGTCCGTGTAAGACCTCAGTTGTGAGTGCAGTGGACGTTGAAGCAGGAAGTAGACACAAAACACAATCTCTTGTAGGTTTTGATAGGTTCTACACAACGGT
>JAJDTJ010000011.1 GCA_022827225.1 Candidatus Poribacteria bacterium | reverse complement strand
ATGACGGCGAAGGAAATTGGGAAATTCTTAGGTGTGTCAGTCAATACAGTTAAAAGTCGACTTCGCCGGGGCCGCGAGCGTTTACAGGAACGGCAAGAAGAACTGTTAGTTAGCGAAACACTCGGAAGTATCCCGTTCCCTGCCCAAGTAACTGAGCGCATTATGAGACAAGTCTCCGATATGAAACCGATAACGCCGCCAGCTGGCAAACCTTTACTCCCATGGGCGGCTCTTGGAACTGCTGCCGTTTTGGTTATATTACTGCTCGGTGCAAGCAACCAATATCTTGCGCGTTTTCAGAAGCCGTACAGTTTTGAAGCAGAATCTGAACCCACTATTGAAATTATTGACACACCTATCATTCTTGATATTACGGCAAAACCAGCTGTGCGAAATCAAGTGGGTCGGGCTGCTTCTGTAGGTAAAAACAGCGGTACCGGCACACAAGTCTCCACAACGACGACAGCATCTGTTACACTCGAAGATTCCGCCAGGTTTTCTACCTCGCAGTGGACGCAGGGGAGCGCACCGCCAGGGGGACGCGTCCGCGATATCTTCGCTACGTCTGAAGGAACTGTCTATGCTGTTACCCCGACAGGCATATACAAATTAGGAACAGATGCGACCGCGTGGACACGCAGCAACACGGATATTCCAATTGGTAAATCTGTAATGCCGATGGCAGAACACCGTGGGACCCTTTACATAGTATCCACCGATGAAATATTTACGTCAGATGATAGCGGTGAAACGTGGCATACAATTGGGCCCCGACCAAAGGGAGACGCTGTTGGTCTTATCATCATTGATGAAGTAGGAGCGGCGGCACCTCGCACCGACTCACAAGCACGTCGGACGATGTATCTTGCCCTCAGAGATGAAGGGATCTATCGATCTACAGACGGTGGCACACAATGGAACTTGTTTAATGATGGATTAGCAAGCAAAACGATTTCCACAGTCGCTGCTGTTGGAAAAACAGTATTTGCTGGCACAGCGCGCGGTCTCTATCGTCTCGACTTGGGTACTTGGGAAAAGTTGCCGGTGGAGACGTCAAGAGCTATCTACTCCTTGACAGTGTTTGAGAATAACCTCTATATTGGGACAGGGCCCCATCTGTTGGGTCTCACACCAATAGAGGTAGAACAAGAAGTGCCAAGAAATGAGTCGCATGCCCTCAAGATTTTCCATTCGGCTGACTTCGGAGCGTCGTGGACTGAAATAACACCCAGTCCTGAAATAACACTCAGTTATCAATCTGGTGATCGAATAATACCCTCTGGTATGACAGTTTTGGCTGTTGGTGAAGTGCTTTTAGCGGCAACTGCCAAGCAACGATATCGTTCAACAGATAACGGACAAACTTGGACAGAACTTTCGGGAGATTCGGAGCTGTTCATGATCAATAGTCTGCCAACTGTGGCAGTAAACGAGACGACGTTTTACAAAGTTGGTCTGTTTGGAATTCGTCGGACAACTGATGGCGGGAAATCGTGGCAATTGCTTATAGATGGAATGGTGGGAACAAGGTTGGAGGATTTGGTTGCGTTCAACGGTAGATTATACGCGCATACTGGTGATGTCGTGTATCAATCAACTGACGAAGGCACGTCTTGGAAAAAAATCTCAATTCCTGGGAGATTTACTGGGCAGGTGACCACAATTACAACGCAATCATCAAAACCAGACAGAGCGTATGTCTCCAACTTCTTTAATTCAAAATTGATAGTTGATGACAATAATCTTTATCTTATTTCACCTAAAACTAACAACTTGCAAATTGCCCGCATATCTACAGATGTCAATATACGCGGTCCCGTTCAAAGCATGCCCACTTCTGATGATAAAGCATTATCTCGTAAGTTATGGGCAGGTAGCGAGGCAGCGAAAGAGATTCACTTATCTAACGGTTCTGAAAAAGCGCATCACGCAATCGTCCCAATCGTTCCACCGCCTATACGCGGGAAGGACGCTATAACCAGAATGATCGTAGTCTGCAACGATGTGTTCTACGCTGAACACAGACGGACGCTTTTTAAGTGGAGACTTGGGACACCGGAGTGGATAAGCACAGGATTAACAGACATGAGCCAAGAGTCTTATGACAACGACAGCGAGGATCTCAAATTAGCGGTTTCGGGAGAAACTATCTATGTCGGCAAACGCGATGGTAAACTGTTTCAATCGCTTGACGAAGGGAGCAGCTGGAGAGATGTTACGCCAAGCCTACCGCTTCACTTCGCCCGTTTCAAAGAGATAACCTTTGTCGGTTCAACAGCTTATGTCGCAACAGACGAAGGGGTCTTGAGTTCAGAAACAGGGGCACACTGGCGCGTGCTAACCGATAGTGCCGGTACGCGTCCGATTATAGACAAGTTTGCTGTGGATGGTACCACAGTCTATGGTGTCAGCGATATCGGAGCCTATCGCTTGGATACTAGTAATCAATGGAAACAAATCTCTTCAGAATCACTCGGTGAAACTGTTGCGCTCGCCGTCATTAACGATAAACTGTATAATGCTATCAAAGATCGGGGGATATTGCACATCTCGCTTGCAGAATAACCGATATAGCAGCGTAGGAATACTCATATCGCCTGAACCCGAAGCACAAATTGTATCGTCTAATGCCAAAAACATTATAGAACCTTAATCACACAATTTACACTACATTCTCCAATTTTAATTGATTCTTTTTATAGCCTTCGGATTAAATGAATCCCGTAGGCTATTTTTATTGGAGCGAAAAAATGGATACCAACAACATACATTCCCGCAACACAGCATCGGAATCCCGTCCATCCGCGCTAAAAACGCTGCGCCGTTTTTTCTTTGTCGCTTGGCGCGCTAGCCGATTCGGCGCGATTGCACAAGCACTACTAACACTTGTACACGGGTGTATTCCGATAGGTATTCTTTGGGCAAGCCGGGAACTGGTGAACCTCATCGCTGTTTTTCTCGATGAGGAAGCAGATTTGAATTTAGAAACTGCAGCACCATGGGTGGTAGCACTCGTGCTTTTGGCAATGTTCAGAAATATCGCAGGCACTTGTGATGGATATCTACAATGGAAAATGAAAAACCTCATCGAACTGCACCAGCAGGGTGCCTTACTTAAAGCGACAACCCACCTCGATTTTGCCGTTTTTGATCAGCCACAGACGTATGATCTAATACAACGGGCACGACAGGCAATGGGGCATCGGCTCACGAACCTACTACGCTTTCTAACGGAGGTCGGACAACTCTGCGTGACGTTAGTGGGGTACGGGGTCCTCCTATGGATAGCGGATCCACTGCTGTTACTCGTAGTGGTGTTACCCGCACTACCCTCTGCTTGGCTTAAAGTTAAAACAGCCGAAAGCAGATACAGCCACGATTATGCAGCGACACCTGTACGGCGTATGATGGATTATATGCTGAGTTTATTGCTCGGTTCTTCCTCTGGACAGGAAGTGCGACTCTATGGGCTTTTCAATCTGCTTTTTGGACGCTGGCGAACGAATCACCAAAAATGGAAGGAAGAATCGCTTGCAAAGATATGGACGGAAGCGAGAGCCGCCATCGGTACAACGATCGCTGAAATGATTGCTTATGCAGTAGCGATCGGCATCCTCGCTGCGCGTATTGTAGACGGCAATCTCACGCTTGGAGATTATGTGGTCCTTACCGGCATCGCTGCGTTCTTCCAAGGAGATTTGGAGGGATTGCTTAGACAAATACAAAACATACTTGAAGACGTACCCTTGCTGCGTGATTTGCATTTCCTCTTAGAACGCGGAAAAACGGCGCGTACGCAGTCAGGAACTGAGATATTCCCGCAGCCCCTACAGCATGGCGTAGAGGTCCAGAATCTACGCTTCCAATATCCGGGGGCGACTGAGGATATATTACAAGACATAAATTTTCACGTGCGTCCCGGAGAGATCGTTAGTATCGTCGGTGTTAACGGTGCTGGAAAATCGACGCTTATTAAACTATTGCTCGGATTATACAAGCCCGATGATGGCGCAATCCGCTATGACGACCAAAATATCGCCGCAATTGCCCCAGAACAGATAGCTCTTAACTGTGCCGCCGTTTTCCAAGACTTTGCGCGGTTTCGTAGACCTATACGTGAGGAATTGGTGCCAGGTCCCCCGAACTTCAACATTGACGACGAAGCACTCTGGCGTGTCATCAATGCGGTTGGCATCGAAGAGCGTTTTCAGACGCTGCCGCGCGGCTTGGATACCTTCCTTGACCCTTCACTCGGTGAAGAAGGTGAAGGGGCAGAGTTATCTGGGGGTGAATGGCAAAAAGTTGCACTTGCGCGGGCTTTAGTTAGGAATCCGCAAGTCCTTGTCCTTGACGAACCGACTGCAGCGTTGGATCCACAGGCTGAAGTCGAACTCTATCAACGTTTCGTTGAACTTGCCGCTGGACGGATGACATTCTTGATTTCACACCGAATCGGATCCGCGCGTCTCGCTGATCGGATCTTGGTGTTAGATTCCGGATGTATTGTTGAAGACGGCACACACGAGGCATTACTTGCCAGAAATGGACTCTACGCCAGATTTTTTCAAGCACAAGCACACTGGTACCAATAGGAATTGCTCACAAGAATGGAAGCTGTTTGTCTTGACCGAACCGCAAGGAAAAATTAAAAAATGCGAAACGTTAATGGAAAATGGAAGACATGGGGATTGGCTGCGAAAGAAAGCATCATCGCATACTTCCGTACTTTTGCGATTGTCTGGCGGAGCGGTGCCCTCTCGCTTTCAGGGATGATGTTTTTCACACTATCCCTCGGCGTTCTGCCTGTAGGCGAGTTTTTCGTGACGGAACACTTGGTCAATGCAATCACCGCCGCTATAGGCGATCCCAGTTGGTGGCAGCAGGTTGTCCCGTGGTTGCTCGGTCTGCTCGGTCTACAAATCTATAGTACGCTTGCAGACCAGTTACGAGAACCGTTACGTCTCAATGTCAGAGAAAACATTGAGATTTGGATCAGTGAGGGTATCGCACGCAAATCCAATACAATAGAGTTGATCGAGTTTCAGACCCCTGAATTCCAAAACGCGCTTACCCGCGCGCGCACTATGTCCGGTGATGAACTTGAAGAAATTGTTTGGTGGATCGTTGACAGCATTCAACAATTAATCAGTGTCACCGCGCTTGGTATCGTGCTGTGGAACCTCCATCCACTGTTGGCACTGTTGCCGACGGTGACCGGTATAGCGTCTTGGTGGAGTGGCTCACGCTTTGCTACTGATGTTTATAGCCTTGATGTCCAACAGACACCACAGCGACGGGAGCGAGATGCGTTAGAAGGTATCCTGATGGATCGCGGTGCAGGTAAGGAGGTACGGTTATACCAAGCACAAGACTTATGGATAGAACGCTGGCGACAGTTATGGAAAGAACTTATACAAGAACAACAGACAATTGAACGGCGTAAATTTTGGACGCATCTTGCAATTGGTATCTCACGCGCCTTGTTGTACGCGGGTTCGCTTATTCTTTTATTGCTGGCGGTCTTTCGTGGCGGACTTACTGTCGGTAAGTATATCGCCGCAATCAACGCCATCGTCAACTTAGATGGCATCTGGGACAACGTTGCCGGTTATTTCCTATTGATTGCCGACGATATGCGCCGTTTGTCAGGAGATTTGTACGCGTTTTTGGATCGTGACACTGAAACGGTGAGTAACGCCCCTTCAACACCTCAGAAAGCACCGAACCTGACAGCCTCACAAGAACCTTCACATCTACAAGTGGAAAATGTTTCGTTTTTCTATCCAAATGCGCAAGAACCGGTGCTACGCCATGTAAATCTAACATTAAAAAAAGGTGAGCGAGTGGCACTCGTTGGACCCAATGGTGCGGGGAAATCTACACTGGCACGTCTGCTTCTTGGACTCTACCGCCCACAAACAGGTTTAATTCGCGTCGGAGATATACCTTTAAACGAAGAAGAGCGTCAGCAGTGGCTAACACATTGTAGCGCAGTGTTTCAAGATTTCACGTGCTATCATCTGACCGCACGCGAGAATATTATCTTTGGCGATCTTGAACATCCGGAACGTATGGAAGTGGCATCGACTGCCGGTGGTGCAGTTTCGGTTATTGACGGACTCAATGCGGGTTATGAAACTGTGTTAGGACCGACTTTTGGGGGGCGCGATCTCTCCGGCGGCGAGTGGCAACGCATCGCAACAGCAAGGGGGTTCATGCGAGAAACGCCATGGCTGGTCGTTCTTGACGAACCGACTGCGGCACTGGACCCTTTAGCCGAACAGGCGATCTATAAACGATTTATTCAACGTAGTGCCGGGCGCACCTCAGTGCTAATCTCACACCGCCTCTCCTCTGTACGCACCTGCGATCGGATCGTTGTCCTTGATAACGGAACAATTGTTGAGGACGGGGATCACGAGACGTTGTTAGCAAAAGATGGACTCTATGCCCAATTCTTCAGAGCACAAGCACAATGGTATGTTTGAAGATATTTTCTTCATCGAACTATCATGGCTTTCTGAATGCATAAAAACCTCTGACCTTTGTTGTTTAAGAATAAAAAATTTAGAATAACACCGAAAAGATCAATATCTGTTTTTCGGCAAACCTTGCGACCGATATTTTCCATCCTTGTGACCGATATTTTCCCACAAAAATACCATTTTTTCGCGGAATTATGTAAGTTTTTATTCTCAAGTCGCGTCACTATATACCAAATAAGGCACTTTCTTTTTTGAGGCATTTGATGAAAAATAACAATGTTGAACTGATTCAACGTATCCTTGAAGGCGATGATGCTGCTTTTGCGTGCTTGGTTAGGAAGTACCAGAAGCGGGTCCACGCACTTGCGTGGCGGAAGATCGGGGATTTCCATATCGCTGAAGATATTACGCAGGAGACGTTTCTACAAGTCTATCGGAAATTAGCGACGCTGAAAGATCCGAATCAGTTTCCGGGATGGCTTTATGTCATCGCCAATCGCCGCTGCCTCGCGTGGCTCCGAAAGAAACGGATCCAGACGGAGCAATTGGAGGAGATGGATATAACAATGACAGAGAGCACTTCATATTCCAGACACGTCGCTGCAGCGCAGTCAGAAAATGCAACGGAAGCTAAACGCGAACTGGTTAAAAACTTATTGGCAAAGTTAAAAGAAAGTGATCGCACTGTTCTGACGCTCTACTACTTCGGTGAAATGACATACGCCGAAATAAGTGAGTTTTTAGGCGTATCGGTCAACACCGTCGCAACGCGTGTTCACCGTGCCCGAGAACGCTTAAAACAGTACGAACCGATGATTCGGGAAGCACTCAGCAGTTTTCAACTGTCTCCGAACTTAACAGAGAATATCATGCGCGAAATTCCGCATATCAAACCCTTACCACCTACCGGCAGCAACCCACCCGTCATTCCATGGGCAATCGCGACTTCAACTGTTATTCTCGTTGTGATGATGCTCGGCATCAGCAACCAATACTCAGCGCGTTTCCAACAGCCTTACAGTTTTGATGCTACATCCGAGATGACAGTAGAGATTATTGAGGCATCTATCGTCCTTGATATCACATCAAAGCCAGATGTCCGAAATCAGTTTGGAAATATTGACGGCACCAATAAACAGAGTGGTACCGGCATGAAACTTAACGATGTTCTTGAGTCACACTTTAATGCCATTGGCGGGCTCGCGCGGCTCTCAGAAATTCGGAATATCCAACGTTCCGGCGACGCACGACTCACACAATGGAATGGACAACCCGTGAACGAATCGGGTCGCGTTGAAATAGCAGCAATCGTTGGAAAAAAATCGTATAACCAACACGACTTCGGTGAAACCTTCAGTGAAACCAGTGTCTGGAATGGTATAGGCGGTTGGAAATCCGTTATGGGAAACAGTCCAACAATCCTTCCAGAAACAGAATATGGGCGCGCCAAAAGCACAACCTATATAGATCCATTGCAGGCAATCTACCAAGAATATGGCAGCAAAGTATTTCAACAAGATGAAGATGAGCTGTTCCGAGGTAAGGAATGCTTGGTGATCCGAGTTATTGACACGGAAGATGTATTCTATATCGATAAAACTTCTAACCTACTCGTCGGGGCGAAGACCACCTATACAGGTCTAAACGCCAAAAATGCTATCGCGGTCCTTCACTACGCCGATTAT
Organism: Candidatus Poribacteria bacterium; assembly: GCA_022827225.1. Taxonomy (GTDB): domain Bacteria; phylum Poribacteria; class WGA-4E; order WGA-4E; family WGA-3G; genus WGA-3G. Next base: position 52,933 of record JAJDTJ010000011.1, on the reverse strand, counting down.
ACGGATTATGAAGGTGTAATGTTGCCCAATTCCTATGAAATCCTTATTGGGGACGGCGCGTTAACGGTCAATTACACTATTACAAAAACAGAGATTGATACCCTATTAGACGAGACGATTTTTGAGAAACCGTAAGGTTTCAGTGTTATCCGCAAACGCTTGTGTAGCTGCATAGGCGATAAGCACGCTATTCAACATGTCGAGATTGACGATTCTCAAGTATCTCATTCTGTTTACACCAGGCACAACCTACTCTAAAGGAAGTCGAAACTCATCCATGAAATTTTGCTTATTCTTCATTCTATTCATTGGGATCGTGATGCTGTCCGCTGTGTTTGCCGAAACGAACACTGCTGAAAAAGATACGCTGGAAAGCACCCGACAGGCCATCTCGCTTCCTACGGGTCATGTTGAAGGCACCGTCTACTCGCAGGACACCGACACGCCCTTAGTTGGGGCAGAAGTGCACTTCATCGAGATTGATGTGTCGACAAAAACCGATGCATCTGGAAACTTTCAGTTTATCGGCATCGCACCCGGCACCTATACCCTGTCAATTATACATCCAACGTCTGAAACCCCGGCAACTGCGAAAATAGAGGTAACCGCAAGTGAGACCACACAAGTGAAAATATACGTTGGAACAACTGTCCAACTTGAAACGGTGGTCGTGAAAGGGCAACGCCTTCCACCAACGATTAGCCGTAAAGAGATGCGAGGCAGCGAACTCGTCCAGATTCCCAGTGCCGGAAGTGATGCACTTAGAGCCATCATGACACTGCCGGGAATCGGTGTCCCCAACGATTTTCTCCGCGCACTCCATATCCGCGGGAGTGCGCCCGGCGATACGCGCATCTATATCGATAGGACTCCCCTCGGCTATCCGTTCCACTTTGGCGGATTCTTCTCAACAACGCATTCCGATAGTATCGAAAATATCTATGTGTATGCAGCTGGTTACGGGGCAGAATTCGGATTAGATTCACAATCGGTTATTGACATCCGAACGCGCGAACGTTTGAATAAACAGTGGGCAGGGGTTTTAGACCTCAACTTTATATCACCCTACGGGTTCTTTGAAACCAAAATCGGTGATAAAGGGTACGCCGCCATCGCTGGACGCTTCACCACCCTTGATCTTCTCTTAGGACTATTTTTTGATTGGACCTTTCCGACTTGGTCGGATTATCATCTCAAATTTGCATATCAGCTCACCGAAAAACATCACTTAACTGTCAACGCTATAGGTGCGACAGATCATTTCGATTTTTCTGACACCGGATCAGAAGAAGCACCACATTCTTCCGCCTATTTTAAGAACGGTTTTCAAGCAGAAGGCATCCATCTACGCTCACATCTCACTGATACACTCACATCCCGTCTCTCCGTTACCCATTCCTATAATTTCCTCAATCTCAATTTCGGTGGTGATCCAAGCCAAGACGATGCCTCGCCAAATGAAAAATTCATCTATTCATCAGTCCAAGTCAATGTCCCAACGTATACTCTTCGCGAAGACCTTTCCTACGAACTCACACCGCAACTCCGACTTGAGCAAGGATTTCTTTTCGCCTTCAGCCCTGCGGAAAGTGCCACATATACCTTTCTCCCAGAGACCATCAGTTTCGATGATGAGGAACTCGTTTGGGAAGAGAAATTCGACACATTTCATTATAGTTTTCAGCAGGCAGAAGGATACCTACAGGCACGTTACGATCCGCTATCCTTTTTGTCCTTCGCACTCGGCGTGCGGCTTGATTACCTCAATTTGACGGAAGAGCTCTCGATTCAACCGCGCGGCAGCCTTAGCTTAACACTCCCTACTGCCTCTATCCTCCGATTCGCCTACGGTAGATATGAACAGAGTCCATTCGCTTATCAGGTACTAAAAACAGGTGGGAACAGAGCCTTGAAATCGAGTATAGCCGAACATTATGTCGTCGAATTAGAGCATGAACTCTCACCCCAAACACAACTCAAATTCGCACTCTATTACAAAGACATGGAAAAATTAGTCACCCGATCGATCAATGTTGATGCACTATTTGACGACACCGACACAGCCCTCACAACACCATATCACAATCAAGGCACCGGTTTTGTAAACGGGGCAGAGGTTTTCCTACGACACCGTGTAAGCGAAAAGTTTTTTGGGTGGTTCTCCTACGCATACACCCATGCCGAGCGACGTGAGACACCAGATGCTCCCTACAATCCTTTTCTTTTTGACAATACACACATTGCCAGCCTTGTTGCCAACTACAGTCCAACACCCAAAAACAGCATTGGCGCAAAGTGGCAATATGTCAGCGGAACCGCTGCAGTTCCGCTAAGCACACTCCTGATGATCCAAGACCCTGTCACGCTCGGTATGCATCCACTCCTCTCCGATGTCACAGGTGCGCTTGCACCCGCTGCGTTTCAGACGTATCACCGCTTAGACTTGCGTCTGAGTCGTAAAAGAACGCAATGGGGCATCCCTGTAACAGAATTCATCGAAGTCTGGAACGTCTACAACAGCCAAAATAAGATAAATTTCAGTTTCCCTGATAATCTCGTTACAGAATTCAAAAAAACAGACTCCGAAGAATTTCCCTTAGATTTAGAAACCTCGGAGTATAGGAGTCCCGTGCGCTTCCCATTTAATTTCACTTTCGGTGCTACATACAAATTTTGATCCAAGTCCACTTACTATCTATTTGTAAGACTTGGCATAGCAAGCCAGCGACACCGTATCCTAAAAGATAGATACCCTTCTCTACTCCGATTTAAGATTTTCCGCTAAGATTTCAATCAACTCCGCTAAACTCGGAAACTCGTCACGAGCCTCTGGTGGGAGATCTGCAAGGTGTGTGTCACCTACGAAGCGGTACATATCCGCTGCACCTGTTAAGATGTTCGGTGTCAATCCGACATGTTCAAAAGTCGCTGAAATCTCTTCCATCTCACCGATCCAACGTCTCGCCTTCGGTGGCATGCTCGGCAACCCTCTCTCCATCCGCTCAAAAAGTGCTGATTGACTCAACTGAAACTCTGCTGTCAAGGCATCTGAAACACCCAAGACAGATGCCGCGGTGAGCAATTCGGTGCAAAGCGCGGTTAGTCCTTTTGTCAAGGAAGCGTAGCACATCTTAATCGCAGAGGCGAGCCCTATCTCGTCTCCAAGCAGGCGGACATCTAACCCGTAATTGTTGAGTTCCGAGAAGGTGTCGAGGTTCGGTCCCGATGCGTAGAAGCGTGTTGCTCCCGGTGTACGGGGTGGGGGTCCGATGATGGACGCATCAACAAAAGTTCCTCCTGCAGCGGTGATAACATCTCCCAATTTGCGAACCGTCTGTGGTGCGATAGCATTGCAGTCGGTGTATGTCAGCGTTGTGTCGGTCTGTTGCAGCGCCGCCGCGACTGCCGACGCAGCGGACATCGCCTGTGCAGGCACCATAATTGAGAGGATAAGGTCGGCTTCGGTTACGAGTTGCGAATACGTCGGCACATCTATAATACCTGCTTTCTCAGCAAGTTGACGGGTGCGTTGACTCCTATCTTTTAGACATGTGATAACGCGCAAACCGTTTTCACGTAGAACGTTCCCGACGGTGTGCCCCATATCGCCAGGGCTTAAGATTCCGACAGTATTGGGCATAGATCGCTTCCCCTTTTCAAATATGAATGCCTATAGTGTTGAATGCCTTGAAGACTAAGAGGGCACCGAGTAGGATGACGACAGCGGCACTGATCATCGGTAGACGTTGTAACCAGACCCCTTCACCTGTGAAACGCTCAATCACCGGTTTTGCCAGCACCATCAGAATACCGATAGCAACCAACACAGCAGCAAGCCCTAACGAGAAAGCACATAGGATTATCAGACCCCACACAAGTTTATTGAGGCTAATCGCGAACAGGAGCCCGATGAGTGCATCGACGCACGGCACGATCCCGCCGGAGATACCGAGTGATAACAACCCCAGAAAACCGGTCCGCTCTGGAGGCGCGTGGCTATGCGTCCGTCCACCATGGCTGTGTGTAAGAGCGTCGTCATGTGAATGGCCATGGTCATCATCATGCGAATCGTCATGTGAATGGTCGTCGTGTCCGTGATCGTGGTCGTCTGCGTGCGGGTGATCGTGATCGTGTGAATGGTCATGTGCGTGCGAATGATCGTGCGGGTGCGGGTGATGATGTCCATGCGCCTGACTCTCTGCACCACTACTGTAGTACTGCTTCATGTTTCTGGTAAGCAGCCACGCACCAATACCAACAATCAAAACACCGGAGAATAGACTCAACCACGGGACAATATCTTCCGGGGCAAATCCTTGTGCAACGAGCATAACGACTCCGAGGACTATGACGCTAAAAGTGTGTGTAATGGTAACCACAATCCCAAGGAAAACTGCGTCAATGACCCTGCCTTTAGAACCGACAAGGTAAGCAGCGACGATGGCTTTCCCGTGTCCCGGTGTTAAGGCGTGCAAACCACCAAGCACAAATGAGACCACAAGAGCGACAATCGCCAGTTGAAGCGTAAGCGGTTGGTTTATGAACTCTTTTATCCGGTCGCCTGAGTGCTCATGTCCTTCGTCCGCAAACACCAACGCGCAACCGATAGTACCGATAAAAATAATACTGACTTGTAATATACGCTTACAAGCTGCACTGCGAAAACAGAGATATTGAAACATAAGAAAATCCAATCGTTCTCGATAACGAATCCCATCTCATCAAAAACCGATGACCTGACCATCGGTCAGATCATAATGACCTCTTATAATTAAAAAATCAAAACTGACTAAACCCTCGCGAATTTTTGGAAACGCCTATCTGCAATGACTTCGCTAACATAGATGTCTCCGTTTGCGTCGATCCAAATGCCGTGTGGTGAATCACTGAACTGTCCCGGAGCGTCGCCCTTCTCGCCCCACCGTCCGATGATCTCTCCATCAAGTGTCATGATACTAATGCGTTGCCCACCCTCGGCAATGTGAATAATATTATCACTATCAATAAAGAGGTCGTTTGGTGATCGGAGGTCAGTCCATTCCGTCAAGTATTCACCGTCGTTGTTAAAAATCTGACAGCGGAGATTGCCACGGTCGAGGATATAGACGCGATCGTTGTGGTCCACAGTGACATCGTGTGGGAGATTAAACTCCCCAGGTCCCGTCCCCGGCGCGCCCCACGAAACGAGGACTTCACCATCGGCAGTCATCCGGTGTACCCGCGATTGTCCGTAGCCATCAGAGACGTACATCTCCCCAGACGTGGAGAGGACAGCACGCGTCGGTTCGTTAAAGGGTCCCCCGGGCGCGCCGGGTTGATTGACAGTCCCGAATGTCTCCAACAGTTCCCCGTCAAGCGAAAATCTTCTCACGGTATGATCGACGGTATCTGTGGTATAGATTTCATCGTCGGGACTTATCCAGATGCCGTGCGGTTTTTGGAAGATATCCTTGCCCCATTCCGTAACAAAGGTACCATCCGCCTCGAAAACGAGCATCGCGGGTTGTGGGCTCCGGTTGTAGACATAGACGCGATCGTTTGAATCGCACGCGACACCCGAAACGAGCCCGAGTTGAGGAATCATGCCCCATCCTTCTACGACTTCATACTGATAATCGCCTGTCCCAAAAGTTGCCATGGTAATACCTCCTGTTAAGTGCTAATGCTTACGTACTTAGCGACAATAGATTTCAGAATTTGGACGATGCGTTCTGCTTCCCAAACCCCGTTATAAGTTTTGGAGAGTTCAACAGTAAACGTCGGTTTTTCAGTTTCAATGTCTCCAACAATTCCGTGAACGAACGTCCAACTATCAGCAACAGTATAACATCCAAAAATCTCCTGATCTATCTTAGCATCATTCTTCCAATTGAGCCATGCGGCGGCAAGCATTTCGCCATAAAGTTGGAATTGTGGGTTCGGTGCATTAAGTCCGCGTTTAGTTTCATGAACGACGAGGTACGGTTGGTGCATTCGTCCAGCGATACAGGGAGCGAGTGCGCCATCGGCTTCGCCTTCCAGTTCAAAAGTCGGGTAACTCGCTCTGAGCGCGACTCCTGACCATGCTTGAATATGCCCTTGTTCTGCAAGCACCAACAACGGATAAATGGCACGCGCCCAGAGTGTGGCTTCGTTCATCAGTATAAGTTGACGTTCCTGCAACAGAGATTTGAGGTAATTTAGGAGTTTAATTTCTTCCGGATTCAGCGGTAACGTCATGTCATCCCATTTGTCAGATACATCTGGCCGCTCGTACAGAGTCACAAGTGCCTTGAGCGTTTCTTCGGTAAGTTGTGATAATGAATACGTTTGCATTGCTGAAAACCTCCTTCAAGTCTGCTCAGGTACTTTTGAAGTCCGCTTCAAAAGGATTTCAACTCCAATAATATCTAATTTTGGAATATATTGCAACCGTTTTAGAAAATCCCGTTTATGAACAAGGCAGCACGTGTAAAGTTCGCTTGCTGAAACCCGGTTGCATAGAGGACATTGGTCTCGTCAATGTAGGTGTATCTATTCTTGCCGAAAAAGTGTATGATTTCAAAATTCAACCGGAAGTTCCGACTCAAATCGTAATGGAAGCCGGCACCCCAGTCGGAGAGGTCCGCGTTGAAATCGAAGAGCCGATGGTTGGCGGGATTAAGGGCATCGCTGATAAAATCGAGGCGTATGACATTAAAGTATACAAATCCTCGTGCCTCACGATAATTGTAGAGGCTATGATCCCGTATCCATGTGAAGTCAATTTGGATGCGATCGTCCCAAGAATTTTCTGTTGCCCTATCGTCTTGGTTGAAACTGCCACGAAAATCCTCAAAATCTCTTGCCCGGTAGTAACTGGTATCGGTCATGTGGACGTAAGTGAGCCGATTAGAGAGAGCAAGGCGAAGCGATTCGTTTAGATCGTAAGAGAAGATCAAATTCGCGTACGCTGTATCCTGAGTAATCTGCTCATCAAAATCGGATTTAGTATAGAGGTCCGCGTCCAGATCGTCTTGGTTGTCTATCTCGATGTCGTGTAGATCGCGCCTATAGCGGAGTTTAAGTTCTGTCTGGAACATGGAGGAGATCAACGGCGCAGTCGGCGCATATTTTCTGAAGACTAATTCTGTTGGGTTAAGGTAGTAGAGCTGTCCGGTCTGGTCAACACCTCTGAGTTGCAGAGCAACCTCGGTTTCTATCTCTCGCCGGAATGGAATCAGCAGCTTCTGTGTATACGCGCCGTCTGTAGTGAACCGTTGGATGCGTCGCAGCCTGTAACGGAACAGGCGTGTGTCGCCCTCGTAGCGTCGCGTCGGGTCATCAAGTCGTTTCGGAAGGGTAGATGCGAAATCTTTTAAGTATTTCGCAGTATCAGCGATAAGGAGCGTGCCATCCGCTAACGCTGCGATCCGAAAGGGTGCGATAAATTGCCCAGGTCCGTCCCCATATTCGCCGAAAGCACTTAAAAATTCGCCATCACGACTATACTTCAGCACGCGATGTCCTTTTTCATCAACAACGTAGAGATGTCCGTGTTTATCCGCGGTTATATCTACCGAATGTACAAGGCGACCCGTTCCCGGTTGCGCAAGTGCGTAGTGCGCAATGGGTTTACCCGCTGAGTTGAGTTTGTAGATCATCCCGCCATCGCAGACGTAGAGGTTCCCGTTTGTATCTACTGTTAAAAGAAATTTCCGTTTTGTGTCGCCTTGTGGAATAATGAGCGCGTAATTACCTTCTGCATCTAAACCGGGTGCAGCGGTCTCAAGCAGTGCTATCCGTTGGCTGAAATCTTGGATCGGGTAACTCGCGACAAACGCGCCTTGTGGATCGAATTTATGGATACACGGACCGTAGTTAAAAACTTTCGTGTCAACGTTTAAGTCAGAAATCTCAGCGAACATCCAATCCATTACATAGATGCTATTATCTGTGCCGACAGCGATAGCCGTTGGATTAATAAACCGAAAAGGACTGTCCGTCTGCATCTGGATGTCAAATATGAACGCCCCGGTTTCGTCGAACTTCTGGATTCGGAAGTTATCTGTATCTGCTACGTAGACGGCACCATCGGCTCCGAACGCCATAAAAACGGTTTCTGCGAATTGTGCTTCACCTTCCCCTTTCCCCCCGAATTCGCTAACAAATTTGAATTCCGGTGCAGCGTTTAAATGCATCGGAATTAGGAAGAGAAGCCAAAGTGTTAAGTTTTTTAGATTAACCATCTGCTCTGTTTTTAGACGGGTAATTGATTTTTTTCAAGGGTAATGTGTTCCAGTATTGGTGGCCTGTGCTTTTTGCGGATATTGTCCAAAACACCGTTGATAAATTTTGGCGAATCCGGCGTACTGTAAGATTTGGCAATCTCAATTGCCTCATTGATTGAGGTCGCTGGATCTATATCGTCTATATAGAGGATTTCGTAAATTGCGCACCGCAGGATTGAGAGGTCAACGATAGGCATTCGGTGGAGTCTCCAATTTTTAGAGGTATTCTGAAGTACATCATCAATCACCGGCAAATGCTCCGCAGTTCCTTCAACGAGTTGTGTCGCGAACGGACGGAGTTCTACAGATGTCGCTTGGCTCCGCCAAAACTGCTTTAGAACATCCGACACAGGTGTGGTAGTCAGTTGAATCTGATATAGTATTTGGATCGCGACGATACGCGACTGCCTACGCGGAGACATCATGGTTTTGGATCCCCTGATTTTTGTGTGTTAACACATGGCGTTAAATATGCTACCTTGTATTATACACGGTTTCGGACAACAAGTCAAATAAAACTCCAGAAGCATTCTGTTCTTCTGCTGGCACGATCTCCGAATCCGCAGTCTTAGAGATTATTCGCGGATAGTTAGCCCCTAACCAAGAAGAGTGTTAAAAAACAACTTAAACGTCCCGCGGGTTTGTGCCCGGAACTGCGGTCGAAATCCAAAAAGGATGACGCGCCCCCCACCGTACTGCGCCGAGACCATAGCTGCCTGTTCCGCGAGTTGGGCTTCGCCAACAAGCCAGCCACTTTGCAAGATAGCCTTTTCTGGGTATTGAACAATGAGTTCGTATCTTTCACTGAACCGTGAGTGTTGGATATTGAACGCCGGACTATCCCAGAACAGTATGAGAGTTTCATCAGGCATGCCGTACCCGAGCGGGTGATTCGTGTTAACAGTCGCTTTCAATGTGGAGCCGGGACAAAAGAACGTCTTCGATGACTTCCCTTTAAGGGTATTTCTGACTTGCAAATCTAATTTCTCAATCGCAAACTCACACGCTCCGTTAAGGGCAAGTAGCGTTCCACCGTCCTCGACGAACTGCTTAGTCGCCTTGACACCTTCTTTACCGATGCCACTCCGGTACGCTGGTGGAACGTTGAATTCCTTGGATTCATCTTCGTCGGTTTCTTTCTTTTCCGATTTGCCGACGATCCTATCAGTCGCGTCGCTGGGGAGTATGAAAACGTCAAGTCGCTGACTTAAGTCGCCGGCCGTGATGTCCTCATCTTTCAACGTCTGATAGGGGAACCCGAACTGTTCGAGTACGAGTCGCGTCCAACCTTCATCCATATTGCCCCCGTGGTATCTCTGGTACATACCAACGCGCAGTTTTTGTACTTCATGCCAGCGGACCGAAAGTTCCTGTTCTAAAGTATAAAAGGTAATCCCAGAATCGAGCGTGAATCCCTCAAGTACCTTTTTTGATTCAGCGGGTACTACAAACGCCCCCGGTGGAAATTGCGTATCACCGACTTCAACGGTCTCATCAACCCGTATGACTTGGAGGTCTCGCGCCAGCAACTGGTTAACAATCCTAAAACTTTCATTAAGTCGCCCATCGAAAATATAACCGAATTCTGATTCACCAACCAAGCGCCCCGTGGGCTGCTCGGGAGTTGTAAGCGGAGCGAAAATAGCGTCATCGCACGCCAAAGTATTGACGGGTTCGACATTGACACCCATAAACTCCGCTATTGTGTCTGTCGCCGTGTCATACGGGCGATTTGGCGTACCGTCCGGCGTGCGGGTCCAAGCATCATCGGGGAACAAGGTCTGTCCAAGCAGGGTTTTGATGACTGCCATTTTCGGCTGATTCAGGAAAATGGCGTATGTATCCGCCGGATAGGTTGAATCATTGACAGTGAAGCCTTGCGTCGCTTTCTGGATGTCAATGCCTTGGGCGAGCAGCTTATTAATCAGGTCCACGACGGTCAAAGCATCATGCTGTATCGGACGGATGAGATATGCGCTCGGCGTACCCGTCGCGCCCCGCGCTGTCTGCCGCTTCGCTTTCAGATATGCGTTCGACAGGATGGTATCCTTGTGCCGTGCAGCTAAATCAAGTAAGCTCCACGCTGCAATCTTCTGTTGCTCAACGATGTCGCGTAATCGCCACCAACCCCCCATCCACGGATGCGGAAAATTTGTCTGCGGTTTATAATGCGGAAACGCTCTGAGCTGCCCGCCTTGGGATTGTAATTGCCCCTTGTGGATATACAGCGGGGTCGCCAACTTAGTGTGTGCAGATTCGGTCAGTATGCTGGCGATGTTGTGATAATTCCCCATCCAGTGGAAACCCAGGTGGCTCCACGCAGGAAATTGCGCGGCATTCAGGACACCTGTCTTACCCGCTTCCTCCAGCCTGTATGCCATGTGCGCCCCGTACCAGCTTATTTCCCGCCAGACGAGCGGGTCAGCATGCGGGTGAATCGGTTCACAATAAGGTGCGACGTACAGGCGTGCCCCGTAACTCCCCATCTCGTGGTGGTCTTGGAACACTTGTGGATGCCACTCCTGAAACAGAATCCGCGCGACGTATTGCGATTCGACTAAATTCAACATAAAGGCATCACGGTTGTTGTCATGCCCAGCATATTTATGATAAAGCCACGGAAGATTGCAGCCCTCGTATTCAGTATCGAGATATGTGTTGTACCAATCTGTTGTCATGACGAGACCGTCCGGGTTCAGACAGGGAAACATCAGGAAAATCACGTTATCGAGAATGCGTTGGGTTTCCGCATCCGTTCTAGTTATCAAATCGTAGGTGAGTTCCGATGCCATCTGCGTGCTCCCGATCTCTGTGGCGTGAAGACCCATTGACTGACAGAGCACTACCTTCCCTTCGCTGATCAGGGACTTCGCAGCGTCCTCCGAGAGTCCTCGAGCATCGCTTATTTCGGCGTTGACGGCTTGTAAACGCTCTAAGTTTACCAGATTTTGTGGCGATGAGATGAAGGCTAACAGAAACGGGTTCCCCTCTGTCGAAGGTCCCATATCAAGGACTTGTAGGCAGTCGCTCTCCTGCTCTAACAGCCGCAGGTACGCAACGATCTTGTCCCAAGCGGCGATCTTACGGTCACAGCCAAGTTGGAATCTAAAGAATGTTTCGGGGGAAGTCACTTGATTGTTCATCATATCTCCTTTTTTTCTGATTGGTGCTTGAAAACGTCAGACGCCAAATTATATCACGATTCCTTGAAAAATTGAACAGAAATCCTTAACAGGACTTACGCCGTTCAGCGAGCACACCTCGGCTCTATCTTTCTTTGGTATCCAGTATTGGATTCAAGATGCCGCGGTTCAGAGATTCACGTTTCACATTAAACGCACAATCATATCTACCAGCAAAATGTCCCTTAGATCTCGGATTCTACGATAATATGACCAAAAAATATCTGCAATGCTTGAAATACTTGACAATTCTGTAAAAAAACTTTAAAATTTGTGTATAGTCTTCAGCGAAAGGAGATATTAGTGACTTTACACAAAAGAGATTATGGTACTGTGGCTGGGCCGCATCCTCGGACTGCGCAAGCGGGATTCGAGATGCTCATTGAGGGTGGGAATGCTATTGATGCCGCCGTTGCCGCTGCTTTTGCGGAAGGGGTCGTAGAACCCTCGCACAACGGTATCGCAGGGTATGGCGGTTGTGTTCTTATCTATCGAAAAAAGACGCGGGATGTCATCGCTATAGACTACAACACTGCAGCACCGGCAGCTGCTTCCGAAGACATGTTCACAATTGAAAACGCGCCGGACGTTCCCGCCAATTATCGTGTACCGGGACGTGTGAATGTTCACGGTCCACTATCTATTGGGGTGCCGGGAGTCGTCGCGGGCTTATGCTTGACGTTGGCGGAATTCGGGACGTTGCCGCTCAGTGATGTACTCCGACCGGCTATTAATTCCGCACGCTACGGCTACGCGCCGAACAGTGCAAATCGGGGTGGAATCGCAGGGAATGCTGAGCGATGGAAACGGGACTTCCCTGAGACAGCACGGGTCTTTCTTAAAAACGGGGACCCACCGAAGAAAGGTGAGACCCTTACGAATCCTGACCTCGCTCGAACCTTAGAAGCGGTCGCAGAAGGCGGACGCGAAGCGTTCTATGAAGGTGCGATCGCCGAAACAATCGCAAATCACATTCAAGAATTAGGCGGATGCCTAACCGTTGAAGACTTGAAAAATTACCATCCGTTTATTACACCACCTTATCAGATTCAGTATCGAGGCTACTCGGTCTATACAGCACCGCTCGGGGCAGGTGGACTGACAACCTTACAGATGCTACGGTTAGTAGAGGCGTTTGATGTCGCAGAGATGCCACCGACCGAAAGATTCCATCTCTTCGCTGAAGCCATGAAAGTCTGCTGGCCCGAAAGACTCCGCCGATTCGGCGACCCAACTTTCGTTGATATTGACATCAAAGCAGAACTCTCTGATGACTTTACGGCTTCACTTACTGAAAAACTGAATGCTGGACTCAAATCACCGCAGCCAGGAGAGGTCGTCTATCACGAGCCGATGAATTGCACAAGCCATATCTCAACTGCGGATGCCGAAGGAAACATGGTATCTCTGACGCAGACACACGGCGGCGGCTTCGGTTCGATGGTGACCGTCCCGGGGACAGGATTGCTCTTTGGACACGGTGTCGGACGTTTTGACCCCCGACCAGGACTCGCGAACTCTGTCGGACCTGGGAAGCGTCCACTTCACAATATGGCACCCTTCCTCGCGACGCGCGACGGGAACCCTTTTGCTACCTACGGTATTCCCGGGGGGCGGACTATCCCGAATAACCAGTTAAATATTAGTGTCAACCTGATGGACTTGCAATCGTCAATGCAGCAGGCGTTGGATGCACCGCGCTTCCATAGCGATGGTGCGGAACCGATCCAAGTCGAAACGCGGGCAGGTGAGGCAATTCACGCCGGTTTACGGGAACTCGGACATGAAATCACGGTCAATGCGGGGATCGGGGGTCCTGGGCACGGCGTTCGTGTGTCGGAAGATGGCAGCCACCACGATGGTGGCACCGACCCACGAGGTGAAGGTAAAGTCAGGGCGAGGTAACGGTTTGTGTCCTTATTTAATCTAATGTTCCGCGAGAGGAGCGAAAAAACGGAGAAGTTATGTCACAATTTATAAAAGCTGCCACGACCGATCAGATTCAGCCGGGAAAATGTATCGGTGTGAAGGTTGATGGCGTTTTCATCGGTATTTACAACGTCAAGGGTGAGTATTACGCCATGAACAATATCTGCCCACACCTCGGTGGCGTTCTCAGCTACGGTTTCTTAGACAATAATTGTGTTACGTGCCCACTCCACATGTGGGAATTTGATGTGACGACAGGTGAATGTGTCTGGCCAGGTGAAGAGAGCATCCCCACCTATCCTGTTAAAGTGGAGGGTAACGATATTCTTGTGAATGTTGACACCCCTCTCGAAACGAGTTAGCACCTGTTCTGATAGTAGTACGGCGCGGTCATGCGATCGCGCCGATTGAAAAGGAGAATAAGACTATGGCATATCTGCTCACCGGTGGCATGGGATGCATCGGTACTTACGTCATCCGCGACCTGTTGGCTGCCGGTGAAAAGGTAGTCGTTTACGATTTTGCTTACGACCTGACCATTCCAAAAATGGTGCTGACGGACGAACAGATTGAAGGGTTCACCTTCGTACAAGGCGACATCACCGACCTACCTAACGTCTTACGGACTATCCAAGAAAACGAAATTGATAACGTTATCCACCTCGCCTCCTGGCAGGTTCCGGCGTGTAACGCGAATCCGCCGCAGGCGTTAAAAGTCGTCTGTGAAGGGACAATTAACATATTGGAGGCGGCACGTATCTTTAAACTTAAACGCGTTGTTTGGGCAAGCAGCGTTGCCGTCTTCGGTTCGCCAGAGGATTACAATCACAAACAGATTCTCAACGACGCACCGCATTATCCTAAATTTATCTATGGCGCATGTAAATCGCTCAACGAGAAATACGCGACGCACTATTTCGATGCTTATGGTGTTGACTCAATCGGACTTCGGTTTACTGCTGTTTATGGTGTCGGGAGGACACGCGGAATGAGTTCGTTCACAACGCAAATGATTAAGGCGGTCGCATTAGGGGAACCACACGTCTGTCCCTTCGGTGATGATGCCGTGGATTGGCAGTATGTGGAGGATGTTTCGCGTTCAATTGTGATGGCGTGTACCTGTCCGACAACGGAGACCCGTGTTTTTAACGTTAAAGGCGGCATCCGTCCTGTTAAAGAGGGGGTGGCGTACCTGAAAACGTTGGTGCCGGACGCAGAAATTACACTCGAGCCGGGGGTGTTTGGAATCTCATGGGATTATGATGCAACACCTATCGCAGAAGAGATCGGATTTACGCCTACGTACACGATGGAGCAGGGGATCCTGAAAACGTTCAACCGTTTTCGCGAACGCGCCGGATTCGCACAGATATAGTTAAATTGTAAAGGCGGAGCATACTCCGCCTATTAAGTCAAAGACTCGTGGATCTAATAATACTTTTTCATCTGTGCCCAGCTGACAGCCAATTTACCGCGCGCATCAACAGCGAGTACCCGATCCCAAGGGATATTTTCTCCTTTTGAATCGGCTTGGTGCACATCGTCGAAGTTCGGATGCCCCCATCCACCGCTGTTATTATCAATAACAACGAGTTGAGCGGTTTTACCTTTTAAATCAGAGACATCCCACTCTTTACGACTCATCGTTTCAGTGGCGTTACCGGTTGCCGTCCGTTCAACTTTGCCATTGATTTCTAAGTTGACGCAGCACGGAGCGGGCGCCACATCCCACTCATGGTTGCCGCCACCGATGAGGAAATTCATCGACTCACCAATGATTGTGAACTCGATGGATGTGAGGGTTCCTTGCGGGCCGTCGCCTTGCGTACCCCCCGGATTCTGTCCCTCCTTCTTTCCTATATCTGGTCCTTGGTATTTTTCATACAGTCCCAACCACCAATCTCCCTGATGTTGCGAAGGCTGCCCACGGTTCCGTGCCGTCGGATTGTCGCCCCAAGTCGGTTGGAAATCAAATGCCTCTCCATCTTTCTCCCAATCGGTCAGATCG
This sequence comes from Candidatus Poribacteria bacterium, assembly GCA_022827225.1. Lineage (GTDB taxonomy): Bacteria > Poribacteria > WGA-4E > WGA-4E > WGA-3G > WGA-3G. Next base: position 37,565 of record JAJDTJ010000011.1, on the reverse strand, counting down.
CCTGTCTCGAAATCGTTGTTGAACGAACGCGCCGAAACGAGATTGACAGGTAAAACGAGCAATACAAGGAGGATAGAGGGAATCATGAGTGGAAAAAATACATTTTTCATGAGGTGTCTCCTTCCGTTTGTAAAAGTTGTATATTTCAAGCGGTTTATTGTTGGCTAAATTTTACATAATCATCTGAGTCATATTATACATTATTTCAGAATTAATAAAAAGAGAATTACACGGGTATTTAGTTTACGGATTCACTTTACATCTCTATATATTTTCCTCTGTAGGAGCGAGTGTTTTTGCTTAAGAAATCCGCAGAAATACCCAAACAATACGCAGAAACACCCAAGCAAAACACCCCCAGTAAAAACGGTGTTTCTTGTCGCTCGCGATCTTACGAAAAAAAACGTTCACGTCTGTAAACGAAAACCCAAGCCAAAACCGAAAACTAAATCGTCCTGGTGAACAGATTTTTTTTTCAGTTGACACCTCAATAGGTATGTGGTAAAGTTAACAACCAAGAAGTATAGTATTGTCCACTTCCGTGAGAATTGCAAGCAGCTCTGGAACCTAATTCTTTTCGACAGGAATTGCGAGAGTTGCAAATAGCACTACGGAAGCACATTTACGGCTACAATAATGAATGTACGCTTAAACAAAAAACATCAAAGAACATTGGAGGCCATTTTTAGTAAGCAAGTCCCGGCTACGTTGCAATGGCGGCGAATTGAAGCCCTTTTCATGGCACTTGGGGCTACAAAAAAGAGAGACCGGGATCGGGTGTGACATTTAGACTGAATGGAGAAACAGTCGGGTTTCACCTCCCTCACCCTCGGAAAGAGGCAAATCGATATCAGGTCCGTGATGCCCGAGATTTTTTAAAACGAGTAGGAATAACATTATGAAAACAATGACGTATAAAGGCTATACCGCTGAAATCGTCTATAGTGACGAGGATGAGTGTTTTGTTGGCCATCTTGTCAATATTGATGATATTGTCGGTTTTCACGGTGATACCGATGAAGAATTGCGCCACGCTTTTGAAAATATGGTAGAACTTTACATCGAAACGCTGGCAGAACCGGAAAATCCAATACAAAAACACTTCGCGGGAAGATTAATATCCCGCCTACGTCAAGCACTTCATCTGTAAAAGTAGAGCGTTCAATCCGATGAAAACGTGTCTAACTGTTTTCGCGAAACAACCAATACCGAACCGGGTCAAGACGCGACTTGTACCGCCGCTTTCACCGGAACAAGCGGCGATACTCTATACCGCATTCCTTACAGACGGGTGTGAGGCACTCGCCGAACTCGCGGACGTGGACATCGTTATCGCATACACGCCACCGGAAGCACAACACGACCTACAGGCATTAATCGGGGATGATACCATTTACATCCCGCAAATAGGGAACGATCTCGGAGAACGACTCGTTTCCGCAACGCAGTGGGCAGCACAACACGGATACACAAAGATACTGATCGTCGGATCCGATAGTCCGACGCTCCCGATTTCATATATCTCCGAAGCCATCACACTGCTTGACGCACGGGACATCGTTATCGGACCGAGTGTGGATGGTGGCTATTACCTCATCGGCTTTTCAGTGGAGAACTTACCGACGATAGTACCGCATGTGTTTGAGGAGATCACATGGAGCACAGCGGATGTCCTTCGGCAGACAGTAACACGTATCCAATCAACAGAGGCGACGCTTGGACTCCTACCGCCGTGGTATGACATAGATACTCCTGAAGATTTAGCGTTTCTGCATGCACATATATCGGCACTGCGACTCGCAGGCGACACAGTCCAAGCAGTTAGAACGGAATCATTTCTTGCGTCCATTCTAATGAAATTAAACACGAAGGAGACCTAATAATGGGACAATTAGACGGAAAATTTGCGATTGTAACGGGTGGAAATCGTGGTATCGGTAAAGGCATCGCGAGGGGACTTGCTGCTGAGGGCGCGAGTCTAACGATCGCCGCAAGGAACGCCGAACTCCTCGAACAGACCGCTAACGAATTACGCGAAAACGGCACAAAAGTGTTGGCGGTTCCGACCGACGTAACCGACGAACAACAGATTAAAGCACTCTTTGAAAAGGCGATGGCGGAATACGGTCGTTTGGATATCCTTGTAAACAATGCCGGTGCGTTCAATGCCGGTCCTATAGATGAACTCTCAACAGAGGATTGGGATTGGGTTGTCGGCGTGAACCTTAGGGCACCGTTTCTCTGCACGCGTGAAGCGTTTCGGATTATGAAAGCGCAAGGTGAAGGTGGACGTATCATTAACGTCGGCAGTATTTCCTCACATCGAGTGCGTCCGCGCACTGCACCTTACAGTGCCACTAAATTCGGGATTTGGGGGTTGACCCAGGTAACAGCACTCGAAGGGAGGCCGCACGGTATCACAGCGAGTTGTTTGAAACCCGGTAACACATACGTTGAACGGCATCAAAATCAGCCGCAGCCCCCCATTGAACCGATGATGGACGTTGACGACCTCGCAGAAGCCGCCGTCTTGATGGCGACACTACCACCGAATATCAATATGTTAGACGCGACCGTCTTACCTGTCGGTCAACTCTATGTCGGACGCGGATAACGCGCAATTGGAGAGAACCCATGAAAGTGAATCGGGATCAATTCATGGAAGATGGCTATCTCGTGCTACGGGAAGTCGTGCCACCAGAAAACCTGAACGCACTTCGCGAAAGTTATGAGCTGATGGTATCACGCCAGCGGGAAATCTGGTCAAAAGAACGAGGACCAAACGATCCACCGGGTGGCGTATGGGAGACTTCGCCACAACCGCGCCTACTCCTTGGACGCGATCCGCTTGCAAAACGCATTGATGAGGAAACAGCAAGCACTGTCGAGATTTGGGCACATGAAAACATGCAAGGTGCCAGCAGCGAACTGCTCGGTGCGGAAGATGCCGGTGTCACAGAGATGATGCTCATGTGTAGTCCTGTCAAAGACTGTGGACCCGCGGCTTGGCACCGAGACCATCACCCTATTGATACCGCACCCCTACAAGGCTACATTGACGACATCGTGGAGACGGGACCCCGCTATGTGCAGTGGAATCTCTCACTCTATGACGATAATGTACTCTGGGTGCTGCCCGGTAGCCATTTACGGGTGAACACTGAAGCGGAAAACCGGCAGCTGTTAGCGGACCCAAAAACCCCGTTACCAGGTGCCGTTCAGACACATCTCAACGCAGGTGATGGCGTCGTCTATATTCTACCGATTTTACATTGGGGGAGCAACTACAGTCGGAAAATGCGGCGCACAATTCACGGTGGATTCTCAAACCATACCCACTATCAAGCGTTTGATTACATAGACTTCCTGTCGCTAGCGGTGCAAGACAAATTCCACCGGTGGAATGAACGGAGTGAACAGATGCAAGGATGGACGGAAAATGCCTTACGAGCCGTCATCGAAAAGAATTCAACCGACTACCACGCAGCACTCGAAAATCTGCATCCAGAGAGAGGCGAAAAAGGGAAAATGCTCTCGACCGTCTTCCTCTGCAAAGCCGCCTGTTTTGTCGCTTTAGAACACGGTTGTCAACTCACAGACATTCCAGATGACCTTAAGAACCGCGGCAAAGGGTTTCACGCGATTACGCTTAATTGGGGTCCCCCCTTCGCTGAACGATTTACGAAGGAAGAGGCAGTAACCCTATGGGAACGTTTTAAACCGGTTGACGCCCTTCTCAAGACCGACGAAGAGTTATATCTCCCCGGTTTCCAATCCGGTCCGATGCACTACTATTTCAATGAGATGCCCGCAAACTTCGGCGTTGCGGATTTTATTCAGACATGGGAACTATAGCCCTAATCCGAGCATCCCGCTGAGATAGAGATACGCCTCTTCAGTGTAACGCGGTAGGTTTTCAGGGTCTTCAACTTCTAATTCCAGTGTCAAATTACCTTGGTAACCTGTTGTTTGGAGGGTCTCGATCATCTGCTTTAGATTGAGTTCACCGCGCCCGATACCGACGGATACAGCACCGATATGGTCCTTGAGATGCACCGCATAGATACGGGAACCGAATTGACGAATCGCGGCGAGCGTGTCCACGCCGGACGTATGGAAGTGCCCGGTATCGATACAGACACCGACCCGTTCGTCCGGAATAGCATCTAAAATCGTTTGGAAGTCCGCCGCCTGCTCAAGCACATTGCCGTGATGCGGTTCGAGCGTTAATTTGATTTCGCTTTCTGCCGGTATACGTTCTAATACCTCGCGAACACAGGCGGTCACCCGATCCAAGGCACCAGATTCTGTTCTACGCTGCGCGCCGCTTGTTGTCAGGTGTGTCGCACCGAGTCGTTCAGCGATTTCGACACATCTTGCGATTGCGTTTGCGCGTGCGTCAACATCGGCGTTGTCCTGTCCGCCCCATCCGGGCGGATAAAGTCCGGCACATTTCATGCCAGATGCGTCAACCTTCGCCTTCATATTGTCTATATCAAACGCGAGGGCAGCATCCACGCTCCATATCAGTGGACCGTGGATTTCCATAAGCCGATAGCCGATCTGTGGCGCGTATTCCAGCGTCGCAGCAACTTCATCTTCAGCATAGCCTCGATAACAGATAGAAGCACAGATAATATTCATAAAACACCTTAAAAAAACAATTGTCAAACAATTTCCTTGAAAAATTGCGTAGAAAGGATATAATAAACGGTATAATCAGTAGACTTGGAGTACACAAAAAGTGATTCAACAAATAGAAATAACACTTCCTGAATACACGCGCGGTTTTCATCTCGTCACAGATGAGATTATGAATGCAATTGACGAATTGCCGAAAGCGGGTATCCTGCACCTATTTATCAAGCACACCTCAGCAGGGTTGACAATCAACGAAAACGACGACCCGACAGTTCGCGAAGACTTCGCTAACAGTTTTGACCGACTCGTCAAAGAGCGCGAACCGTTCTATAAACACACAATAGAAGGCGACGACGATATGCCTGCACATATTAAAGCGTCGCTCGTCGGTTTCGCTGTCTCCATCCCGATTACCAACCATCGCCTTAATTTAGGTATCTGGCAAGGCATCTATCTATGCGAATTCCGAAATCGAGGCGGTCAGCGACACTTAATAGCGACGCTCTATTCTTAATGGACAAAAGACTACAGTGTGCTATAGAGTTCAGCGTGTCGCTTCAACACCGCATCTGAATCCGGCGGATTGATAACCTCTATAGAGACAAACCCGTTATATCCGTCTTCTGATAGAAGCGTGAGTGAATCGCGTTCCGTGTCTGGCATCGGACCGCTGTCCCCGAAATTGACGTGTGCGTGTCGGACTTTGCCACGTAGATGGACATAAGCCACATTGACCGGCTCTCCGTGCCGGACATGATGCGCTGCATGCCAATTGACATAAGTGTTCTGCGCCTCAGCGCGATGCAGTGTCTCCCCAATGTAACTTGCGAGAAGGTTACCGTGTGTCTCCAAACAGAGCGCAACACCGGCATCACCTGCCAACCCATCGCATTCACGGATACCATCCGCTTCCCAATCCAAAGTTTGGGAGACTTCAACCGGAGTGTTCGGCACCCTATCCCCGAAGATACGGATATTCGCCGCACCCATAGTTTCCGCAAGATCGATATAACGTTTGAGGAGTTCGACCTGTTCGGCGCGTTTGTTGGCATCCGGATCAATGAATCGGACACCGGTCGCGATACAAGAGAGATCGATCCCGCTATCGACAAATTGGGAACGCGCGTCGCGGAGTTGTTGCGGCGTGGAATCCAGTTCGACACCGTGACCGTGATCCCACTCGACGCGGAGTTCTAAGTGTTTGTAATCATACTGTTTCGCTTTATCAGTCAGTTCCGCTAACGTTAGTGGCGGACAGACAGACGACATAAATCCAAATTGCATGTAAAGCCTCCAGTTTTTTAGGTTAATCAGGGATTCTAACAGATGAGCTGCCGTTTCCTTTTTTACGAACTTCAATTTTGACGGGTAAACGTCTCGTTAATTCCTGGATATGACTGATGAGAAAGATGCTCCGTCCCTGCATGCGGAGTCCTTCGAGTACTGCGATAGCGATGTCAAGCGTTTCACTATCAAGTGTACCGAACCCTTCGTCAAGGAATAGGGAGTTGAGTTGTGCGCGTCCGCTACTGAGTTCCGAAAGCGCAAGTGCCAAAGCGAGACTCGTTAAAAACGATTCGCCCCCGGAGAGGGTCTCAACGGGTCGTTCTTCATTCGCATTCCAGTGATCAACGACAGCCAAGTCGCCGATGCTCTCGACTTTAAGTTGGTAGCGCTCCGAAGTGAGATATTTCAACTGTTCATTTGCCAAATTCCCCATCTGCTTGAACATAATCTCTAACGCGAAATCGCGTAAAGCATTGGCGGGTATTGTCTCCTGTAATCGCTGCCAGCGTGACACCTCTTGTTCAGCTTTATCTAATTCATCCGCAAGTGCCTCACGTTTCTCAAGCGCATCTTTCAAATCATCTATTTTCTGCTGTTGCGCGCCAACCTCTTGCTGCGCTTCTTGAAGTTGCGCTTCGATTTCTCCGAGTTGGGTTTCAATCCGACCTAACGCATCTGGATCATAAGGCGTTTCCTCAAATCGAGTCTGGAACTCAGTAATCTCTAACGCGAGTTGTTGAATTTCGTTTTTATAGGCATCAATTTGGTCGGTGAGTGTTTGCCTCTGTACATCGTCCCGAAACGCGTTGTCGTGTGCTTCTGGTGAATCAAAACCTGTGTCTGTTAGCTTATTAAAATAAGTCTGGCGCGCAGTTTCAAACTTTTTATTGCTTTCTCCATATTGTTTCTCACAAATCTCATGAGTCGTTTGCTTTTGAGTGAGCAACTCTCTGCTCTTTTGTAATCTTTGATCAGCTTCGTCCTGCTCATCCTCTTTCGCTTGCAGCTCAGTTTCTAAGGTATCAATAGCGGCGTTAATTTCGTCTTCTGTTTCCAACCCACCAGTTTTCTCCCGAATAGCATCCAAAATTCCCTCTGCCTCGCGCCGATATTCGTCTATCTCTGTTCCCAATTTTTTGTGGCGATCTCTCAGGTCCTCAAGTTTGCCTTGATCTGCCTCAATATTGGTATTAAGCACTTGAAGTTGCGTTTTTGCTGTGTCGCGTTCATCTTTACGCGCCTCAACTTCTTGAATCTTATTTTCAAACTGATTTACAGCCTTCTTCGGTGTAATGCCATGAAAAGCATCAGGTAGCAATTCCCAAAAACGGGTCTCAATAGATTTGATATCCGCTTCCAAATCCTCAACGTTATTATTGACTTCTTGCAACTGCACCTCAGTTTCGCTTAAAGACTTCTTCTCGTTAGCGATATTGTTTTCGGAATTTTCGAGTTGCTGCGATACTGTTTGGTAAGCATGCGAAGCCTGCGTATGTGCTTTCTCAGCATCTCCAATCACCGTGACAGCAGTATTCGCCTCAGTGAACTGTTCGGATGCCCACTTCGAGGAAACATCAACGTTGGGATAAATCGCTTGCCACTCTGCAAGAAACTCTGCTGCCTCGTCGTTCAGTTCTGCTATCTCTGTGGTGCATGCTTCAATTTGATCAGTAGTGTTCCGTTTGTTCTGTTCAGCCTGGATCTGCTCCATCTGCAAAGCCTGGAGTCTATCTTCCGCGGCTTGAGCGTTGGCTTCTGCATTTGCTAATGCGGTTTCAGCATTTTGTAACAAGTCCTCGTTTTCATCTTCCACGACATCGGCATACGGGTGTTCCGTAGCACCGCACACCCGACACGGTTCTCCAGTATGAAGGTGCTGTCGAAGTTGATTGACCGGGTTCGCCCATTTCGCGGACTCTTTCTCTACCTCACAACGTTGAACGATTTCAGTAGTTTCCTGACACACTTCGGCTTGGTTTGCCAAGTTGGCTTCAATCTGTTCGAGTTCAGCCTCCAGTGTCGCTGTGGTGTCGTTTAATGCGTTCAGTTGATTTTCAAAACCCGCCAAGTTATTTTGCGTTGCCTCATATTTCTGTGCGATAGGTTGTGCCTTAGCCGCCTGCTGTGTTTGGGTAACCCATTCCTGGCGGGTCCCTGTTGCCAGCAGTTTGTTCAATTCAGCGGTGGCATCTTCTAATGTCGTCTCGGCATCTGTCTTTTCCGAAAGGAGTTCAGCGTGAGTGTCAGATAACTTTTTGATCTCTTGCTTCAACGACGACGTTTTCTTTTTCGTCTGCGTTTTGCTCACAGATACTGTCTCCAACTGCTTTCGGTATGCTCCCAATTCTGCTAACAAGCCGGTGGCATCATTAAGACGTTGTGGACTATTCGCGGGCAGGTGATTTGCCTGTAAAAAGGTTTGTGATTCGTCGATCCGTTCCTGCAATTGGATTTGCTCAGTCTGTTTTTCGGTTAATTCGCTTTCCAAAGCATCAATCTGTTTTCCTAAATCCGCCAAATCTGGATCCCGTTTCTTCGCCTCTGCAAATCGCTCTTCGGCACGTTGGACATTTAATTTCGCAGCGGTATAGACTTCCACTTTCCGATCATGTTCAGCGGATGCACTTTGATAGACCGCTTCTTTGGCATCAGAATCAGCTTGATCGGTTTCAACTTGCGCTTCTGCCGCTGTTTTTTCGGTTGTCGCGACACGGAGTGCTTCCTCAGATTTTTCAAACCCCGCTTGTGCGGTATCAAATTCCTGTTTTTCGCGGAGAATACGCTGGGCGCGATTCGCGTTTTCGAGTTCTGTCTGAAGCGCATCAATCTCTGGCTGCTGGGCTAAGCGTTCTTCTTGCCGCTCTTTTGAAGATTGCAGTTTCTCGAAATCTTCTGTCCGTTTTGTCTCCCGTGCTTTTTCTTTTTGTTTCTGCTGGATTTCTTCACCTAATCGTTTTGCCTCTTTTTGGAGTCTATCAAGTGCCGTTTCAGCGTCTGCGACCTGCTCAGACGAGACTTCAGGGATTTCTGCAATTTTTTGGATAACTTCAGCATGCGCTGCCTCAACCTCCTTAACCTTATCATTTAATACCTGTTTCAGGACATCGTAGATACTGACTCCAGCAGTCGCTTCCAAAATCGTGCGTCTATCTTCGTTGCTCGCCTTCAAGAACGCTGCAAAATCGCCTTGTGCCAACATCACCGACCGTCTAAAGGCATCGAAGTCTAACCCTAAGAGAGACTCTACTTCTTCACTGACTGTGTTTTGGCTGGAACCGAGAGATTTGCCGCGTGTTGATAACCTATCTGTGATTAACTTTTCATCATTTGCATAGCGCAATTCCACCTTTGGCGAGCCATTATGCTTAGCCGACCAAGTCGCGAGATAACGGGTGCCGTTCGCCATAAAGAGCACTTCGGCGAACCCTTCTTTTTCACCATGACTGATGAGGTGGTGCGGATTTTGCTTCCCCGTCCCGCTCAAGCGAGGCGTTTTCCCATACAGCGCAACGCAGATGGCATCCAACAGCGTCGTTTTCCCCGATCCCGTCGGACCGGTAATCGCAACAAGCGAGGCATCATCCAACGGTGATTTCTCAAAATCGATCTCAACCGGCTCACGAAAACTATTTAGGTTCTTAATTTTTAAATTACATATCTTCATTCGGAGTCCTCAGCCATTTCAACTAATTCTTTAAATGTTTGCATCAACGTGTCGTCGGGAGGTTCGCCATCAAATTTTGCTCTGTGAAGCTGCTCAAAAATTTCTTCAGGACGCTTCATGTCTTCAACGGAGATTTTCGGTCCCTCCTGCGCCTCTGGCAGTTCGAGTTCGACGCTCAAAACTTCGCCGCCACGGTTACCAAACGCCTGCCGAATTTCATCGCTGATGCCGACCCTCGGGGCGGTTAATTTCAGTTTGACTTGGATATACTTACCGTTCCAGTCCCCAGCCATCGCGTCTGATATGACCGATGCTTCGTCACCCTCGACGGTACACAACGCTTTGAAAATCGGGATCTCGATCTCCTTGTCTCGGATAAGCGTGCCATCGTCGGAGAGTTCCAGCAGATACACGACCTTGCGATAACCGGTTTCGTTAAATCTCAGTGGAATCGGCGAACCGGAGTACCGGACCGGATAATCCGTGCCTTTGATCGTCTGTGGTCTGTGGAGATGTCCCAAGGCTACATAACTGACATCTTTTGGAAAATCGCTGGCGTGGGTAGCCGTTGCACCACCAATCTGGACATTCCGCTCCGAATCGCCTACTTGTCCGCCTTGGACGAAGAGGTGACCCATCAAAATTTTCGGGATACCCGGCGGCATGGCGGCAACGCAATCTGCGTAGAATGCTTTGAACCGTTCACGATACCGTTCGTTCCGATCGACTTCTGTTTCATACGAGAGGTGGCGCAGATCGCTTTCGGACAGAAACGGGACAGCCGCAACTGCAACCTGTGGGTTATCAGGCGGTAAAGGAACGACACATTTCGTCGGTGCCGCCGCTGTTCCAACGACATAAATCCTGCCCATCTCAAGGAACTCGCGCGGTGCCTCTAAATGGCGCGGAGAGTCGTGATTACCAGCAGTAATCACCGTATATGTGTCGGTTTCATCAAAAAGACGGTAGAGGAATCGGTAGTAGAGGTTCGTTGATTCCGAGGAGGGGAGTGCCGTATCAAAGATGTCGCCTGAAACGAGGAGGAGTTCAACTTGATATTCTTGGATCGTCTCAAGAAGCCAATTCAGAAACTGTTCGTGTTCATCCGTGCGTTGACGTTCATGGAGCCGTTGACCGATGTGCCAATCGGCGGTGTGCAGTATTCTCATATTTTTTCGCGGTTACCATCCCTTGAAAATTTTTGTGAGACTCTAATACGTACTATCATAGCAGATACGAAAATCTCTTTTCAAGCAAATTAATTCGTTGCAAAAAAAGAAGGGACGTGATAGACTAAAACCGAAGATTTAGCGATTGCAGTACCTGAAAAAATAAGGAGTTGGTTCGATGAAAAACACCGGACGCACCTTAACCGCAGAACTTGAAGAGATGCAAGTCTATGGAGAGACGCGTGTCGGATGGGATGAAAACACACCGGTCAATGAAACCGTTGATGGGGATGGAAATGTTCCCTCCGAAAACAGAGGTTTTGGTGTGGCAGACCCGCACTCGCCGAAGCGTCGAATCTACGACGACCCAGAAGTCGAGGCACTCCGCGCAAAACTCCGCGAACAGAACGGTATCCGTGGACTCGAAATCTGCGATCCGCATGAAGTCGAAAGAGCCGCTCGGATTTTCCATCGGGATGGCTTCGTTGTGGTGCGCGACCTGCTCACGCCAGAGCAACTTGATCGCTGGAGAGACGGATGTGCCGAGGCATTGCGCGATATCCTCTCTATACCGGGACCCGGGAACAGAAAATACGTAACCGAAACCGGACGGCTGCCGCACCGATATAGCTACGGCACCTCCTCCGCTTCCCGGCAGATGCTACACCACCCCGCTTGGGCAAGTATGGTGGACCTGCCAACAACAACTCCGATTGTCACCGAGATTTTCGGGTCTTCGGATTACCGAGTCTGGGGCTCAGGCGGCGATCTCTGTCTCCCCGGCGCGATTGAGTATCAACACTTGCATGCCGATGGTAGGGACCCACAACACCTTTCCGAAGCACGTATCGCGCAAGCCGAACGACTCAGTGTTCAACTCCATAGAGACAGCAACGGTAACCTTGATGTCCCCTCACAGAAACTGATTATGGAGATGACACCACCGACTGTCACGATTAACTTTGTAATGTGTGATCTCACCTGGGAAAACGGACCGATCCGTCAAATTCCGGGAACACATACCCTGCAACAGTACCCGCCACCGCCTGGGGACGAACCCGATTGGATGAAACACGCAACGCTCGTCGGGGCAACTGCCGGTTCTGGCGTATTCCGAGATAACCGAGCGTGGCACGGCGCAACGCCGAATGTGTCAAAGGAAATTCGGGCACTCCCAAATGTTGAGTATGCGGCACCGTGGCGGACGCAACACGGTTTCAGTAGGATTATGCCTCACGAAATCTGGGAAACACTGACACCGTACGCTCAGAAATTGTGTGAATGGATCAAGGCGGAGCCAGGCATCTGGCCAGCAGGCGCAGGCGTTATGCACCCGCTCGCAAGCAAGCGCGAAGCCGCAAAGAAATCATAGAAGGAGATAACATATGTTAAACTGGGGCGTTATGGGAGCAGGCGGTATCGCATACGTCTTCTGCAACGGCATGCGTTTTACTGACACAGGACAGATACTCGCTGTCGCAAGTCGCACGCGGGAACGTAACGACAGACTCGCCAACGATTTCGGTATCCCTCGCCAATATGACGACTACGCAGACCTGTTAGCAGATGACGATATCGATGCCATCTATATTGCGACGATCCACCCGTTACATGCGGAATGGGCGGTAAAGTGTGCCGAAGCAGGGAAGCACCTACTGGTCGAAAAACCGATCAGCATGAACTACACTGAAACCGAAGCGATGGTAAACGCCGCGCGGGAAAACGATGTCTTTCTCATGGAAGCCTTTATGTACCGGTGCCACCCGCAAATCGCAAAAATGGTCGAACTGATACAAGAAGGGGCAATCGGTGATGTTCTGGCTGTCCGAGCGACGTTCGGCTACCGTTCCGGATTCAACCCGCAGAGTCGGATCTATAACCGTGAAATGGGCGGTGGAGGTATCCTTGACATCGGGTGCTATACCGCCTCAATGGCACGGAAAATCGCAGGCGCAGCGGCGAACGAACTGTTTCTGAATCCGATCTCCGTCAAAGGGAACGGGAAAGTTGGTCCAACCGGTGTAGATCACATCGCAGCGGCGACCCTAAAATTTGAGAACGACATTATCGCAGAGATCGTTTGTGCAGTCGAATGCACTTACGGCAGTAGCGTTATCATCTACGGCACGGACGGAACGCTAACGATTCCAAACCCGTGGTTGCCATCATCGCCGTGTCGAGGGGCGAGGGCACCGTTGCCACCCGATACAACCTTCCCTGCAACACAGTTGATCGTTCAATCGTCCGGAGGCCGAGAAGCCACGGAAGTGGCGGTCACGGCTGATAGGGACCTGTTCACCTACGAAGCCGATACAGTCGCAGCGCATATCGCAGACCGACAAGCACCAGCAATGTCTTGGGCAGATACTCTTGGTAATATGCAGCTACTTGATGCTTGGCGCGAAGAGGTGGGTGTCGTTCGGTAACCGACAGGCGCGAATATAGAATTTGTCTTACCCATTGGTTGATGATTTCTAACCATTTTGGGTTGATGATTATGGCATAAACTCAGGAACTATAAAGGTTTAGAGAGGTTGATGATTTGGTTGATGATTCAGGAATTTTGAAAAGACCACATAGACTAAAAATGGAGCCAGCGGGATTGAAAGATACGGAGATTGGAAGTTAGAGGACCTCCCAGCATCTATCCCTTCCTTCTATGCTTCTTCCATCAATATCTCTACTATGCGTAAGTCCCGTTATTGCAAGGCGTGTTGTACTTACCAGGATCCTTTAAGTCTATTGACGGAAAATCTTCATAACCCTTAATATCTTCGGTTAGATAGTCCTTATATTCACCTTTGTAGAATAGGCTGTTGGTCTCCTGTTCAGTCTTTTGGCTGTTGGCTCCTGTTCCATCTTGTGCTTTTTCTACGAGTTCGCTACTGCTCAAAACTCGTAGAAAAGTAGAAACATCCTTGAAAACACAACACGAAACGGGCAGAAACTGTCCAAACTATTGTATCCTCTCCGAAACTTCCTAAAAAAACACAAAATACATTGCAAATTTTTCGGATTGATTGTATACTGCTGATGGCAGAGGACAATATTTTACGAAAAAAGGAACACTTTCATGAACATTCTCGTCCTACACGGACCGAATTTGCATCTCTTGGGGAAACGTCAACCAGAGATCTATGGACACGAAACCTTAGCGGACATCAACACAATGCTCGATCAGCATGCCGCAGCATCGCCGCACCCGGTCGTCCTCAAAATCCTTCAATCGAACCATGAAGGCGAACTTGTCACCATCATCGGTGACCATATCGACTGGGCAGATGGTATCCTGATTAATCCCGCAGCCTACACACATACGAGCGTCGCCATCCGAGATGCACTCGCGACAGTCGCAGTGCCTGTCATTGAGATTCATCTCTCTAACATCTATGCCCGTGAAGATTTTCGGCATCATTCGTACATATCGGCGATCGCAGTCGGGGTCATCGGCGGTTTCGGGTCCCATAGTTATAAACTTGCTCTTGAGGCAATGATCCATATCCTTCAGTTAAAAATGGAGCCATCAGCCTAAATACCAAGTCTCTATAGAATAGAACTTACGCGCACTCCGCAAATATCGACTGTTTCGGTAAAGCATATTACTTTTCGTGACAATTCGTGTAAATCCTGAGAAAAAATTAAAAGACGCAGCCTGAAACGAAGTGGAAGGCGGTTTACGGAGGCGATCCTGAAACCCCCGACGAACCTTATTGAACCGCAAGGGATATTAAAAATATGGCAAAGAACCCGTTTATACCGTTTAGTCGTCCTTGGATTGATGAAACTGAGATTGAAGCCGTTAGCCAAGTGCTTGCGTCGAAATGGATCAGCACCGGAACGAGAGTCCGTGAATTTGAACGTGCCTTCGCCGAATATCTCGGTGTCGAACACGCCATCGCTGTCAGTTCCTGTACCGCTGCACTACATCTGAGTCTCGTTGTCGCCGGTGTCGGGAACGACGATGAAGTTATCACAACGCCTTATACTTTCACTGCGACAGCTGAGGCGATCCGATACGTCGGTGCCAAACCGGTGTTTGTGGACATCCATCCCGATACACTCAACATCGACACCGTCAAGATTGAAGCGGCGATAACCGACCGGACGAAAGCGATACTTCCTGTTCACATCGCTGGTATCCCCTGCGACATGGATGCGTTGCAGGACATAAGTCGAACCCACAACCTTACGCTCATCGACGACGCTGCGCACGCCATCCCAACGGAATATAAAGGACAATACATCGGGAATCTCGGTGACCTGTCCGCTTTTAGTTTCTACGCAAACAAGAACCTCACGACGGGCGAAGGCGGCATGATTACCACGAACAGCGACGCATTCGCTGAACCGCTCCGTACCATGCGACTTCACGGGATTGACAAAGATGCTTGGTCCCGTCAATCGCAACGCAATATCTGGCACTACGACATCGCTACCGAGGGGTATAAATACAATATGACCGATATCCAAGCAGCGATGGGGGTGTGTCAACTCATGAAACTCAACAAACAGCATGAACGCCGCCGAAATTTTGCGCACATCTACCAGACAGAACTGGCGAAATTTCCACAGGTCAACACGCCTGTAGCACCGGATAACCCCCGCGAACACGCATGGCATCTCTACATTATCCAGCTCAACACCGGCAACCGAGACACATTCGTGGAAGCCTTACGTGAGGCGAACATCGAATGCAGTGTGCACTATATTCCGTTACATCTCTTCGATTTCTATCAAGAGCGTTACGGCTACCGTGTCGGCGATTTCCCGTGTGCTGAGGCAGCGTTTGAACGCGTTGTGAGCCTCCCGCTCCATCCCGGATTAACCGAAGATGATATTTATACCGTGATTAATGCCATCGGTAAAATTTTAGCATCATAATTGAGCAGCGGAACCCGTAGCTGGCCCAAGATTCAACAGGCTTATTGGACGATGGAGACACCTACACCCACGCCCCCCAAACTCTACCAAATCATCCCTTCCGAAGTCTGCTTCTCTTGTGATGTCTGCTGCCGATTTTTAGAGGTAGACAGTCCGCTTGCACCCATTTTCACTGAAACAGAGAAAGCGCGAGTCGTAGCAGCGGGGGCAGATCCAGTGCTGTTCCGTCCACAGACAGATGGAAAAAGCGCGCAGATCCAGCTAAAATCCCACGATGACTTCTACATCTGTCCCTTCTTTGAACCGGAGACGAGCCGTTGTAGCATCTATCCGGTCCGTCCGCTTGACTGCCAACTCTATCCGTTCGTGATTATGTTCAGTGAAGACGGCAACGAGGTCGTGCTCGGCGTGGACACACTCTGTCCATTCGGTGAAGAACACTTTCAAACAGAAACATTTCAACAGCATATCCGAGAGGTCATCGATTACGTTGAATCCGCAACGGTCACCGAACAGATCGCCGCAAACTGGAGCCTCATCGGTGACTACCAAGACACTGTAATAATTGTTCACACACTCGGTAGGAGCGATCTCCTTGGTCGCGACATTTCAAAAAAACTGAAAAATGCGACTTCAGCCACTCACGCTTAACGACAAACCGATTTTTGACAGATATGCGCATCAGCCACGCACGCGCCTGTCTCATTACGCCTTCGCACCGCTCTATGTCTGGCGGGAACACTTCCAGTTTTACTGGACCCTATTTTCGGGTTATCTATGTCTTTTCGCAAAGCAGGCGGACGACTATTTCATGCCGCTCCTGCCGGTACCGTCCGAAATAGAAAACCGCGGTTATCTAAACGTTGTTAACAGGACGCATCGATTCATGTTAGATGCCAGTCGGAATCCACACATCGTCAGGATCGAAAATGTGCCACAAGAGATGACCGCCCTCTTTGAAAAGAACGGGTTTTCTGTGAGTCTGAAGGAGACGGAATACCTTTACGAAACAGCAGCACTTGCGGAACTACGAGGCGACCGCTACAAGCAGCAACGGCACGCCTATAACGCTTTTGTCGTAGCACATCCATCAGCGGAGTTGCGTCCGTATTGTCCCAACGACCGGGATGAATGTCTTGCACTTTACGACAGATGGCGCGAGAGGCGATCACAGAAATATGACGATCCCATCTACAACGCAATGCTCAACGATTCACAGTCGGCGCACCGAATCGGGGTTTCGGAAGCGGAGGCACTCGGTCTCGTCGGTAGGGTTGTTCGTATCAACGAGGGAATCAAGGGGTACACCTTCGGCTATCGGCTGAATGCCGATACCTTCTGTATCTTGTTCGAGATTACGGACCTCAGTATAACCGGATTGGCGCAGTTCATCTACCGCGAATTCTGCAAGGAATTGATGGATACCTATAACTGGGTCAACGCTATGGACGATTCTGGGTTAGAGAACCTAAAGCGCGTCAAACGTTCCTATCATCCATGTCAACTGCTTCCGTCATATAATCTCTTAAAGTCCCTCTGATAAGGAGGATTTAGGGGGTTTATAGTGGATTCCCTTACCTTCTTAATAGAAAAACGCAGCCCAAGCATCGCGCCGGGCGATCCGAGAACAAGAACATCAAGCACCTAATCCGCATCAACAAACCGCAAGGAAAATTAAAAATATGGGGTCCGCACTTATTTTTCTCAACGGCTATTACGACACACGGCATCTCGGTTTCTACCGTCAAGAGATCGAAAACGCAGTCGCGAACCGTTTTCCTACGATCTGTGCCGATGGCGGGATTCGGATATTTGATACATTAAATCAGTATGGAGAGGCACCGCTTATCCCCGATGTTCTCATTGGTGATATGGATTCGGTTGTCCAAGGAGAGACGCAGGCAAAACAGAGCGTCCAAGAATGGGTTGGACAGACAGATAAAGACTATACCGACGGGCAACTTGCTGTCGATTATGCACTCCGAGAATACGGATGCCGGCATATTGTTATCTATGGCGGTTTACCGCATCCTGAGGTGTACGAGACAGACCACTTCCTCGGCAACCTAAAGTTGATGCGTTTCGGGCATTACCGCCTATCTGCGGATGAATCCTACCATGCCGAAATGCGAGACCCGATGCAGACAATCCATTACGTCTTATCAACCGTTCGGTTAACCCGAAAGAGCGACCGGTTACAACGCGTCTCGCTCATTGCGGACACCGAGAACGTCGTCGTCGAAAAAAGCGAAAACCTGCGATGGGATTTGGCATCGCTACAGATCCACCCCGCCCTAACAAACGCCCTCCGCAACGAGTTCGTAGATGGCGCAGAATGGGCAACCGTCCGATTGGTTGATAGATCATCACCCGTCTATGTGATTCACAACTGGTAGGCGAGTGTTGCTTTGAGTGTTTCCGTATCGAGATTTGCGCCGGTCATCACCATCACCACATTTTTCCCTGCCAATGTATCTGTGAGTTTATGTGCAGCCGCGATCGGTGCTGCGCCTGCGCCTTCCGCCAAGTTGTGTGTCCAACGCAACGCCAGACGAATACCGTCTACGAGTTCAGCTTCGTTCAACAACACAATATCGTGAATACCGTCTTTAATAATAGAGAGCGGTAGTGGGAACGGTACACGCGTCGCAAGTCCATCTGCGACGGTATCACAAGAATCGGTCTCCACACGCTTTCCTTCTTTCCATGAGTGATAGATGGCGGGCGCGTTCTCCGCCTGCACGCCGATGACCTTCACAGTCGGGTTGATCGCCTTTGCGACGGTAATCGCGCCGCAGCAACCGCTTCCGCCACCGATAGGCACGATAATGGCGTCTACATTCGGTAGGTTTTCAAAAACCTCAAGTGAATAGGTGCCGACCCCGTGAAAGAGTGCAGGTTCCATACACGGATGAACATAGTAAAGTCCGCGTTCGGCTTCGAGTGTTTCACACAACAGGCGTGCCTCATCAAAGTCGGTGCCGTGTTCAATCAGTTCAGCACCGAACGCTTGCATCGCGCTGTTCTTTTCCGGGTTATTGCCGTGCGGTACAACGACGGTCGCCTTAACACCGAACTGTGCTGCAGCGTAGGCGATAGACTGTCCGTGATTTCCACGTGTCGCTGTGATGACACCTCTTTCACGTTGTGCTTGCGGCAGATGATGCATGAAATTCAGACCACCCCGCACCTTGAAACTACCCGTTGGGTTGTGGTTTTCGTGTTTGATGTACGCTTGGAATCCGAGCCGTTCCGATAATTCTGGATAGTGAATGAGTGGTGTAGATTTTAAAAACCGCGCCACGACCTGTCTCGCAGCAATTATGTCTTGAAATTTTAAAGCTGTCATTTTGCCCTTCGTTTATGGGTTTGGTTCATATAAACTATAACGCCATAAATATTATATCACTTTTCTACGAGATTGACGACTTTTTTGATAAAAAAATAATAGATGGCTCCATGCCTTTATTGCTTTTCCCCCAATTTTGTGCAGATTATGCACCCTTTCCGCTCCAAACCCATATCATTAATTATAAAAGGGAGACATACATCACTTCACGGAAATTGATTTTAAAAGAACGTAATCCTCATTAAGAGAAAATAGAAGGAGAATTCAAATGTTAATAACATTAATTCAGAAAGAGATTATGCATCACATTCTGAGCGTCCGTTTTGTTGCACTCCTTGTGATGTGCCTCCTTCTCGTCCCGCTGACACTTTCCACCAGTTACCGAAATTATCAACAGAATTTAGTCGATTACCAAGAAGCCGTTAAACTCGCAAACATTGAAGAAACTACGATGAACCCAGGGATGCCACTGGATCCAGAACTGGAAGTTTCCAAACTCATCCTCAAACCGACCCCTTTAAGTGTTTTCGCAAATGGGTTAGCGGATGCATTGCCGAGTTATCTTGGCATGACCCGCAATGGGGTTACACAAGGGGCACCCGCTCTGGTGTCCTCTCTCTCCTATCTGTTAGGGCATCTCGATTTTCTGTTCGTCGTCGGTACTGTTTTCAGTCTACTCGCGTTACTGTTTACGTTCGATGCGGTTGCCGGGGAACGAGAAGCGGGCACCCTTCGGATTACCTTAGCTAATTCCTTACCCCGTGACCTATTTTTATGGAGCAAATTGATTGGCGGATACGTGGTGTTTGTCGTTCCATTCTTGGTGTCGTTGCTGTTCGGCTTACTGATGCTTGTCTGGCAAGGATTCCCGCTCGGAGAACCTGAAATTTTTCCGAGGGTTCTCGGTTTATCCATCATCTCGTTGCTCTACATCGGTGTCTTTTTTGCAATCGGTACAGTAATTTCTACCTACTTAGACAATTCTAAGACAGCACTCATCGTTGCCTTTACTGTTTGGGTGTTTGCAGTATTGATTACGCCACGCGTTGGGTTCCTTGCTGCCAAATTTATCGCACCAACACAAACTTCACAGAGCGTCTACATGGAAAAAACAGCCATGCGCGATGATTTCAAGGCAGCACTCGAAAAGGAACAGGATAAAATGATCAGGGAAATTCCGCCCAACGAGAAGGGACACATACACATAAGTGGGGAGATGTCTAAAAAAATTACTGAGCGTATGAAACCCTTTGAAGCGGAATATAGATCGAAATTTCAGAACAATGCTAACAAATTGGATCGGAATTATACACGTGAAATTGAACGGCAAGAACAGTTAGGGCAGATGCTCTCTCGAATCACGCCGACCTCTTCCTTAATTTATATCACTACAAACCTGACACAGACCGGAAAGGCAAAAAGAGGCACCTATTTTCAAACGGGCGACCGCTATTATGAGATGCTCTATACAGATCTGTTCAGTAAAATTATAGATTATACGCATAGCAGGCAAAACAGACCTATCCAAATTACACAACCGCCATCTTTGGAGATAACGACTTTAGGAGAAACGCTCCGTCAATCCGCGGTAGATGTGATGCTGCTCTGCTTCTTTGCAGTCATATTGACAACCGTGGCGTTTCTGAAATTCTTCCGTTCCGATATTTGATATAAAGTACTTTGTGGGAGACTAAGGATAGCCAAATTGTCAGCGATATTTATTGCGTTACGCAAATACCTCGCCTTTTTTGGCGAATATTGTTCAAAGGTTAAAATTGAAAAACGAGGCAACATAACGCCTCTGAAGGAGAAACAAAATGAAAAGGACTTTTCACAGTGCAAACGTTCTTGAAATTACATCGCCGAGTATGCGGTTCTGTATACGCACTGAACTCAACTTCAACGAGAAAGCACCATCCAGTGACAAAAAATATACCGGTCCCCAAAATGCACAGGAATTGATGAAAGCTTTAGACGCGGATTACAATAAGGGACACGCAAAAACCGAAGTGAGCTTATCGCGCCAGGGCGACGGTATAGAAACTGAAAGTTATAGCAGTAACCTTACAATGAGTGAGATAGATGCAAGGTATCCACGGGCGGAGTGGCTTCAGCTGCTTTTGGAGAGAGGCATCATCATAGGAAACTTCTACGAGTATGCGTTCAACCTATCACAGCGGCATGCTTTGGCATTTCTGGAAGACAATCCGAATCTGTGGCAGTCAGGCGTTCTTGATATTCCACCGACAGATGACTGGGAAACGTATAAAGCGGTTTACATCGCGGCTTACATCGACAAGTTGGTAGAAATTGAACGCACCAAAGTGGAGATTGAATGCACCAAAGCGGAGATTGAATGCACCAAAGCGGAGATTGAACACGCCATTAAACGCATTAATGAATAAGTTGAACGCTCCAAGGTGCAGATCGAACACAATAAGAAGGTAGATGATGGCAAAATCTGTTTTTATAGTGAATCCTAAAAATAAAGAGACACTTCATCCCCCGGTAGGGTTTTGCTTGGGGTGTTTCTTGCGATCCGAATTCCTAACCGAACCGGGGTGGAGTGTCCTATTAATTCTAAACTTTACTACAGATTATGCACCCTTTCTGACGCAAAATCATATCTTTAATTATAGAAGGCAAAAACAGTGTTTCAAATTTTAGGGTTTCATTTCACTGTCGTATTTGGTATACTTTCCAATAGGAAGGTGACTTGATATTGAGAGAAATTGTCTATTTACCGCTGGGTCTGTCTAAACTCGGCAGAATATAATCACGGAGTCTTCTGATGGAAAGAGAAAACGATGTTCAACTGATTCGTAGGATTTTATCAGGCAATGATGAGGCGTTTAGTGTTTTAGTCCGAAAGCACCAAAAGAGTATTCACGCGCTGGCGTGGCGGAAGGTCGGTGATTTTCACATCGCTGAAGAGATTACACAAGACACTTTCCTTCAAGTATACAAGAATCTCGCGCAGCTAAAAAATCCGAACCAGTTTGCGGGATGGATTTATGTCATCGCCAATCGGCTTTGCCTTAAATGGCTCCAAAAAAATAAATTGGCGGTGCAATCCTTAGATGACACACCTATGGAAGAAATCGAGGAAATCGCTTATACGGATTACGTATCTGAGCAACGGCAAACAGATGTCGCCGAGGATCGCCACGAACTTGTCAAAAAACTTTTGGCAAAGCTGCCGGAGAGTGAACGCACGGTGGTGACACTCTTTTATCTCGGAGAGATGACGGCGAAGGAGATTGGGAAATTCTTAGGTGTGTCAGTCAACACAGTTAAAAGTCGACTTCGCCGGGGCCGCGAGCGTTTACAGGAACGGCAAGAAGAACTGTTAGTTAGCGAAACACTCGGAAGTATCCCCTTCCCTGCCCAAGTAACTGAGCGTATCATGAGACAAGTCGCTGATATAAAACCGACACCGGCACCAGCTGGCAAACCGTTGCTACCGTGGGCGGCTTTAGGGACTGCTGCCGTTTTGGTTACACTGCTGCTCGCTGCGAGCAACCAATATCTTGCGCGTTTTCAGAAGCCGTACAGTTTTGAAGCAGAATCTGAACCCACTATTGAAATTGTTGACACACCTATTATCCTTGATATTGTGGCGAAACCAACAGTGCGAAATCAAGTGGGTCGGGCTGCTTCTGTAGGTAAAAACAGCGGTACCGGCACACAAGTCTCTCCAACGACGACAGCATCTGTTACACTCGAAGATTCGGCTAAGTTTTCGACTTCGCGGTGGACGCAGGGGAGCGCGCCCCCGGGAGGGCACGTCCGCGATATCTTCGCTACATCTGAAGGAACTGTCTATGCTGTTGCTCCGACAGGCATATACAGATTAAGAACAGATGCGACCGCGTGGACACGCATCAACGCAGATATTCCAATCGGTAAATCGCTAACGCCGATGGCAGAACATGGCGGTCTTCTTTACATAGTATCCACCGATGAAATATTTACGTCGAGTGATAAGGGTGAAACGTGGCGGACGATCGGTCCCAGACCAAAGGGAGACGCTGTTGGTCTCATCATCATTGATGAAGTAGGAGCGGCGGCACCTCGCACCGACTCACAAGCACGTCGGACGATGTATCTTGCCCTCAGAGATGGAGGGATTTATCAATCTACAGACGGTGGCACACAATGGAACTTATTTAATGACGGATTAGCAAACAAAACGATTTCTGCAGTGGCTGCTGTTAAAAAAACAGTGTTTGCTGGCACAGCGCGCGGTCTCTATCGTCTCAACTCAGGCGCTTGGCAAAAGTTGCCGGTGGAGACATCAAGAGCCATTTACACCTTGGCGGTGTCTGAGAATAACCTCTACGTTGGAACGGGGCCCGATCTGTTGGGATTCACGCCAATAGAGGTAGAACAAGAAGTGCCAAGAAATGAGTCGCATGCACTCAAGATTTTCCATTCGGCTGACTTCGGAGCGTCGTGGACGGAAATAACACCCCGTTATAAATCTTACGATCGACTGATACCCTCTGGTATGACGATTTCGGCTGTTGGTGAAGTGCTTTTAGCGGTAACTGCCGACCAACGGCATCGTTCAACAGATAATGGGCAAACCTGGACAGAACTTCCAGGGGATACGGATATGTTTATGATTAATAGTCTGCCAGTTGTGGCTGTAAACGAGACGACATTTTACGAAGTTGATCCTTTCGGCGTGCATCGCACAACTGATGGCGGAAAGCGGTGGCACCTACTGATAGATGGGATAGTCGGAACAAGGCTAAAGGATTTAGTTGTGTTCAACAACAGGTTATACGCGCATACCGGTTATGCGGTGTATCAATCAACTGACGAAGGTGTGTCTTGGAAAAAACTCTCAATTGCCGAGAGGTCTTTTGGGAAGGTGACTAGAATTACAAATGAATTATCAAAACCGGACAGTGCTCGTGTCTCTCACTTCTTTAGTTTTTTAAAATTGATAGTTGATGCCAACAATCTTTATTTTCTTTCACATGTAGATGATAACAACTTGCAAATTTTCGGCTTATCTACAGATGGGAATATACGCAGTCCAGTTCAAAGCGTACCCACTTTTGATGAAGCATTGCCCGATAAGGTACGGACAGGTAGCAAGGAAGCGAAAGAGCCCTACTTATCTGACAGCTCTGAAAAAGAGCATCCATCAATCGTATCAATCATTCCACCTCCTGTACTTAGAAAGGATGACGAAACCACAACAGTCGAAGTCTGTGACGAGGAACCCACAACAGTCGAAGTTTGTAACGATGTGTTCTATGCTGAATACGGACGTAGGCTTTTTAGGAGGAGGCTTGATGATTTGGAATGGACAAACACAGGATTAACAGACATGAGCCAAGAGTCTTATGACAACGACAGCAAGGATCTCAAATTAGCGGTTTCGGGCGAAACCATCTATGTCGGCAAACGCAATGGTAAACTGTTTCAGTCGTTTGATGGAGGCAGCAGCTGGAGAGACATTACACCCAACGTTCCTCTCTACTTCGCCGATTTCAAGGAGATAACCTTTGTCGGTTCAACAGTTTATGTCGCAACAGATGCAGGGGTCTTAAGTTCCGAAACCGGCGCACATTGGCGCGTGTTAACCGATAATGCCGGTACGCGTCCGATTATAGACAGATTTGCTGTAGATGGCTCCACAGTCTATGGTGTTGGCAATATCGGAATCTATCAGTTGGACCCCCGAAGTCAATGGAAACGGATCTCTTCAGAAGTGCTGGATAAAATCAATGCTCTCACTATTGTTAACAATAAACTCTATAGTGCTACTGAAGATAGTGGGATATTGCACATTTCGCTTGCAGAAGAATAGGCAACACAACATTGAAGAATAAACTGCGTCTTTGGGCGTAAGAGCTTCTGGTTCATCTGACAATAGCATAGGGCGGATGCGAGAATCCGCCCTATATGACTTAAAGATTCCAAAAGCGTTAGCCTTACATTGCATGGTCTTCCGGACGGACACCCTTTGTAAATGTGCCGAAACCGAAGAACGTCGGTTCGTAATCGCCGACATAATCGACAACGCTTTTATCGGGAATTGCGTCCTCCATCCCCATACACCAATAACAACCGTTGACAAGAAGGCGGCGGAGCCCTTCGCTCTCTAAATCGACAGAAGCACCCATTGTCGTGTTAAAAACGCGTGAGGTGTTGCCATCGTCACCTGTATAGGTTTTGATCCACGCCATCGGCATCGTGACAGTGTCAGGTTTCGGCGCATCTGTAGGTTCCATACCGACCAATACCTGTCCGTGGACAAGGACTTTGGAATCACCTGTCAAAGAATTAATGCCGTAGACATCGGAGGGACCCCAAACGTCGTCAACGCCTTTGAGAATCGGATGGTCTTGCATCGCTTCATCAATAACACCCCGGGCACTCTCTTTCCCGTGATGTCCATGGTGGTTGACCCACGTCTCGCCGAGCACTTGTCTACCGTAGCCGCCTTCAAAATCTTTATTATTAAAACTGTATTTGGCGTAGGGACTATCAAGGTCGCGGTTATAACTGAAAGCGTGTGTCGCCGTCCGGAGTCCCATCACAGGTTTGCCGGCGTTCGTGTAGTCAACGATATACTTCATCTGTTCATCGGGCAGTTCGCGGAAACGCGTGAACAGCACCAGCATATCCGCGGATTCTAAGTTATGAAGTCCCGGAATGTTGGTCTGGACCTCCGGATCAATCTCATTTGTCTCTGGATTAATAGCAAATAGAACCGTGCATTTAAATCCGTGATGTGTGGCTAACACTTTCCCCAACATAGGTAACGCCTCTTCAGAGCGATACTCTTCATCGCCACTGACGAGCACAATATGTTTGCCCTTACCGGGACCATCGTTCCCTTCGTAAACAACCCATTCATTTTTCATCAAAAGTTTAACTCCATCCTTGAAATTAGATTTTGGAAATTAGATTTTGCATTAGTATAGCAGATATTTCTGAAAAAGTCACCTCGAATCTGTGCCAGTGTTTTCAGCGGATTTTAAATTCAAGAACGCCGTGCTTATATACCAGCACGGTT
The DNA here is from genome assembly GCA_022827225.1 of Candidatus Poribacteria bacterium. GTDB lineage: Bacteria > Poribacteria > WGA-4E > WGA-4E > WGA-3G > WGA-3G. The sequence goes on along the minus strand of JAJDTJ010000011.1, from coordinate 11,535 downwards.
TGCTGATTGATTTCCAGCACGAGGTTATAGCGTGAGTTTCTCACAAGCCGCCCGCGTAGGATATGACCACTTCTCATGACGAGATGCACGGTTTTGTTAGCTGCTCTTTCAAGGTTCCGCCTCCTTAAGACTTTGGGGCGATCTCTGATCTTGATCGCCGTTCGGAGATTTCGTTTTTTGACGTTTGCATCGAAAGCGATGCCCGTCTTAACGGCTTCCAAGGTGTCCGCCTTGATTGCGAACATGACATCCCGCTTTGAGACAACTCCTACGTTTGTAACGATGTCATACGTTTTCACAGCTTCGACGATGACGCGGTGCCCCCCTTTATAAGTGCCTATCAAGACGACAGGTCCAAACCCTGTCATCAAGAGAGAAGTTTCATCGAGCGGATGGTTCTGATTTTCATCGAGCGGATGGCTCTGCTTTTCCATGTCGTCTGTCTCTCCTATCCGATTTTATGATCTCGGCGGTTGTTTCGTCCGCACATACTTTTTTTTTACATGAGCGAAAACCCTAACTTTGAACGGATACTCACCCATGTCAGAGATTATATCATTATTTACTGTTTTTAGTCTATATTTATCAACGCTAGATCATTCAGTTTTCGGTCTTTTCCAGACATTATTGGAAATGGATACGCACTGCTATCGGAAACCAGAGTCGGAGTTAGAAACGCCGCCTACAAGCGTGATCCATGACAATTGAATGGTTCTGGAAAAAATCTTTGACAAATATCCGAAATTACCATAAAATTAATAGACTGACGCAAAATGTTATTCAAAATGGACAGCAGACGGTAGTAGAATTTTTCCACATCTAAAATAAAAATGGGAGGACCAGATTGCTAAAAGTATCTAAATTTGGCGGGAGTTCGCTTGCTACAGCGGAGCAAGTGCGCCGAGTTTGTGACATTATCACTGCTGACGCGGAACGCCGCCTCATCGTCGTCTCTGCCCCCGGAAAACGGCACAGCCAAGACATCAAAGTGACCGACCTGCTCATTGCCGCGGCATCAGAGCGCCTCGCTGGAAAACTCGGCGCATCCGAATGTGCTGAAGCTATTGAACGCTACCGAAGCATCATTTCTGAATTAGGACTCCCTGCCGAGAGCGCGGAGCCTATCGCTAGTGATCTCATGGAACGTCTCGAAAACAGTACCACCGATGCCGATCTTTATATGGACACAATGAAGGCAGGCGGCGAGGATAACTGCGCACGCCTCATCGCACAAGTACTGCAGGCACGCGGGGTAGAGGCACATTACGTGAATCCGAAGGACGCAGGGTTACTCTTGTCCGGCGAACCCGGCAACGCACAAGTACTACCAGAGGCATACAACCGGCTACGGAGCCTACAAGAACGTCCCGGTATCACCATCTTTCCCGGATTTTTCGGGTATTCAAAACAAGGAAATATTGTCACCTTCTCGCGCGGCGGATCAGATATTACAGGCGCTATTCTTGCAGGGGCAGTTCGCGCAGAGGTCTATGAAAACTTTACTGATGTTGATTCTGTGTTCGCAGCGAATCCGTCTATCGTTAAAAATCCTGCACCTATCGCCGAACTGACCTATCGCGAGATGCGTGAACTCTCTTATGCAGGGTTCTCTGTATTCCACGATGAAGCCCTAGAACCCGTCTATCGGGCACAAGTACCTGTCAACATCAAAAACACGAACAACCCGAAAGCAGATGGGACTCTAATCGTTCCAAACCGCACCTCAACCGAGATCCCTGTTGTCGGCATCGCCGCAATGGAAAGTGTCTCCTGTATCTATCTCAGCAAATACCTGATGAACCGTGAGATCGGGTTCGGACGACGGTTGCTACAGATATTGGAAGCCGAAAACATCTCTTTTGAACACGTCCCGTCTGGAATAGATAACATGTCCGTTATCATCCGAGAAGAGAGTCTCACAGTGGAGAAAGAGAAACGCGTTATCGAACAGATTCGGCAAACACTTGCCCCTGAAGATGTTTTCGTAGAACGTGGACTCTCCTTAGTCATGGTTGTCGGCGAGGGAATGCGCCATACAGTCGGTATCGCTGCTCGGGCAACGGGCGCGTTAGCCGGTGCCGGTGTCAACATTGAGATGATTAATCAAGGCTCAAACGAGGTCAGCATGATGTTCGGCATAAAATCCGACGATATGGAGACGGCTGTTCAAGCACTTTATACCGAATTTTTTCATTGAAGGGACACACGATGGTCATAACGGTTCAACCACAAGAATTAGCATCAGAAAAACTGACGGATGCGCATGTAGAAGAAGCCATCAAGGCACTTCGCGTTGATGGTTATGTGATCTTAGAAAACGTCGTTAGCCACGAGCACTTGGACATTCTTCGCGAACGGATGGATGCCGATTCGCAAATCCTTATTGATGCGGGGAAATGGGGTGGAGCAGGTAAACTGAAAGGGCATCTCCAGCAGGGACCGCCACCGTTTGCACCATATATCTTCAGAGATGTCGTCGCGAACCCTTATGTTGTCCAAGTAACGAAGGAGCTGCTCGGTCCAGGGCTTTATAATAATTTTTACAACGGCAACACGAACTGCCCCGGTAGCACAACACAACCGCTCCACAGAGACGGTGCTCACCTGTGGCCCGACGAAAAAATCGCGCACCCAACAACAGAAGTCGTCGTCAATATTTCACCGCAGGATACAATCGAGGAAAATGGGAGTGTAGAACTCTGGCCCGGTTCGCATCTTGAAGTCGGTGAGCACGGGATAGAGCCGGAAGTTGAGGAAGCCCGCCGTAAAATCTGTCCCCCTATCCGGGGGAATGCGAAGAAGGGCAGTGCACTGATTCGAGACATGCGCCTGTGGCATCGCGGTGTCCCGAATCCATCGGACAAGCCGCGCCACATGATAGCGATGATTTACCGCGTCCATTGGCTCAAATCCAACCGGCGACTGAAATATAAGACTGGGTGTGAAGCCGCTTTTGAAAATAGTGATCTCGACCCGAATGCTGAATTCATTGACTTCGCTGATCAAAAAATAGATGATTACGATTACCTCTTCAATCCGAGATTCTGATTGCACCTGTGAATCCGGAGTCAGCAGGAGAAAACAGTGAGAGAATTTGGACGGAGGTTAACATGAACGCTATAAATAACTGGCTCCCTGCCGAGCCTGACCTTGAGACGGTTTGTAAAACGTACAGCGACCCGATCTACGCGCTCTCTCAAGCGGAGATGCCCGCTATTATCCTTCGGAACGCCTACTCACCTTCTCAATGTCAAGGACTCATAGAACGGTTCACAAATATCGGACTCATGCGCGATGAAGCGGACATCAACTCCGCTGACAAACGCACACGGATTGACATCGGCACGAGTCTCGGAAACCGCGGCAGCGATAAAGCAAAATTTTTAGCACACGCAAAAGCGACGCAACACCTCTTTAGTTTCCTATTTAATGGATTTGATAACCCGGTTGATCTCATATACCGGTCGCTTGACGCGCTTTCTCCGGGAAAGGTGGTAAAGGTCGCACGTGAACCCGATGGCGCCTGTTACGGGCCCGCGATTTTCCGAGTCCACTACGAAACACATAGCTACAAACCACATATTGATCACGTTAAATACCGTGAGCAACGCACAAACTATGCCGTTTACCGTTTTGAACACCAATTCGCAGGCGTGTTGTGCGTCCAAAATGCCGATGAAAACGGAAAAGGTACGCAAGCTATCTTGCATCGGTGCCTCTGGTCGGAGGAAATTCAACCGTATATTGCCGAAGAGACTTTTGACCAATACGCCGATGACAACGGTATAGAGAACTATCAAGTCGATTTGCAGCAGGGGGACCTCTACTTTTTCAACACCCGCTGCATCCATGAAGTACCACCCGTCCAAGGCACGCGCGCCCGAATCGTCTTGGCTGTTTTTATCGGATATTCTCCGGACGATAACGAAGTATTCGTATGGTCTTGATTGGATACTGAAAACTATTAACAGATTATGCTACAAGGATGGCAACTTGTGGAAAAAAAGGATCACTGAGAGATTATAATGAAAAAAATACGATTTGCAATCTTGTTAACGCTATTCCTCTTTTTTAATACATGTCTACCGATCTGTTTTGCCCAGCAGCCCGCATCGCTCAATTTACCGAGCGGTGCAAAGGCGCGGCTCGGTAAAGGTTGGATAAACGAACTAAAGTATTCACCTGATGGCAGCCGCTTGGCTGTCGCGACATCTATCGGTATTTGGCTCTATGATATGCAGACTTTCCAAGAAGTCGCTCTGCTCACAGGACATGCACAAGGGGTCAATAGTATCGCTTTCAGCGCGGATAGTACAACGCTCGCAAGTGGCGGTAGGGATGGTATCATTCGGTTGTGGAACGCTACTACAGGGGCGGAGCTGCAAACATTGACCGGGCACACAGATATTGTCTATGGGGTCGCCTTCGCACCCAACGGGCTGACGCTCGCTAGTGGGAGTGCAGACACCACCGTCCGGCTCTGGAACGTCAACACCGCTGAAGAACTGCAGACCTTCACAGAACACACGGATGTTGTCTTTGCTGTCGCTTTTAGTACGAGCGGTAGAACCGTCGCAAGTGGTGGAGCAGACACCACCGTCCGGCTCTGGAACGTCACCACTGGTGAAGAAGAGCGCACACTGACCGGACATACCGACGCTGTCTATACGCTCGCTTTCAGTCCAACTGATGGCAACCTTGCAAGTGCTGGCGCAGATGGTGCAATCCGTTTCTGGAATACCACCTTCGGTGTCGTCCAACGCGCCCTGACCGGACACCTCGGTTCAATTTTGAGTATTGCGTTCTCACCAGATGGTAATTCAATCGCAAGCGCGAGCACGGACACTACCGTCCGCATCTGGAATACAACTTCTGGGCAGCACACACTGACGATCGACGATCATACAAGTGTTGTTATTAGTGTTGCGTTTAGTCCTAGCAGTGGAACGGTCGTAAGCGCTGATGTGGAAGGTACCATCCTCGTATCGGATGCCGTCTTCGGCGGACTTCGACAGACACTCACCGGGTATACCAATTATATTAGTAGCGTTGTGTATAGTCCGAACGGTGGAACCATCGCAACCGGTAGTGCAAACGGAAACATCTACCTCTGGAACGCTACCTCTAATACACAAACCCTGACACTCACAGGACATGACGGGTGGATCAATGCCGTCGCGTTCAGCCCGAATGGCGCAACACTTGCAAGTGCCGCTGACGATGACACGGTCCGCTTATGGAACGCGACTACCGGGGCACATATACGGACACTTGCCGGACACAGAGACGCCGTTAGAGGAATTACGTTCAGTCCAAACGGGGATACAATCGCAAGTTGTAGTTTGGACAGGACTATTGTTTTATGGGACGCTGCCTCTGGTCAACAGAGAAAGACGCTCACAGGGCATACAAATGCGATCCTGAGTATCGCGTTCAACACCGACGGTACAATGCTTGCAAGTGGCAGCACTGGCAATAACGTCTTCTTATGGGATGTCGCTTCCGGTCAACACACGCATACACTGACCGGACATACGGATTACGTCCGACACGTCTTGTTCAGTCCGGATGACGCGACACTTGCAAGCGCGAGCTACGACGGCACTATTCGCCTATGGGACCCTGCTTTCGCCGAACACAAACGCACACTGACCGGACATACGGACTCCGTCTTTAGCATCGCATTCAGTCCTGACGGCAGTATGCTGGCAAGTGGAAGTTTGGATAACACCGTCCGTCTATGGGATATGGTCTCTAATCAACTCGAACAGACGTTTACAGGACATACCGGTGAAGTTCTGACCGTTGCATTTAGTCCGAATAGCGATGCGTTTGCAAGTGGGAGTGTAGATGGCACAGCGCTTCTGTGGCGGTTCACACCTTCCTCCAAAACTTATGCAATGGTCGGTTTTGCGCCTTCTCCGGTCAGATCCCTCGGAATCGGGGGGCGGATTACACTCGCCTTGCGTATTACAGACGGGAGTGCCGTGGCGGGCTATCAGGCGACGATACGGTTTGACGCTTCCGCACTCCGCTATCTCGAAAGTACGAATGGAGATTACCTCCCATCGGGCGCGTATGCTGTCCCCGCTCTCGTTACAGAGAATAGAGTGACGCTCGCTGCTACGTCTCTTGCAGGTAATGCCACCGGTTCAGGTACGCTTGCCAATGTTACATTTGAGGTCGTTGCTCCTAAAGCATCTAAGCTGACCTTATCTGATGTCCTTCTCACTGATAGTTCTGGTATGGCTTCATACGCGCGCGTTACAACGGGACAGGTGATAGCACCGATGCTCGTAACTGGCGATGTGAACGGTGATGCTATCGTGAACGTCCAAGATTTGGCACTCGTTGCCGCAAACTTTAAGCAGACTGGCGAAAATTTAGCCGATGTCAACCGAGATGGAGTCGTTAATATCGTTGATCTCACACTCGTAGCAGCTGCAATGGCGGACGCTGCTGCTGCACCGACGGTGTGGAACCGAGACGCAGAAATTGACTTTTCAAGAGCAGATGTTGAACAGTGGCTCCGTGAAGCACGAGAATTGGCGTTAACGGACCCCGCTTTCCAGCAGGGTATCTTAGGACTCGAACAACTCCTCGCAGCGTTGACACCACAAGAGACAGCGCTCCTCGCGAACTATCCGAATCCGTTTAATCCGGAGACCTGGATACCGTATCAGTTGGCAACTCCTGCGGAAGTCACAGTGCGTATTTACGAAGCGAATGGTACGATGATCCGGGTGCTTGCGATTGGGCATCAGCCTGCCGGTATCTATGAGGACAAGCACCGCGCTGTATACTGGGATGGCAAAAATGAAATGGGAGAACCGGTTGCGAGTGGCGTATATTTCTATACGCTAACAGCAGACGATTTCACCGCAACCCGAAAAATGTTAATACGGAAGTAGGCGAGTACACAGTTAACAGTTTTCAGTACGATTTTTCCTACGAAAAAAATCTTTCAGTTATCAGTCACCCCCTTGTGGCGGTTACTTTTCGTTTCACTGCCACAAGATACCTCTTTAACTGAGTCCTGTTAACTGACAACTTCTAAATTTTTGAATAGCGCACATAGTGGGGACCCCACTTGGTCCACGGATGGCATAAAATTACACAACTTACAGACAAAGGCAGCAACCGCTCCGGCAATTGGTTTAACCCGAAGCAGCTCCCCGTTTCGCCTTCAGCATCGGTTATAACCACATTGTGGGGTAAAGCGAAATCCCAGATAAAGCATTGAAATTCAATCAAACAAATTCTTCAAAGAATACCTCCCCTATGAAAACAACGTTTTTAGGCATTTTAGCGATAATAACCTTCTGCTTTCTGCCCTATGTATTCAGCCAACATTCCACAGGTCAACACTTCCTTTTTGGTCATACGTATTGGGTGCGAAGTGTGGCGTTCAGTCCAGATGGAAAAACAATCGCAAGTGGTGGATGGGACACGATGATTTGGGTGTGGGACCTTGTCGCAGGGACTCAACCCAGAAAATTTATAGGGCACACAGATAGAGTTTATAGTGTGGTGTTCAGTCCAGATGGAAAAACAATCGCAAGCGGAAGTGGAGACAATACTGTTCGTTTGTGGGATGCTGCTACAAGTGAACCGCTAAAAATTTTCAAGGGGCATACCGCGAGGGTCTGGCAGATCGCGTTCAGTCCAGATGGAAAAACAATCGCAAGTGGCAGTTGGGACACGACAATTCGCCTATGGAATGCTACGACAGGTGCACACCTGAGAACTCTCACCGGACACAAGTATGATATTCGAGCTATAGCGTTTAGCCCTGATGGTCAAACGCTCGCAAGCGGGGGAAAGGATAGTCAAATTCGGTTATGGAATATAACAACCGGTAGGCATTTGAAAACTCTTACAGGGCATAAATCAAGTGTCACTTGTATCGCGTTCAGTCCAAATGGAAAAACAATCGCAAGTGGCAGCTGGGATAGGTCTATCCGCTTATGGGACGCAGCAAATGGCACACATCTAAAAACCCTCAGAGGGCATACTGATGATGTTTTGAGCATTGCCTTCCGCTCAGATGGGAAAATGATCGCAAGTGCTGGGGGCAAGACGGATAAAACAATTCGACTGTGGGATGCAATAAAAGGGACACTACTGAAAACACGCGTGGGGCACACATCACTGGTTGAGTGTGTCGTTTTCAGTCCGGACGGACTCACGCTTGCTAGTGCTGGTGGTGACAGTACGGTCGGACTATGGGCACTCGTCCCTCCAAAACAGACTCTTGTGAGCATTTCACCAAACCTGTTTCAACCGACAAAAATCGGTGAGCAATTAACTTTTAGACTTAATGTTTCAGGTGAAAGGCGGGCAATAGCGTATCAAGCATCCGTGGAGTTTGATGCTACGACTCTCCGTTATATTAGCAGCACAGTTGGTAACCTACCGGATGAAACAGTTTTTGTTACTCCCGCTGTGTCTGAAAATCGTGTAAAACTTGCCGCTTATACGCGTTCACGCGATCCCATTGCGAATTGTAAATTAGCCACTGTTACTTTTGAGGTTATTGCTGTCAAACCCATAGTTGTCAAATTGTCCAATGTACTTTTGACCGATAGTCACGGACGTAGTTTTCACCCGCGGATTGAAGAAGATCGGTAGCAGTGCCGATGTGTTGTAATGACCGTCACAGCAGCGCGTCTGCCAACGCCGTAAAATCGCATACGGTTACATCCGGTTGGTACGAGGTCTCTTCATAAGGCAGCAAGTATCGGTTGACAAAGGCGCCCCTATAGCCACAGGCTCGCGCACCTACGATGTCAAACGAGTTCGCTGACACCATCATACACTCGTTGACTTCGAGTCCCAAGTCCCTCGCGGCGGCTCGATAGACTGCCGGATGTGGTTTGAACGCACCAACCGATGTAACGGAGATTACATCGTCGAAATCCCACCCAATACGTTCTCTCACAAGGTAGTCTAAAAACGATGGATCCCCGTTCGACAAGACCGCTAACCGATAGCGCGATTTCAAGCGCGAGAGTGCAGCCAAAACTTCGGGGAACGGCGAAAGGTGCTCCCAGCCATGCATAAACGCTTTTACCGTGTCAGGCAAGGTATCTATACTGTGCCGTCTCAATGTGTAGTGCAACGCGCGGCGCACCGTCTCCAGATAGCCGCTATGTCCGAGCATCATAATCGTGTCTTGATACTGCTCAATCCGTTGTCTGTAGCGCCACTGCCCCCAAAATTCATCTGCGGACACATCGGTTGCAGCGTGGGCATCCAACGATTCACTAATAAATGGTGTAAGACTACCACTTAAATCTAAAATTGTACCGAACACATCGAAGGTCAATGCCTTCGTTTCCGCAAAAGTAGCCATAAATTATCCTAATTCGACCGTCCGTCCCGTCGCCATCGCTTCAAAGGCTGCATCAATGACCCGCATCTGATTCACGCAACTTTCCGGTGAGATACGGTGCGGTTGTCCAGTCGCTAAACACTCACACATATGCTCAAGTTGCGCAGCAAACTGATTGCAAGACTCAATATCAATCACTTGCTGACCTTCTCTATTCTGTAGCACAATTTTAACTTGAGAACCGCTATTATTCCAGGCGGCATCAATTCGAAGCATGCCCCCCAGCCCTGTCATTTCTGCATATTGTCCGCCGGCACAATTAAAGCCGGTAGAAATCTGGGCGGTTTTTTCGTTTGGAAAAACCAACAATAGATAGGACGCATCATCAACTTCTAATCCTGCTTGAGATGCTCCGGAGACCCGGATCGGTTCAGCGCCGAACATAAATCGGGCATGGTGGATATTGTAGCATGCCAGATCGTAGATACTCCCGCCACCTTTCGCTTTATTAAATCGCCAATTTGCTTCCGGTTTACGGGTTTCGGGGCCGCCACCACCACCACCCGTACAGAAGGTGCTGCGGAGTGTCATAAACTCGCCGATTGCCCCGGAATCGATCAGTTCCTTCGCTTTGAGATGCATCGGGTGATGCCGGAACTTAAACGCCTCTGCCACTAAAACGCCGTTCTCTTGTGCCGCGCCGACAAACGCTTCCGCTTCTGCCGCCGTTGACGTGAACGGCTTTTCACACAAAATTGCCTTGACCTGCTGCGATTCTGCAATCTGGATACCGACTTCGGCGTGGTATGCACCCCACGTACAGATAATAGCGATATCCAAGTCTTCACTGTCTAACATCTCCGCTAAAGACAGGTAGCGGTTTTCAGGTTTCACGTTAAACCGTTCACCGAAACCGGCTAAGGCATTTTCTGAGACATCACAGATAGCCGCCAGTTCAGCACTCGGTGCCTCTTGACATGCACCGCCGTGGGCATTGGCGATGCCACCCGTTCCAACAAGTCCAACCCGGTAAGGCGTATTCGTTGACATAAGTGTTCCTTTCGCTGTTTACGTTGCTGTTAAGGGGTAACCGTTTTCAACAATCGCTTCTTTCAGAAATTCAAACTCGTATTGCGGTAACGAGGCACCCGGTTCGAGTGCTGCGATGTCTCGCTGCCAGCGCGCCACTGCATCCTCACGGACGATGATCCGTCCTAACGGGATACCTAAGAAATTCTCAAGTGCTTTGAGCGTACGTTCCTGATCTAAAACAAAGTCCTCAAAACGGACCTGAATCACATTTTTAGGCATCGGTGTCGCTTTCATGAGTTGATACTGATAAATCCAAGAGATCGCACGCTTTTTATAGATGTCGTCTGTCGCAGGATAGTCAATACCGAAATCACGAAGGTCGTCCGTTTTATGGCTCGACCGAATACAGTCTCGCGGATCCCGGATCCAGTGGATGTACTTTATATCAGGGAACATCCGGGCGATCCACGGATAGACAAGCGTCGTCTCCGGAATTTTCCAGCCTTTATGCGGAGACGTATCCCGAAACACATCCGCCAAATACGCATTAATGAGCCATTCAAACTCCGGATCAATCGGCATCGTAAAAAGATGTCTGAAATCCCAAGAGAGTCCACCGTCCCATTTGACATACTGTGCCAGGACCCGGCAAGCGGCGTACATATCTTGCGGCGGAATCTTATCGCCAGAGGGATTCAGCTGACTTCCCATGAAAACACCGCTGGCATATAGTGTATGAGAGATGGCGCGCGTCCCAGAATGACCACGGCCAATCACTGTAATTAAATTTTCCATAATAGATATGTGTGACACAGAAACACTTGCCTATTGTCAAAAATTAAAGGATAATGATATATTAAAGTGTACCTGCAAGATTAAAATGCTTGCATGATACAACTTTCAACTGCATTGGAGAAAGCACAACTTCCGCCTGCTCTCCAAAACATTGTATCAAATATTATAAACAAAGGAAACCATTTTTTTAAGGACTTTATCACTATGCAGAAATTCTTAGTGCTCATTAGTTTTACTATAGTTTGGACAGTTTCTGCCTGTTTCGTGTCGTGTTTTGAAGACTCTCTCTATTTTTCTACGAGTTTTGTGTGTTACTAAAGTTTGGACAATTTTAAGAATTAAGGTGTTTTAAAGCAGAAAAAGAGGTATCCTTT